>JBCFBD010000098.1:0-7143 GCA_038562455.1 Anaerolineaceae bacterium | reverse complement strand
CTCCCAACTGCGGCGCCTCATCCCCTCAGCATGGACTCTTCCCCCGCGCTTTTCTCCAATGCTCTGCGCCGCGGGCTGTCGAGCCACTTCTTCAACGGGATGAAAAGCAGCACGCCCACGATGTAGACCAGCATGTGCAGCGGTGCGCCGGTAAACACCTCGTACAAGAAGAGCTGCCCCATTGCCAGCCCCGCACCCAGGTCAGAGCTGCGCGTGAGCAGGTACACCGTGAAGTAGATCGCCACGCCGATCAGCGCGGGCCGCGGGAAGAGGTACATAAAGACCCCACTGGTGGCGGCGAAGCCCTGCCCGCCTTTGAAGCGCGCGAAGAGTGGAAAGTCGTGCCCCAGGATGACCGCCGCGCCCGCCAGCATTTGACCAACCAGCGGCAGCCCGGCGAAGTCGGCCAACATCACCGCCAGCAGCCCCTTCATGATATCCACCAACGCCACCATCACGCCGGCGCGCATGCCGTAAGCGCGTTTGGTGTTGCGCGCGCCCATGTTGCCGTCGCCCAGCGCGCGGATATCCACGCGCCCGTGCACCCGCGAGTAGAGCAGCGCCGTGGGGAAGGAGCCGATGAGGTAGGCTGTCAAAATAACCAGGCTGAGCATCGTTATATTCATCAACGCACCTCCTTAACAATATAACGCAATTTCCGCTCCAGGGTTGCAACGAGCCATTCCTATGCCCTTCTTCCCACTCCAAATTGTGACCCGCGGGGGTTTGACATCACCGCGCCAGCGTGATAAACTGTTGTCAATTACATAGCCCTGATACGGCACTTCTATCCAGAGAGGCGGAGGGACCGGCCCGATGATGCCTCGGCAACCAATCAGAGATGATATGGTGCCAATTCCGACAGTGGATCTGGAAGATAGAGGGCAGCCGAACGCGACCTTGCCCCTCGAGTTTACCGGTACGGGGCATTTTTTATTAAAAGGAGATACAGCAATGTCAGCCAGTTCTTTCATGGACAGCCCAAGTTTCAAATTCACCTCCGAGTCGGTCACCGAGGGTCACCCCGATAAGCTCTGCGACCTGGTCAGCGATTCGGTGCTCGACGCCTGCCTCGAGCAGGACCCCCGCTCGCGCGTGGCGTGCGAGACCGCCGCCAAGACCGGGTACGTGATGATCCTCGGCGAGATCACCACCAGCGCCTTCGTCAACTTTGACGAGCTGGTGCGCAAGGTCGTCAAGGGCATCGGCTACGACAGCTCTGACAAGGGCTTCGACGGCAGCACCTGCGGCGTGCTTTCCGCCATTTCCTCGCAGTCGCCGGATATCGCGCTCGGCGTGGATAAGTCTTACGAGGCCAAGGGCGGCGAGGTGACCGACCAGGAGCTTAACGAGATCGGCGCCGGCGACCAGGGGATGATGTTCGGCTACGCCTGCGACGAGACCCCTACGCTCATGCCCATGCCCATCTACCTGGCGCACCGCCTCACCCAGCGCCTCTCCGAGGTGCGCAAGGCGGGCATTTTGCCCTGGCTGCGCCCTGACGGCAAGAGCCAGGTAACGGTGGAGTACGCCTACGGCAAGCCCGTGCGCGTGGATACCGTGCTCGTGAGCACCCAGCACGCTGAGAACGTCACGCACGCCGACATCACCGAGGGCATCATCGAACACGTCATCAACTACGCCATCCCCGAGAACCTGCTCGACGGGCAGCCCAGGATCTTCGTGAACCCCACCGGGCGCTTCGTCATCGGCGGACCGATGGGCGACGCCGGCGTGACCGGGCGCAAGATCATCGTCGACACCTACGGCGGCATGGGGCGCCACGGCGGCGGCGCTTTCTCCGGCAAGGACCCCACAAAGGTGGACCGCTCGGCTGCCTACGCCGCGCGCTGGGTGGCCAAGAACGTGGTCGCCGCCGGGCTCGCCAAACGCTGCGAGATCCAGGTGGCGTACGCCATCGGCGTGGCGCACCCGCTCTCGATCAACGTGGAGACCTTCGGCACCGGCGCGATCTCCGATGAGCAGATCGCCCAACTGGTGAGCGAGCACTTCGACCTGCGCCCCGGCGCGATCATCCGCGACCTCGACCTGCGCCGCCCGATCTACCATCTCACCTCCAATTACGGCCACTTCGGGCGCGAGCTGCCTGAGTTCACGTGGGAGTACACCAATAAGGCAGAGGGGCTGAGGAAGGCTGCTGGGCTTTAGGTAGAGCGAGAGTAGAGAATCGAGAGTAGATAGTCGTAGGGGAGGTTCATCCCATTCGTAGATTTCACTCTGGGACCTCGTGAACCTCCCTTTTTTTGGGGCAATTCGTGAATTGCCCCTACCGATTTTTAACCTCATTGGCGGATACTCTCGTTCCTCTACCAATTCCAAAAAAGGTCTCATGGTTTCAATAACTTTTCCCTCTCGCATAGATCGCTCGTACCACTCGCTTTGCTCGGGTATGCATAGACCGCAGGGGCGCACACGTGGAACACAGTTCGTTCCAGCGCAGGCAGACAGCGAGAAATTCACCAACCACGAAAAACACGAAAGACACGAAATATTTTTCATTGCGCATGGTTTCGATAACTGTTCCCTCTCGCATAGATCGCTCGGGGACGCATAGACCGCGGAAACAAATAGAAACAACTCATTCGCCAGGTTTGTGATTGGATAGCAACGCTCCCCCGGAAATACGTCCGGGGTGCTGAAAACGCGAGTACCCTCCGCTTTGCTCCCCCGAAAACACTGGGGGGCAAAAACGCGAGGGTATACATAGACCGCAGGGGCGCACACGTGGAACACAGTTCGTTCCAGCGCAGGCAGACAGCGAGAAATTCACCAACCACGAAAAACACGAAAGACACGAAATATTTTTCATTGCGCATGGTTTCGATAACTGTTGAAACAAAAAGAAACAAATCGCTTACAGTTCATCATCGTCGCGCAGGGAGCGGTTGACGGAGGCGGAGATGTGACCGGCGCGGGAGGTTGCTTCATCCATATCAGCGAGGAGGTCTTTGAGGGTGGAGCTGGAGCGGGAGCGGGTAAGGCGCACCTGGTTGTGGACGATGAGCAGGCGGGATAACGCCATGCCAGCGAGAGAGAGCGCACGCAGGGTTTCTGCGAGGACGGCAGAATCGCGGATGTGGATGTTCTGGTTGTAGAGGATGAACATGTAATCTTTGATCATGCCCACCTCACCCATGAGATTGCGCATTTCGCGTTCGTCGAGATTGTCAGGTGAGGCCATGCCCAGGTTCCTGGCATAGAACCCGTGGCGGAGGGCGTTCTTGTTGCCGTTGGGGGCGCCCCTGCTGCGCTTCGCTTCGCGGGGTGCTTCTAATGAAGTTGGGTCTAAGCGACCCCTGCTGCGTTTAGGCTGCGTGATGGAAGCGTTGGGGTCGTTATCCCTCTCGCTAAGTTCGCTCGGGGACGCAAAATTCGCGGGGTCAATGACAGATGAATCGGACATGATACTCCTTGTGTGTTAGAATATATGTTCTATTATAACATGGTTGTCAAGGGGTTTATGGGGTTATTTACAGATTAATGATAGTGAAAGAGATCGATAAGGGGCAAGCAACTTCCTGGAAGCGTAAGGAATTTTTAAAGAATTCTGTTTTAGTGGGTTTTCAATCCACCCTACAGCGACATACCCCAATCAAGACATGATTTTTTATGTATACTTGAGAGAATCACTAAAACAAACCCGCTCACCATCAAATAAGAAGCGAGCTATGAAGAGAGATTTTTTCTCCGACTCTATTGAGCAGTTTTTATGTCTAGACACTAGACAAATATTAGGGTATTTGGCTCAAAACAATGACTTCGATTTAGTCCAAACCCAGAGGGATGCTTGGATAGAAGAAATTAAAATTTTGAAAAGAGTATTGTTAGGCTTTACTGGTCAAATATTCTTTGAGTACGCAATACCTCGCATGGGAAAAAGAATCGATGTCTTGCTTTTGATCGGGGCAGTGGTTTTTGTACTCGAATTTAAGGTCGGAGAGCACGATTTCCCCTCCTACGCACTAGATCAGGTTTGGGATTATGCATTGGATCTTAAAAACTTTCATGAGACCAGTCATAATAAATACCTAGCACCTATATTAATTGCCACGGGATCGAATGAAACTCATTTTTCTATCTCGATGACAAATCATGATGATAGACTGTTGTTTCC
Source organism: Anaerolineaceae bacterium (assembly GCA_038562455.1). Taxonomy (GTDB): domain Bacteria; phylum Chloroflexota; class Anaerolineae; order Anaerolineales; family Anaerolineaceae; genus UBA6107. The sequence continues at coordinate 3,008 of JBCFBD010000098.1, read as the reverse complement.
TATCAAATCATCTCCTAATACATTGAGAGAAATAATTGATAATGTAAAGAATTTTTGTGTGGGCGATGAAATTGATGTAGCCGTTTGGAGATCTGGACGGTATCAACCAACACCTACCATAATCGAAGCCGCAATGGCCTTGTATAACGGTCATTCAGTCAAAGATATTTCTAGAAGTGATGCAGGCGCAATAAATCTTGCTGAAACAACAGATGTAATCTCAGAAATTATTCGTTCAAGTAAAGATAAATCTAAAAAATCTATTTGCTTCGTTACGGGTGTGCCGGGGGCAGGAAAAACGCTCGTGGGACTTAATATCGCGACGCAAAACAATAACAAAGAAAATGGCTTTACAAGCGTTTTCTTATCTGGTAATGGTCCCTTAGTTGAGATACTAAGGGAAGCGCTTGCTCGAGATAGAGTGAGCCAAGAAATCCATAAGGGGATTAGACTAAAGAAAGATGATGCAAGACGAGAAGTGAAAACATTTATCCAAAATGTCCATCATTTTCGAGATGAATATCTAATAGACACAGGAGAGCCAAAAGAACATATAGCAATTTTTGATGAAGCACAACGTGCATGGAATCTTCAACAAACCGCAAATTTCATGAAGAGAAAGAAACACATTCCAAATTTCAATCAATCCGAACCTGAATTTTTAATTTCTTGTCTCAATAGGCATGGTGATTGGGCAGTGATTATTTGTTTAGTTGGAGGAGGTCAAGAAATTAATACTGGGGAAGCAGGTATCACCGAATGGATTCAATCATTAAATATTTCATATCCTGAATGGGATATTTATATTTCGTCGCGGTTAACGGATTCTGAATATGGTGCTGGTAAGATTCTTGAGGAAATCAAGCCTAACCGTAAAGTTACTATAAAAGATGACTTACACTTAGCAACGTCAATGCGTTCATTTAGGAATGAAAATGTCTCTCTATTAATAAAACAACTCCTTGATCTTAAACCAATTGAAGCAAGGCAGACTTTATTGAATCTAAAAGAAGATTACCCTATGGTAATAACTAGGGAATTATCAACTGCTAAAAAATGGCTCAAAAACCAAGCCCGAGGTACAGAAAGGTACGGGTTAGTAGTATCTTCACAAGCATATCGTTTAAAGCCATATGCGGTAGACATTCGGTTTAACATTGATCCTATTCATTGGTTTTTAGATGGGAAGAATGATATTCGATCTTCCTACTACCTAGAAGATGTCGCAACTGAATTTCAAATTCAAGGGCTTGAACTTGATTGGACCTGTGTAATCTGGGACGGTGATTTTCGTTTTACCAAAAATGGATGGAAGTACCTATCATTTTGCGGTACAAAATGGAATCACGTCCGAAAACCAGAAAAACAGGTTTATTTGAAAAATGCTTATCGTGTCCTATTGACACGCGCGAGGCAAGGAATGGTCATTGTAGTTCCCTCTGGTGATAGTGAAGACCCAACGAGAAATCCAGATTTTTATAATCCAACGTATGAATATCTTAAAAGCATTGGATTTATGGAAATTTAGGACAGGGGTGTCATTTTTTTTCTACAAGTAACTTATACCTATAAACCCGGAGTCTTCTTCCCGTCTCCGGGTTTCTGTTCTACCCGCGTCCAGGTGCAGAAACCGAGTTTCCAAGTGCACAAGAAACCCGGTTTACCAGGCTGGGCGCAGCCCGCTGCGCCCCTGCAAAATCATATCCGTGTAATCTGTGGTTTCTGTGGTGGAAATCTCCAGTGGAAATCTCCACCCTGGAAATCTCCACCCTTGACACCTACCACTGCGCGGTGTTAAACTTAAACCAGCATCAGGAACGTCCGCCATGCGCGGACTGGCAACCGGCCCGGAGACGGCAGCGGTGCCTCGAGGTCATGACCTCGATGCGCGAGGCGCACCCAGCCCCGAAAGATAGGCTCCGTTTTTGTTTTAAGCGATCTCCGAACTTGTTATCCAATCCTCCTGATGCAAAAAAGGAGGAACACCATGAACAACAAACACATTTACGTAAGACCCGACCCCAACCTGCCCAAGGACGAGGCCATCAACGAGGTGGTCGACGCGCTGTTGAGGTTCTTCGCCGAGCAGCTCGAAAATCAGGGCTGGAACGCAGAGGCTGAGCGCTTGCGCGGACAGATCGCCGACGGCACCCCGCCAGGCGAGAAGGCAGCGAATGCTAACGCTTAGGGATGTTCGCCGCGGTGATGACGTAGATCAGCGTGGTGGTATCTCCGGCGGGGTAATCCTCAAGACCGTCGTTGATCGCCTCAGAGTTGCTGCGCGTGATCACCACGCGGTGCGTTTCGCCTTCCTTCAGTCCGCTCAGCACCACCCCGTAGGTGAGGGCGGGCGCGTACCCATCCGGCGCGTGGATCGAGCCGTAGATCTCGTCGTACGTCAGGTACTCCGGGTCATCCAACCGTACGCCGTCGATCTCGATGGAGAAAGTGATGTACGGCGTGTTCTGCTCGAGTATATCCGGGGTCGAGGTCACCCATGCCAGGCGCACGTACACCGGCTGACCCACCGGCACAGTGATGTGGTTCTCCACGTCGAACTGGATATCGACGTCGCTGTAGAGCGTCACGCTCTGCGCCTCTGGGCAGATCTCAGGGAAGGGGCAGGGCGCCACGTCGATGGTCAGCACGGGCTGGGGTGTGGCGGTGGGCGGCGGCGGCGTGTTCGTGACTACAATGTAGACCGGTTCAGCCGTCTCATCCGCTGCGCTGAGCACGCAGGCTGCCTGGGTTGAGAGGAGGATAACAATAAGGAGCGAAAAGTAAAGCACGAAGGATTTGCGCATGAGACTCACCTGTAATCAAGAATGGGTTAGCGAGATAACGATGGATTCAATCATATGAAGATCAGGTTTACACGCAAGCCGTTCGCGCTTACAAAAATGCAAAGCGGGGTTGGTCACCTGCCTTCGGTAGTCTGCGCGGAGATGTTAAAGATTACAGGCGTCTCACTACGTGATAACGCCTGTATACTGCGCTGGTCATGCAGC
>JBCFBD010000097.1:0-7325 GCA_038562455.1 Anaerolineaceae bacterium | reverse complement strand
GGGGAGCAGTCGGGTTGTGAAGGGATCAAGGCGCTGGTGAGGGGGTGAGGATCGGCAGGGCGCTGGGGTCGCCTTCGACAACCACGAGGCTTTGCACGATCCAACACTCGCTGATGTTCTTGCCCGGAATGCTCACCACAAAGAAGGTATCAGTCTCGTCGCGCCCGAGAGGCTCGAGCGCTTCGCCGCCCAGGAGCAGGATCAGGCTGGTGTACGATGTATCCGGACCGGCGCGGCAGTTCACGCCAAGATCCACCCAGGCGACGGTCATGCTGATGACCTGCGGCGCAGGTGTGTTGGTGGGTGTGGCAGGTTCAAGCGCCGCCGGGGTGAGGGTGGGTGCGAGGACTGCGGGCAGCTGGGTGGCGCTGGGTTCGCTGGTGGGGCTGGGGGTGAGGGTGGGCCACGTACCGCCGGAGACCGGTGTGGGCGCGAAGTTCATCATCATGTCGGAGAGGATACCGGGCAGCCACAGGATGAAGAAGAGCGCCAACAGCAGCGCGATGCCGAGTGCCCAGGCGGTTCTCCGCCTGACTGCGAGTAAACCTGACCTCTGGGTGGGCCAACGTGACTCAGCGGGGAGGTTGCCGTGACCATCCTGCTGCTTGAGTGTGCACTCCATGAATTTCTGCGAGAGGCAATAGCTCGATTGGTGAGCGGCGTTGGGCGCGGTAGGCGATTGGCAGTGGAAACACAGATTGTCCTGAGAGGGGAAGAGCGTCACCGTGGTGCGATCATCCGCCATGCCGAGCGACGGGCATGTAAACGTGAACGGCATGGTCGCTGCATCAGCATTGGTGATGGGATCGGTTGGTAGTTTCATCTCAGGGTCTGGCTTTTGGCAATTTTTACGATTTTTTAGTGGTGTACGCAACTAAACATACCCCCTGTGGTTTAGTAATGGATGAACCAATCTTACAGATGATAATACTTTTGCAGGAATAAGATAACACAAAAAGACCCGCATGCAAAGAGATGCGAGTTACAAAGTTTTTCGGTCTGGAACGGGGCAGGGTCACTCTTCGCGCTTGATAGTGAAGCTGTCAAAATCGCGTGCGACGGAGGTGTTTTCGAAGATCGCCTGGGCTTCAGCCAGCACGTCCTTGTCGCGGTAGCGGCGGCTTAGATGGGTGAGCATCAATTTGCCCGCGCCGATCTGTTTGGCGAAGCTGGCAGCCTGGCGCGCGGTGAGATGCGAGAACTGCCTGGCCATTTCGCGCTCCTCCTCGAGGTAGGTCGACTCGATCACCAGTCCGTCGATGCCATTCAGCAGGTCGACCAGGCTGTCGGTCTCGCCGAGATCGCCGATGGCAGCCATGCGGGTGCCCGGGCGGAACTCACCAGTGACCATCTGCGGGGTGACCACGCGGCCGTCCTCCAGGGTGACGCTCTCGCCCTTCACCAGTCTGCCGCGCAGCGGGCCGGGCGGGATACCTAGCGCATCGGCTTTTTCAGCCAGGAAGGGCTGGCGCCCTTTCTCTGCGAAGAGGTAGCCGTAGCAATCTGGTCCGCGGTGGTTGACGGCGAAAGCGCTGATGGTGAGATCGGCGGCTTCGAAGATCACCCCGGGCTTGACCGGGATGAGCGAGATAGGCATGGGCGGGCGGGCGCCGCGCAGCACCACGGAATGCACCAGGTCACTGATGCGTTCGAGCGCGCTGGCGCCACCGTAGATTTCGAGCTGGTCGATACTCTCCCAGCGCATGAAGGTAGAGAGCAGCCCGCCGAGACCGAGAATATGATCGAGGTGGCCGTGCGTGATAAGGATGCGGTTGAGGCGCTTGAAGCCCATGCCGGATTGCAGGATCTGGCGCTGTGTGCCTTCGCCGCAGTCCACCAGGAAGCGGTACTCATCGTGCTGCACAAGGTAGGCGGGGAGGTTGCGTTTGGGAGAGGGGGCTGAGGCGGAGGTACCGAGGAAAATGATCTCGAACAATGGCGGCGTCCTTTCAGAATGTGCTACTATTTTACCGCAACTTGCCGCCTGCAGACCCTCGCCAGCAGATGGCATGAAGCTTGCAATATTCAAGGAACGGGTTTTAAAAGAGCATGCCTGCATGTGGAAGGAGCATCAATATGGAATTCGAAAGCATTGCGATCAAGAAACCGGATGACACCAATTTCATCCTCGGGCAAGCGCATTTCATCAAGACGGTCGAGGATATCCACGAAGCGCTGGTCGGCACAGTGCCGGGCATTAAGTTCGGGCTGGCATTCTGCGAGGCATCGGGCGTGTGCCTGATCCGCTCATCGGGTACGGACCAGGCTCTGGTCGAGCTGGCGCGTGAGAATGCCATGCTCATCGGCGCGGGGCACAGCTTCATCATCATCTTGGGCGAGGGCTACTTTCCGATCAACGTGCTGAACGCGGTCAAGAATGTGCCTGAGGTGGCAAATATTTTCTGCGCCACCGCCAATGCCACCGAGGTGGTGGTGTATGATAACGGGCGCGGGCGTGGGATCATGGGCGTGGTGGAAGGCGAAGCGCCCAAGGGATTTGAAAGTGAAGCGGATGTAAAATGGCGTAAGGACTTCCTGCGTCAGATCGGATACAAGGCGGGGTAGGGTTCATACTATTGCCGCCCAGAAGGAGAAAAGAATGAAGAAACTGATTCCGCTGTTCATTGTGTTAAGCCTGGTACTCACCGCCTGCGGTGCATTGCCGCCCAGGGGCGAGGATGACACGGTCAGCGACTCGGAGATGGCTACCCGGGTGGCACAGCTGCTGGCGACGATGACTACTCCCACGGTTGAGATCGCCTTCCCGGATACCTCCACGCCAGCCCCGGCGACGCTCACCCCGGTGATCCCAACTGCGACCGTGACGACTGACCTGACAACAGAAGAACCCACACCGGTGCTGGCGACGGAAGAGCCGGAAGGAACGGTAGAGCCCACGGCGGGCAGCGGCACCCCGCAAGCGACGCAGGAGCCCACTGCGGCTGCCACGAGCGAGATGCCCTCCACCGACCCTGTGCGCAAGCTGGGCACCCCCAGCGGCAGCGACCCGTTCGACAGCCATGAAAAATGGGCCTGGCCGACCGATTCGGATGACTACCTGGCAGTGGCTTTCAAAGACGGCACCATGCAGCTAACCGGGCTGACCACTATGGCTGGCTGGCGCCTGCCCCTGGTCTCGCAGCAGACAAACAGCTACTATGAACTGACGGTCAACTCGGCTGCCTGCGCGGATAAGGATTCTTACGGCATCATCTTCCGCGTACCGGTGTTCAAGGAGCCCACCCAGGGTTACCTGTACGAGGTAACTTGCGACGGCTACCTGCGCCTGTGGAAGTGGGACGGCAAGGTGTTGCCCAATGGCAAGGCCGAGATCCTGATCAACTGGAAGCAGTCAACGGATGTCAACACCGGCGCGAACAAGGTCAACCGCCTGGGCGTGATGGCGGTGGGTAACCAGTTCACCATCTACATGAATGGTGTGTCGCAGGGTACAGTCAGCGACTCCAGCTTCAAGAGCGGGTTCTTCGGCGTGTTCGTGCGTTCGGTCACCACCCCCAAGTACACGGTCAAGTTCGACGAGATGAAGTTCTGGGAAAACCCGGTGCAGTGATCCGAGGAGAGTAAATTGGACGCGGAGCGCACTGGCGTTCCGCGTTTGGTTTAACGGGCATCGGCGGCGCTTTAGTGTAAAATCAGGCAGTAAGGAGCAGCGCATGAAAAGTTACCGCAAGGAACTGGTGATGAACATCCCTTCGCGACGGGGGTTCGTGAATATCACCCCGCAGGTGAACGCTTGCCTGCGTGAGAGCGGCATCCGCGAGGGGCTGGTGCTGGTCAACCCGATGCACATTACGGCGTCCGTGTTCATCAACGATGACGAAAGCGGGTTGCACCGTGATTACGACGCCTGGCTGGAGAAGGTGGCACCGCACGAACCGGTGGCGCAGTACCGCCACAATGACACAGGCGAAGACAACGCCGATGCGCACATCAAGCGCCAGATCATGGGGCGCGAGGTGGTGGTGGCGGTGACAGAAGGCCGCCTGGACTTCGGCACCTGGGAGCAGATCTTCTACGGCGAGTTCGACGGGCGCCGCTCGAAGCGCGTGCTGGTGAAGATCATCGGCGAGTAGCTGGCGGGAAGACGGGGAGGGTATGAACAGGATTTACTTTGGCGACAACCTGGAGGTGCTGCGCGGGTTGCCCAATGCTGCGGTGGAGTTGATCTACATCGACCCGCCGTTCAACACGGGTAAGGCGCAAACGCGCAAAAGCCTGCGCACCGTGCGCACCGCTGAAGGCGACCGGGTGGGCTTCCAGGGCAGGCGCTACACCACGGTCAAGCTGGGTGAGCTGGAGTACCAGGATATTTTCGATGATTTCCTGGCCTTCCTTGAGCCGCGCCTGGTGGAAGCCTACCGCGTGCTAAAACCGAACGGCAGCCTGTATTTTCACATCGATTACCGCGAAGTGCATTACTGCAAAGTGCTGCTGGACCAGATCTTCGGCAGGTCGAGCTTTCTCAACGAGATCATCTGGGCATACGATTATGGGGCGCGCACCAAACGTAAATGGCCAACCAAGCATGACAATATCTTGTGGTACGCCAAAGACCCGGCAAATTACACCTTTAACTACGACGCGATCGAGCGTATCCCCTATATGGCGCCCGGGCTGGTGGGACCCGAGAAAGCCAGCCGCGGCAAGCTGCCGACCGATACCTGGTGGCACACCATCGTGGCTACCAACGGGAAGGAGAAAACGGGCTACCCCACGCAAAAACCACTGGGTATCCTGCGTCGCATCATTGCTGCCTCATCCAACCCTGGCGACACGGTGCTGGATTTCTTCGCCGGCAGCGGCACGACAGGCGCTGCTTGCCTGGAGCAGGGGCGCAACTTCATCCTGGTGGATGACAACCCGCAGGCGCTGGCGGTGATGGCGAATCGGTTTGGGAACATCAATGATATCGACTGGGTCAATTACGACCCGCGAAAATCCACATAAAGGCAGATCAACGACCATGACAGCAGAATATCCCATCCTCGAGTTCGATGAAGATCGAACCTCCATCACCATGCCGGACCCATTCAAGATTGGTGTGGGCACGCACATCCCCGCGCGCGGGGTATTATGCTTCTTCCAGGACGTGATCGATGAATTGAAGGTTGAGGAGAAACTCACGCACCTCGGCGACCTGCGGTCTGAGATGGGCAGACACCCGGTTTACCGCTACGATGGCGAGAAGGAGCCGGTGACGGTCTTTCACCCCGGCATTGGCGGCCCGCTGGCGGCGGCTTTCCTGGAGGAGCTGCTCGCGGTGGGTGTAACGAAGTACATTGTGTGCGGCGGCTGCGGCGTGCTGGACCGCAAGATCGACCCAGGCTACCCGGTGGTGCTGACTTCGGCGGTGCGGGATGAAGGGGTTTCGTACCATTACCTGCCGCCTTCACGCGAAGTCAAAGCCAATCCGCGCGGCGTGGAGGTGCTGGAGCAGGCATGCCGGGAAATGGGTGTGGCCTACCGCCTGGGCAAAACCTGGACGACCGACGCATTCTACCGCGAAACGCCGGGCAAGCGATTGGAAAGGCTGGCAGAGGGCTGTGATGTGGTGGAGATGGAAGCCGCGACCTTCTTTGCGGTGGCGCAATTCCGTGAGATCAAGCTAGGGCAGATCGTTTACGGCGGCGACCTGGTACACCCGGATGGCTGGGATATGCGCAGCTGGCATGGGCGCAGCGATGCGCGCCGGTTGCTTTTCGACCTGGCGGTGAGAGCGGTGCTGAAGTTCTAGTATTTCAATTCGAGTGAATTAATTCGGGTTCAGCGAACGGTGGATGGCGCTCAATGCGCGCACCTGTTCAACCGCGTGGTAAGAGGAGCGCACAAGGGGGGCGCTCTCAACCCACTTAAATCCAATCTCGATACCGTAAGCCTTCAACTCAGCGAACTCTTCAAGCGTGTAGTAGCGCTCGATGGGCAGGTGGCGGCGACTGGGCTGCAGGTATTGCCCAATGGTGAGGATATCCACATCCCAGGCGCGCAGGTCGCGCATGACCTCTTTGACCTCATCAAGCGCTTCACCCAATCCCAGCATGATACCGGACTTGGTCAGTACTTCGGGGTCAAGCATTTTGGCATTGCGTAACACAGCCTCGGACCATTCGTAGTGGTCCTGGGGCTGCACCTTGTGGAAGAGCGAGGGGACGGTTTCCACGTTGTGATTAAGAATCTCGGGGCGGGCATCCATGACGATCTTCAACGCGTCGATGCTGCCCTTGAAATCCGGGATGAGCACTTCGATCGAGCAGCCAGGTTGGAGCTCGCGGATGCGTCGGATGAGCGCAGCGAAAATGGGCGCGCCGCCGTCCGCGCGTTCGTCGCGGTTGACCGAGGTAATAACCGCGTGCTGCAGCGCCATAGCTTGCACAGCTTTGGCGACCCGCTCGGGTTCATCCCAATCGAGGGGTTCCGGGCGGCCGTGCTTGACATCGCAAAAGCGGCAAGAACGGGTGCAAATATCGCCGAGGATCAAGAAGGTGGCGGTGCCGCTGCCCCAGCATTCACCCATGTTTGGACAGCCGGCTTCCTGGCAAACGGTGTGCAGCGAGGATTTGCGCATGAGCTGCTGGAGCTGGGCATAGGTTTCGCCTTGGGGAGCGCTGACCTTGATCCAATCAGGGCGGCGCCTGGGACGGGTATCGAGGGTTTCGGGGTTGACGCGATCGCGGGTGGGTTCGGCTGGCATGAGGTCTCCTGGGGACAATTATACCCGCAACGGAAATGCAATTTGGTGAGGAAACCTCCCCTCACGAGTACAGGATGAAGACTTTTATTCAGAAAGAAGTTTGTAACCCAGGCGGTCGACGTTTTTGATGATGCCCAGCCCGCCATCCACTGCATTGAACTCCTGGCGCAGCAGGTAGACGAGGTATTTCAGGCGGTTGCGCACCGCATCGCCGGTCTCATTCCAGATTTTGGTGGTGATGTCGTCATATGACACCACTTTAGGCGCGCCATTGGCGAGGATCAGCATTACCTCGAACATCTTACCGGTCAACTGGATGCGGTTGCCGCGGTAAAAGACTTCCTGAGTATCAAGGTCGATCACCATTTCGATGTGCGGAAATACCAGGCGTTTGATCTCGCGATTCACACCACTGCGGCGCAGCAGCGCTTCTGAGCGGGCGATCACCTCAGCCTGGTTGAACGGCTTGGACACATAGTCATCCACCCCCAATTTTAACGCCCTGACGATGTGTTCTGATTGACCGAGGGCGGAGATGACGATGACCGGCGCAGTAGTGAAGCGGCGTAGTCGATCGTAGGTCTCCCAGCCGTCCATTTCGGGCATCATCAGGTCA
>JBCFBD010000096.1:0-7458 GCA_038562455.1 Anaerolineaceae bacterium | reverse complement strand
TTCCCGATCACTCAAGGCTGACATTCTCCCGCGGCTTGCTGGGTGGGCTAATCCGTCAATTGGGAACCGATCCTAACCGAAGATTCGGAGAAATGGCGAAGATTATCCCTGAAGCGATTATTGTGATCGATGAATCCGCAATGCTTCATGGGCAATATCGAGTAATCCTGCTGGAGAAACCAAATATCAGCTCGTAAAGTACAAAAATGACAAAGAACAGTCCTGGGTATAATCTACCTTCTGAAGCAGAAAATTGCCAATTGCTTGATACCTCAAAGGTTTGAAAACCACCCAGGACTAGAGTACCCGGTATAAATCAAGGTCTACTTGGATTTAGAGAGCGCCTCTTTTATACTTTGACTTAGAATATCATATTGACTGCCGCCTTCCACAAATATTCCGTTCACGAGTAGTGCAGGCGTCCCGCGAAGTCCAAGGTTTTGCGCTTCCAAGGTTTCCGATTTTACTTTTTCGGTGTATTTACCCGTTGCCAGACATTGGTTAAATTGCTCAGTCTGCAAACCTAACTCGGCTGCAAATCCTTCCAGGTTTTCCTTCTTGAATGCTCCAGCGTTCTCGCCAGCTTGAGACGAATACAATTTATCGTAATATTCCCAGAACTTTCCTTGTTCATTAGCGCATTCCGCCGCCTCAGCCGCCCACTGTGATTCTTCCCCAATGAACTGGAAACTCCGGAAAACGAAACGAACCTGCCCTGAATTAACGAATTCTTCTACAATTTGGGGTTTGACTGTCTCTGCGAACCGCCCGCATGCTGGGCACTGGTAGTCCCCATACTCAACGACAATAACCGGAGCGTCTGCACTTCCTAGGCTTTTATCTTGGCTGATTTCAATTGGTGCAATTGCTACTGGATCGATATTATTCTGGTTTTGTTGCATCACGATTGTGGCAATAGCCGCTACAAGGATTATGCTCAAGACACCAAGAATCCACCAGTTAACCCTCCTTGGTGATTTTTTCGAACGATTGGTTGTTTTTAAATATTTTCTAGACATCACAACTCCTATTTCAGTAAATTTTAAAGAACCCAGATCAAAAGTGCTAACCCAATGAGCGCCATCACCCCACCCGTGATCCCGCGAACCTTATGAGATGATGATCTTTCCCACGCTTGAATCTTTGCCCCCATAACCGGATTTAAGGCAAGAATCAAGATGATAACCAGCGGCATAATAAACATCAGGTTATAGAGTGCCAGGTAACCAAAGCCTTCCCAGAAACTCGTCTGGCTGCCCAGTAACCCTAAAATAGCGACATACGGTCCCCCCGAGCAAGGAAAACTTTCCAGTCCCATCAAAGTTCCTAGCACAATGGTAGCAGGCAAGGTCGCCCGGTACATCCAATTTTTCAGACCCTCTTTACCAATTTCGGGCACTTCCAACCGAATTGGGAATTTTGGAAACACTGCACCAAGCAGGTTTGTTACTCCAAATAGGATCAGCAGAGCTGCTCCCAATTGACCCAACCAATGACCCTGCACAAGGGAGGTCGCACGAAGTAACCCCAACCCTACTAGAAAGTAAACGATGTAAACGCAGGCAATATAGACAAGCCCCATGCGAGCTATGGCTGCTCGCCTTTTTCGGATTGTAAACAAAAAAGTGATGAAAAAAAGCAGAATCGCCATCGCGCAGGGATTGATACCGTCTATAAGTCCGGTCAACAGAACAGCGGGAAGCAGCTTGCTTTTCGTTCCATCGATGCTTACATTTTCAAAAGATGCCTGGTTTGCCTCAAACCAGATTAAGTAAGTCGTGATAGGTTCATTTGGTCCATATGACTGCACGGGTCCGGAGTATGCCCATGCTTTGTACCCATCGCCTTCACCCTCTTCGCTGTAAATCAGGATTCGAACGGGCAGGTTTTGAGTGGAAAGTAGGTCTTCAACTACATGCCGGGGTGGCTCGCCTTGCAAGATAATTCGGCCTTCATCAATAAATGTGACCAGGTGGCTTTGCAGTTCCAACGGCACACCCAGGGAATCGTTTTTTTGGTTCAATTCCTTTCTGTTCTCCCGTTGGTTGATATAGTCTTTACGAACCATCTCTACCTGGTTAGCCTGGAGGATTTCTTGCAGTTCGCCATTGATATAGATTGCGCATTCATCACAAGCTTCGTTGTAATAGACCACTGCCTGCCGTCCAGTATTATCTGCGTTGACAGGCATCACGAATAAGATGAGTGCAATTAGTAAGCTGGAAATTAATAGAATTTTTTTCATGTTTGTTCCGATATCCTTTTCTAGCAGCAAGTTAACGTTTTAGGTAACTCGCCCTCGGCAAGCGGCCCGAAGGGATTGCCGTAGGTGCGAATATTGGCAATCATCAGTTGATTGGCTTCTGTTTCAATACCAGCTGAAATTAATCCTGCCCGTAAGGTCTCACCACTTGGGTCGTGCTCAACCGGGCAGATAGCCCGACAAGCGCGACATAGGGTACATTGATAAAAGACCAGGGTCTGAAGACCGGCGTAACCTAGCATCGCGCGACCGCGGGGGCTATATTCTTCCTGTCGTTGGGTCTGAAAGACCGGGCAGACCTCCCGACAAAGTCCACACTCGATGCAGGTTGGGTTTTCGGTAAGGTCGGTCAACATTGCTTGCCTCGATTAAAAATATTGTAGGGATCGAACTGTGTTTTCAATGCCTGGACGTCTGCCTGAAATGACTCACTGGCCCACTGCCGCTTTTTTAACCCCATCCCGTGTTCCCCACTGATTTGCCCACCGGAGACAGAAACCCGGCGGTAAAGCTCCGCGATCCGCGCATCATTTTGCAGGAATCGGGGGTGAAGGATACCAACCCCCAGGTGACCAAAGGTTGGGATACGCTGTGTTGTTAGCCAATCAATGCTTTCTTCCAGCGCGTCAGGAGGAAACTGCGGATCTTCGGATATGGGGAATCCCGCCTGAGTTAATCGGGCAGACAGGCTTTCTCGTGCTCCCCACAGGTTGGCCATCCCAGCCGAATCCCGGATCTTCCCTTCCGCGCCATGGAACTCAGCCAATACACTATGCCTTGCTGTCCAACCAACCAGTGCAGCCGCCAGGGGATTCAGATATTCCAACGCCGAAAGAGCAGGATTTGTTTTCAATTCTTCGACTTGCTTCAGCATTTCCTCGAGATTTTCAAACGTGAAAAGCGTGAGCGAACGGATCTCGGGAATCTCCGTTAGGTGAAGTGTTGCCTGAACGATCATCCCGGTGATCCCTTCCCGTCCTAAGGATGCTTTTCGGTCATCAGCGGTCAGTTGATGAACCTCACCCTTCCCATCCACCAACACCACTTCCTCGACCCAATTACTCATTCTGCCGTAACGGACGGCGTGCAACCCGGCGGCATTGGTGGCGATCATTCCCCCGATGGTCGCCGAGCGATGGCTGCCTGGGACCACCGGCAAGAACAACCCATCCTGGCGAAGGGTTCGATTGAGCAAGTCCAGGGGAACGCCGGCATCAACCATCACTTTTTTGGATTGAATTTCACCAGCACCGATTTGCCGTAGCCGGGATGAATCCACAACGACCGAGTTTTGTGGGGTTGCTCCGCCACACAGCCCTGTGCCTGCGCCCCGAGGTACCAGATCGATCCCAGTTTCGGCAGCCCACTGCGCCAGGCGGACAACGTCGTTAACAGTTTCCGGCCAAACAACCCCTTGGCAAGGACCTTGAATTCGTGATGCGTCCCGGCTGTAGACAACCATCGTCTCTTCGCGTTTGGATACCTGACCTGGTTGAAACAATGCTTCAAGGGATATCATAGGTTATCGCCTCGCTTCCGATGCCTGCATCAAGGCTTCACTGAACTCCATTATCTGAATATCGCCGGCATTTTCTTTGAAATGAGCGTAACACAGAGGGCAGGCGGTACATAATCGACCATTATTTACTTGGGTCAGGCGAGCCTGAGCGATCGAATTGGCCAGATCTGGATAATTTGATTTCACTCCGCCTCCCGCACCGCAGCACAGGCTCATAGTCCGGTTATCTGCCAGTTCGACCACTTGCCAGCCGGCTTGATCCAGGAGACGGCGTGGTTCTTCGTAAATATCTGACCAGCGGCCGAGATGGCAAGGATCGTGATAGGTTATTGATTGCTTTCCATCCGGTTCGAATTGGCCGGGCGAGATCCTGCCTTTTTCAGACAATACCTGTGTCGTGTGATAGACATCGAGCTGGTACTCGTGCTTCAGTGTGTGATAACAGCCAGGGCAGTTGGTGATGATTTTATTGACGCTAAAACGTGCAAATGTTTCCAGGTTTTTAGCTTTCAACTGTTCGAAATCCTGTTGATAGCCAGCCCGCCGGACTGGACTGCCACAGCATTGAAGCTCCCCGGGTAGGACAATGAAATCGACTTTCGCTTGCCGAAGCAATCGTTCGTATCGCTCCTGTATTTCGGGTAGTGCATAGCGGGTAACACAGCCCGGATAGTACAGGGTATTTCCACCGCCCAACTTATTCAGCCATTTTTTGAGCATTCGATTATCCTTCTGGCTTTTGGATCGTAGCGCGAAATTCTGCTTCAGCCTCCGGTTGGTTCGGATCATTGCTGCGCAGATAAATGATGCGCTGGATTTCGCCAAACAAGTTATCTTCAGCCGGGTCAAATTTAACCCGTAATTCAGCTGATTCACCGGGCGGGATAGTGCTCTTTTCCAACTCGGCTGTCGTACACTCGCACGAAACGCTTACTTTTTCAATAACAAGATCTGCGTTGCCAGTGTTCCTCACTTCAAAAACAAGATCGATCAGTTGCTGAGGTTGAGTCCCTAAATCCTGCAGAGGAGGCTGGATGCTGATCTGCGGAGTCTTATTGTTACAGGATGAAAGAAGACCTGCGACGAGCAGCACCAGGAGGTACAGAATTGGTCGCAAACGAGATAGTTTAATTTGCATAATATGCATTTAGTAATCCTTTGTAGGCTAAGGGCTGGTTTCCACTGGATAACCGGCTTTTTCCCAGGCTCGAAAACCGCCCAAAATGGGAGTAACCTTCTTGAAACCGTTGTCCAACAGAATGCGCGCCGCACGGGCGCTCGATTCTTCGGCCGGTCAGGTACAGTAGGTAATGATCCAGGTCTCAGCGCCAATTTTTTTCAGTTGATCTTCTAGCTGAGCTAGGGGGAATGATTTTGCTCCTGGAATGTGTGAGTTTGTGTAAGAGTCGGCATCACGGACGTCAATGAACACGGCTGACCCACCCTGGAAAGCTGTGAAGGCATCTTTTAGGGTAACCCGTGGAATTTCGGGGAAAGTTTCTTCCTCGGAAGTCAATGGCTGAGGAGCTTGGGATACGGTTCTAAGATTGGTGTTGATATATATCGCTGATAAAATGAGCACAGTGCCTATCCCTATTATTAGAAGGGGTAAAACAGGTCGTTTTTTCATGAGGTCTTTTTCCCGATTGAGAATCCAAATGTACAGCCGCCAGGATCGAACAACAAAAGTTCTGGTAAATGGCGGGGTACGTTAACGTAACCACAAGCCTCGATGAAAATTCAAACGAGGTTTTTAAACGTTAACTATTCAGTTGTATTAAGCAATTGGGGGGTGTGGAATATCAAATACAAGACTAAGAACCAAAGACGGATTTCCTGGCGAAGAACAACTTGGCTTTGAAGCCATTTCGATTATCAAAGAATGGGGCACCCATGTGCCTACTTGAAGTGTGCAAGCCAGGCAATCGGTATCTCCTGCATAGTTCGTGTTGTCCTGTACAGTACAGCATTGAGTAGGCGCGGTGATATGTCCAGCCAAATTAATAGCCGTTAAGATTAAGATTAATACTAAGAGTGATCGTTGGATTGTTGTTACCATTGACGGAAGAAGTGTACCTTGGTTTTATTGGACTGTCAATTATTTGCATTCTACTGTTGCATTCTACCATGTGGCTCATTCAGTGTTGTCCGAGATTTTTCTATTATATGATTCGATAATCAATGCAATTCATATTATTACGTATAACCTAGAAATGTTAGACCAATCACTCTGTTCCCCCTTAAGACTCTAGAGGAACGATGCAGATAGAACGGAGCGCACACCGTTCTATTTTTCATTTCCTCTCCGTTGAGAAAACCAGATGCTTCCATCCTTTCCTGCACGCTTCCCATTTCGCAATCCATGGAGATTTGTTAGGAACGAGTTGTAATTTAACCCATTTAAAGCAAGATTGATTTCTCCCTGAATAGCTCTCTGGCAGTTTTGGTTGTCGCAAAATACATACAGGTTTCCGTTCGATGCTTCGTAAAATTTCATCCATTTCTGTTTTCTGGAGACTTGATCTTTACTCACATCCCGCTCCACCTCAATAAAAATAACTTCACCTGTTTTGGGATTGACAGCAACAATATCCGGGATATAGGTTTCGCCATTGGACAGATTGATAGACTGTACCCGTCCCCGAATTTGGTAACCTTCTTCTACTAGGATTTCCCCAGCCTGAATATTCAGAATGGTATGTTCCGGTGAAGAATGGTGTCTTATTAGGGAATCAAATTCATTCTCATTGGGAATTTTGCCACTTAATACCTCATATGCAACTTGACCATCCCGAGTCAAATGCAGCACCGCAGGCTGATTTCCACCAGAACTTGATCCTTGCTCAACAACACCACTTATCTGTTCAACCAAGATTGGGAAGTCATTTCCTTCCGGTGACATTAACCAATTCAAGGCTTCATCCAGGTTTTTGTTTGCGGCTGATAAGGAAAGGCGTTTTGCCATTTGCTTTATGATGGATGGTCGTAAAGCAATCCCCATTTCACCCATCACAAAAATTGCCGCCGATGTTTTTTCGTAGTTCTTGGTGGACTGCCAGGTTTTTACCCAATCCGGAACAGGCGTAAGGTCCTTCGATTCTTCAGTACCCGATTTTGGGGATTGAATGTCCTGGGCAACCTCATCTTTCTGGATCTGTCGAAGGGCAGCTAAGTGGGCTTCCAGTGCTGCCTTCTCTGCCTGTGTGTTCTTTTTCGATTCCTGTGTGGCAATGAGCTCACGTTCCAGATCAGAATATTTCTGATTGAGTTCTTTCAAGCGCTGTTTTAAATCATTTATTGCCTCGGGCTCAATTTTCTTCGATGCTGGCCCTTGCAAAGTTCGCAGCCGAACATGAATCAGATATGCAAGGTCATTATCGTTAAATGATTCCAATGGTCGGGTCGCTTTTTCGCAGGATTCGTCGTAATCCTGATCCAGAAGCCTTAAAAGTGCGACAAGATGTTTGTGGGCATTTTCCCATAATTTCTGAGCATTGGCCTGCATTTTTTGCTCGTGCTCCTCGCTTTGCCTGATGATTTCTCTGGAGATTCGAGTAGACTGATTGCGTTGGAATTCTTCTAACGTGAGATCAACCACTTGTTTTTCTCCAATTCCGATTTCATCTGGCGAGAATCTTCAAGTAATTGGATAGCCTGGTCCTGATTTTCTTGCTCT
>JBCFBD010000095.1:0-7506 GCA_038562455.1 Anaerolineaceae bacterium | reverse complement strand
TGGTGAGTGTAGCCGAAACATCCGTGATTGGCAACCCGGTCAACTCGCATAACTGGTCGATGTGCACCGGTTCAGAGGACAAATTCGTGAGCAGCTTTTTTTCATCACTGGTCATTGGCGCCAGTTTTCTTGCCTGCTGTTTTTCGGGGATCTGCTCCAACTTCAACACTTCGAGTATTTCGTGCATGCGCAGCAGCGGCCGCGCCCCTTGTTCGATCAGGTGATTGGTTCCCTCGCTCTGCGCCGCCAATATGCTGCCCGGTACCGCAAACACGTCACGCCCTTGCTCAACTGCGAACTCAGCGGTGATGAGCGCTCCGCTCTTCTCGCCAGCTTCGACCACCACGGTTGCCAGCGACAGCCCGGAGATGATGCGATTGCGCGGCGGAAAATTAACCCCATCTGGTTGTGTACCTAGCGGGTAATCGCTGATTAACGCACCCTGACGGGTGATGTCTGCTGCTAATTTGCGGTGTTCTGGCGGATAGATTACGTCCACCCCGCTGCCCAGCACTGCGAAGGTGCGACCACCTGCCTGCAAAGCTGCCTGGTGTGCGATCGCGTCCACGCCACGCGCCAAGCCGCTGACCACCGTGACACCGTTTTGCGCGAGGAAGCGCCCGAGTTCATCAGCCACCTGCCGGCCATAGGGTGTTACCCGGCGGGTGCCCACCACCGCCACCGCCCAATCATCTTCCACGCCAATCGAGCCTTTGACGAACAGAACCGGCGGGGATTGGTCGATCTCTTTCAAACGGCGTGGGTAATCGGAATCCTGCCAGGTCAGGATCTGAACCCCGTTTGCCGAGGCTTTGTCCATCACCTGGTCCAGGTCCACCTGCTGCCTGACGAGTATGAATTGATTGACAACTTTTTGAGAAATACCGGCGGAGAGCCAGCCGACTGGAGGTGCCTCCCAGGCTGCCCGGGCGGACCCGAAGAACTCAGTGAGCTGTTTGAAGCGCACAGCCCCGATGCCTTTTACCAGGTTAAGTCCGACCCAGTAAGCCTTCTCCTCCACCCAAACTCCTAAGCCCAATCCTGCGGGCGCACGATCATACGGCGTGTGTCCCGATCCATTTGGATGATGACAGATTTGACCGCCGGGATGAGCATTTCCTCGCCTGACGCTGTCTTAACCACGTATACATCGTTGGCGCCGGTCACCATGATTTCCACCACCTCACCCAAAAGCGTGCCGCGCTCATCCAGCACACGCATGCCGATCACTTCGTGATGATAAAAACTACCATCCGGCAACGGAACCAGGCTATCCTCGCGGATGAAGATGTTTTGGTTGGTGATCAGCGCTGCCTGTTCGCGATTTTCAACCCCCTCAAACGCGATCAAATACAGCTTATTGGCCTGCCTGAGCGAGGAAACGGTAAACGCTTTCTTTGTATCGCCCACGAATAAATGATTGCCCGGCAGGAAATGCTCAGGGTTTTCCGATGACATTTCAAACAGGATCTCGCCATCCACGCCGTGCGGCCGGCGCAGCTTGCCGACAACAAAGTAGACAGGCTCGCCCTTATGGGGCGAGCCTGAAGGTCCGTCATGATGGTCAGAAGTGTTCTGAGCTTTGCTCATTTCGGTTCAGCGACATCCAGGTTGGCCTGTTTCCCTTCACGGGCAGCCGCAACTCTCAACAGGACGCGCATGGCATTGGCAATACGGCCACCTTTTCCAATGACACGCCCCATGTCCTCACGCGCCACATGTAGTTCAAGGTTGGAGCGTCCGCCGCTGCGGTATTCGTTGACCACAACCTGCGAAGGATCGTCCACCAGTGAAAGCGCAATGTACTCGATCAGTTCTTTGGTGTGGCTTTCCTGATCAATATTCTTGCCGTATCTCTGGTTCGGTTTATGTGAGTATTGCATGATTATTTATGCTTTGATCTTTGCAGCGCGTTCTTTACTGGCTTTACCGGCTTCTTCGAGAAGGGTTTCCAAAGCTTCGCCCTTCTTGAATCTTTCATAGCGGTCGAGTACACCAGTGATCTGGAAGAGTTTGGCGACTGAATCGCTGGGCTGGGCTCCCTTGCTCATCCAATCGTACACACGATCTTCTTGCACCTCGAAAGTGAATGGTTCAGTGGTGGGGATGTAGTTGCCGATGATCTCGAGGAAGCGGCCGTCGCGCGGGCTTTCAACATCCGCTACAACGATACGGTAACTCGGTTGGTGTCTCTGACCTATCCTGCGTAAACGAATTCTTACCATTTGGTTTTTCTCCTGTTTCTAGTCAATGATCAAATATGATTGTGAATACAAAAAATCCACTTTGGCGAGGGGCGCTGAAGGGGGGCGCTTGACCGCTGTTTCATTTTTGATCACTTGAACAATCGGGAAAGTCCTTTCCCGCCTGTTTTCTGCATCGTTTTCATCAAACGCTGTGTATCCCTGAACTGCTTCATCAGGCGATTCACGTCCTGCACGTCTGTTCCGGAACCGCGCGCAATCCGCCTTCGGCGCGACGCATTCAGCAGATCCGGGTTCTGTTTTTCGCCGCGGGTCATCGAGTTGATGATGGCTTCGGTGCGCTTCATGTTACGCTCGGTCTCTTCCGGCGAAATGTTGCGCGCCGCCTGTCCCAATCCGCCCGGCAGCATGTCCAGTACCTGAGAAATGGAACCCATTTTGCGCATCTGCTTCAACTGGTCCGCAAAATCCTCCAGGGTGAACTGCCCCTTGAGAACCCGATCGGCCTGCTCTTTTTGGATCTTCTGATCGAAAGCGGCTTCAGCTTTCTCGATCAGCCCAATCATATCACCCATTCCCAGAATGCGGGAAGCTAATCTGGTTGGATCGAAACTTTCAATGGCTTCAATACCCTCACCGGTGCCCAGGTATTTGATCGGCACACCAGTCACGCTGCGTACCGAGATTGCTGCACCGCCGCGGGCGTCGCCATCGATCTTGGTAAAGATCAACCCGGTGATGTTAATTGTATCGCGGAAACCTTGGGCGATGTGCAACGCTTCCTGCCCGATCATCGCGTCGACCACCAGCAGGGTTTCTACCAGTCTCACCTTGCGGCTGATCGCCTGCAGTTCTTCCATCAATGGTTGATCCAACTGCGAACGACCGGCGGTATCAATGATTACCACTGAATAACCGCCTTTTTGCGCCTTGTCGAAGGCTTGGGCAGCCAACACAGGTGGTGTGAGTGAGGCATCCACGACCACCTCCACCCCGATCTTTTCACCGAGCGTCTGCAGCTGCTTGACAGCAGCAGGCCGGTACGGGTCTCCCGCCACCAACAGCACACGCTCACCATCTTTACGCAGGCGGTTGGCGATCTTGGCTGCCGCCGTGGTCTTGCCCGAACCTTGCAATCCCACCAGCATGATGCCGTAAGGTTTTACGCCCGATAAGTTCAAGTGCGCTGGTTCACCCAGTGTGGTGATCAGTTCTTCGTGGACAATCTTAATCACCTGTTGAGCAGGGTTCAATGCCCGCGAAACCTCAACCCCGATCGCTCGCTCGCGCACCCGACTGGTGAACTCCTTCACCACGGTGTAATTCACATCCGCTTCCAGCAGCGCCAGGCGGACTTCGCGCATCATGGCATCCACATCCGCCGCAGTCAATTTCCCTTTACGGCGTAATTGGGTAAAAATTTCGTTCAGCCTGCCAGTCAAATTATCAAACAATGGGTAAGCAGTTCCTTATTAATACCTGATGCCTACGTTAATTCACAAACAGTGATTTTAGTATGGAAGAGAAGTTTGGTCAAGCAAGAAAGATAAGATAAGAAAGATAAGAATTTGAGATTAGAATTCCACCCTCGTGTAACCAAGTGCTACCAAAGGGGTTATTAATGCAAAACTGAAATCAAATATTACAGTTATTAAGACTTGGAGGAAGAGATTAATGAATAAAGTAATGATCGTAACTGACAGCACTGCAACCATTCCGCATGAGTTACTTAATGGAAACCCGATAGCCTCAGTGCCCCTGCAGGTGATCTGGGGCAATGAAATCTTGCGCGATGATATCGACATCAAGCCGAAAGATTTCTACGAACGCCTGGTTGTTGACAAGGTTATGCCGTCCACTTCGCAGGTGACCCCCGAGGAGTTCAAATTAATGTATGGCAAACTCATCGATGAGGGATACGACATTCTCAGCGTTCACATATCAAGCAAACTCTCCGGTACATTGGATTCCGCCATCCAGGCTAAGCAGTACTTCCCGGAAGAGCGCATTCAGCTCGTTGACTCATTGAGCACCAGTATGGCGATGGGTTTCCAGGTACTCAGCGCTGCTCGTATGGCCGCATCTGGGGGGACACTGGCGGAATGTAAGGCAGTATTGGATCAAGCCCGCGAAAACGCTGGCATATATTTTGTGGTTAATACCCTCGAATTTCTGCACCGCGGCGGACGCATCGGTGGAGCACAGGCTTTCATGGGCACCATGCTCAATTTGAAACCCTTGCTGGAACTGCGCGACGGACGCATCGAAGCAGTGGAGCGCGTGCGCACACTAGCCAAAGCTATCGATCGCTTGCTTGACCTGGTGGAGGCCAAGGTCTCGAACGTGACTGGCCCCATCCGCCTATGCGCCGTGCATGCCAATGCACCCAAAGAAGGTGAAGTCTTGCTCGAAAAAGCAGTCAAACGTTTCCCCACTTCCCTTATCGCAGATGCAGCTATAAGCACGGTCAGCCCGGTGCTCGGCACCCACATCGGACCCGGCGCGCTCGGTATGGCCTATATGCACAGTATGTAAGTCCTATTAGTTGTCGAATAACCTCCTTGTCGAATGACCAGGAGGTTTTTAGTATTCCAAACTCACCGTTCTGGTAAAATTAGCTCGAAAGGATCACAGATATGCGCAATTTCCCTCACATCGGCGTACAAATTCCTACCACCTACCTGCCTGTCAAGGATATCGACCCAGCCAAATGGGCAGTGATCGCCTGCGACCAGTTCACTTCTGAGCCGGAATACTGGGAAGACGTTGCCAGGATCGTGGGAGATGGCCCCTCCACGCTGCATTTGATCCTGCCCGAGGTATACTTGGGCACTTCCGAAGAACAACAGCGCGTGCAAACAACGAATTCGCGCATGCACCAGTACCTTAGCGATGGGCTGCTCGCCCCTCAGGAACGCATCATTTACGTTGAACGCAGCGTTGACGGCAAAACTCGCCGAGGATTGATGCTCGCTCTGGATCTGGAAAAATACGATTTCTCGATCGGTTCGCAAAGCTTGATCCGCGCCACTGAGGGTACCATCCTCGACCGCCTTCCTCCGCGTATCCGCATCCGTAAAGATGCCCCACTGGAGCTGCCGCATATCCTGGTACTGATCGACGACCCAAAAGACCGGGTGATCGGCTCAGTGGCTGAGAAAAAGGCTCAACTACCGATAATTTATGATTTTGACTTGATGAAAGACAGTGGTCATCTGTGCGGCAGGCTGGTGGATCATGATCAGATCGAACAAGAGGTGATCCAAAACCTTGAAATGCTGGCGCGGCCTGATGTCTTCTACCCGAAATACAAAGTCAATCATGAAAAAGGCGTGCTGCTCTTCGCCGTGGGTGACGGGAACCACTCCTTGGCCACAGCCAAATCGATTTGGGAACAGTTGAAACCCAGTGTTGGGATGGACCATCCAGCGCGATACGCGCTGGTGGAAATCGAAAACATTCATGACCACGGTCTGAAATTTGAACCCATTCACCGCGTGCTCTTCAATACTAAATTCGATCTTAGACAGGCACTGCGCGATCAATTTGGTAGCGATCTCAGCTTTGAGGTGATCCCCACGCGTGATGAATTGGTCACCAGGGTTAAAGCCAGAGATAAGGCTGCCCAATTGTTCGGATTGATCCACGAGAACCGGCTGCTGCTGGGCAGGATCGAAAATCCACTCGCTAACCTGGCGGTCGGCAGCGTTCAACCGGTTCTCGACCGTTATCTTAAAGAAGGTCACGCCTCTTCCATCGATTACGTGCATGGAGAGGAAGCAGTGTTTTCTCTCGCCAGCCAGCCTGGCAACTCCGGCATCTACTTGCCAGCGATGCCCAAAGACGAGCTCTTCCGCACGGTGCTGCTCGATGGTGCGCTGCCGCGCAAGACCTTTTCTATGGGTGAAGCTCATGAAAAGCGCTTTTATATGGAAGCGCGCAGGATCACCATCTAAGCATTTAATAGTTAACCAGTATGAAATCGCCCGGGGAGGATAAAGCCACCAATCACGATCAACGATCGACCATGACGATACAATCCGCTCGCTTGGTACTGGTACTCCCGGTTTTATGCCTGGTTGCGTTGCTGGCAGCCTGCGCTCCTGCGCCGACCCCGACGATTTCGTCATCTGCAGTATCCAGTATTGTGGCACTTACTCCCACTTTTACACCTTCGGTCACTGCGACCCCCACCCTCACGCAGACAACCCTGCCTTCTCCTACGGTAATTTTGACGCCTGTTACTGCCATAGCATCCCCATTGTATGGGATTGAGCTGAGCGATCTGCACACTATCACTTCACAGGAATTCAGCGCGCCATCAGTTTTCATGGATGATGGACACCCGGCGGTCGATCTGGCGTTTTTCACTTTTGAAGACCTGCCCTCAATGTACGGTCACCCCGTGCAATCCGTGCTCCCAGGCAAGGTGGTAATGGTCCTCGAAGACCACTTCCCATACGGCAGCATGATCCTGATCGAAACCCCGCTCGAATGGCTGGCAGATGAACTGTTTCCAAGTAGTGCCATCCCCACCCCCATCCCTGACAGCAACATCGAGATGTTCAGTCCCTGCGCCAATGATCCTGTTTATGCGGGTATTGCGCCTGTTGAGATGTCCAGCCAGTCGCGCTCTCTCTACGTGCTCTATTCACATTTGCGTGACAAACCCGCTTACGAACGCGGAGATTGGATTGCCAAGGGTGAGGTGATCGGCGCGGTCGGGCTGACCGGCAATACCGTGGCTGAACACCTGCACCTGGAGATGAGGATCGGCCCATCTGACGCGAAGTTTAACAGTTTTGCAATGTATAAACCTGAGGCAACGATCGAAGAAAGGTACTATTATTGTAGTTGGTCTTCATCAGGGAGATTCCAACCGATTGATCCAGCTCAATTTTGGGACAGGTAACATGCAAAATCATGTCTCTCTGACGTATAACCAGGAATCGACATGATCCTTAATTACCATCGCCGCAAACCTTTTTTACTCTGTATTCTGGTTGTCCTGATGATTACCAGCCTGATTTCTGCATGTTCGAGTTTTGGGCAAACCGATCAATCGCTGGCGACCAGCACCCTTGACGTCCAGTACACCCCGCAACCCACTCTTACTATCCAGCCGCCCACACCCCTGCCTCCAACCACCACCCCGAGCCCTTCCCCCACAATCGAGGCCGCAACGGACGACCAGAAGGCCGATGCAGGTATGTTCGTCCTGGCGATGAATGATGGCAAATTTGACCAACTTTATGCATACCACCCGTTGAATTTACCGCTCACCAGGCTCACAAAAGGTGAT
>JBCFBD010000094.1:0-7566 GCA_038562455.1 Anaerolineaceae bacterium | reverse complement strand
GAGGATTCAAAAGTTGCTGCCGCCGGATGGGACGGGGACACCTACGTTTTCTACTCCCCGGTCGGTTCGAGTGATTACCTGTTCGCCTGGCGCAGCCGCTGGGAAACCAGCCAGGACATGCATGAGTTCTTCAACCAGTCGCGCGAGTACGGTCTGGCGCGCTGGGGCATCCCAACCGCCAACACCAGCACTGCTGTGACCTGGGAATCAGAAACTGACGGTACGATCCTTATGCGCCGTGCCGGTAATGATGTATTGTGGTTGATGGGATCCAAAGCGGTGAATTTTGACGAAGCGCTCAACCTGCTGCAGGATTTCGGAAACTGAAGCATGCCGATCGATTTGCCGCGGGTAAAGGGCTTGTGTTTTGACGTTGACGGCACAATCAGCGACACAGATGACGCGTGGGTAGAGCGCATTGTAAAATGGTTTGCCCCACGCCACCGGTTGAACAATACCCGGCGCGCCCGCGTTTTCGCCCGCAGGCTGGTGATGGTGACCGAATCACCGATGAACTTCGCATATAACCTGACGGACGCGCTCAGCCTGGATGACAACTTCGCCCGCCTGTTTGAACGTCTCGCGCGTAAGCGAACAGGTGGTCCAGCTCACTTCATATTAATGGACGGCGCGCGTGAACTGTTGGAAGCCGCCGTCAAGCATTATCCGCTTAGCGTGGTCAGCGCGCGCGATGCCCGTACCACCGCGGAATTTCTGCACCAGTTTTCGATCCGGGATCATTTTGGTGAGGTAGTCACCAACCTCACCTGTGAGCACACCAAACCTTACCCCCAACCTGTGCAGCACGCTGCCGCGGCGATGCAGCTTTCACCTGACACCTGCCTGATGATCGGTGACACCCCGGTGGATATCCTCGCCGGAAAGCGGGCGGGGGCGCAGACCGTGGGCTTGCTATGCGGCTTTGGCACCGAAGGTGAGCTGAGACGGGCAGGCGCGGATATCATCCTCAATGACCTGCGCGAACTTCATAAGTTGTTAATTCCGGAATAAACGGCTCAGGGTTTGATCTTGAAGTTCACAGCCTCGGTGATTGTCGAATTACCGGCGCTGTCCCAAATCTTAAGATATACCGTGTGGCTGCCGCTCACCACATCAAGCTGATAGACGAAGGGCGCGGAGGTTTGGCGCAACACCGACTTCCCATCCACCCACCACTCCACGCGCGCGATACCCACCTGGTCTTCGACCAGCGCATTCATGGTCACCCCGCCGCGCACCGGCTGCACGGTTGATCCGTCCTCCGGGTAGGTGATCCTGCCGGATGGCGGCGTGTTATCCACCGTCACCTGGATGATCGCGGTTTGTATATTCCGCTGGCTGTCGACCACGTTCAAACGGATGGCATACAGACCGTCCAAGCCAGTTGTCTCCCACACAGCGAGCAACCCGTCTTCGACTGCCTTCGTGGCGCTGCTCCCCAGCTGCTGCCAGGCAGCCGGGTTGATCCCCTCACCCACCTGCACCTGGTAAGATGTGAAATCCGCGATATCCGCCGTGCCGAGGATGTTCACCCGACCCGATACCACCGAGAAAATCGCGGGTTCGCTGATCTTCACCAGCGGGTCCACGCGCTGCATCTGGATGGCGTCATAATACTGCGGTGCCAGTTCTATACCAGCAGTTGCCGCCCACGCGCGCGCCTCTGCTGGTACATTCATGTACGTTCGTTCTTCGACCAACTCAGGCGGAGTAAATACAGTCGCCAGTAGACCGGTCTCGCGGTTCACCCTGGCGGTGAAGTAGAGTGTGTCAGTTGCTGAAGGTTCATTGCCAAAGAGAAAAACATCGCTGACGACCAGCGGACAATCAACGGTCGGCAACATGCCCGAAGGGCTGCATACCCTGGTCTCGGTGATACCTGCTGGAATTGCCCAACCGTCAAATTGAGTGTCGCGCGTCACGTATGTATACACAGCATGCCACAAACCGGCGGCTACCTTCTCCGGTAATTCAGTGCCTACCGTGCCGCGGTTGCCCATCCATACCAGCACCAGCCGGTTCGCGTTGTATCCCACCGTCCACACCTGTTGATGATTTCCCGCGCTTCCAACCTTAGCCGCCACGGGTTGCCCGACCTCCAGCGCGTTCGGGTATCCCAGGCTCGGCCAGCGTGCGCTCTCATCGCTCAACACATGATTGACCATGTAAGCTAGCGGTTCCGACACGATTACCGTGCTTTGCGCTATCGAGTGTGCCCGCACTATGCTGCCAGAAGTGGTTGTGATCTCCAGCACAGTTTCAGGCACGATTGCGCCACTGACCGCATCCAACCTACCGCTGCGCCAGCCCTGGTTAGCGAAGGTGCTGTAGGAAGTTGCCAGCTGGAACAGGCTGGTCTCGCTGCCTGAAAACAAAGGGGTAGCACTGTTGGGAAAAACTGCCAGTGCGTCCACGCCGACCAGTGCAGCGGAATTCCACACGTTATCCGCGCCGATCTCATCAACCAGCCTGGCGATTGGCACAATGTAATCATTGGCCAGAGCGCCGCGTAGGTTGACAGCGCCATGGTAGGTCAGCTCGTCCTCCAGTCCGGGCGTACCGCTGCCTGAAGGGATATCCCACACCAGGCTGGCGGGAGAATAACCGCGAGAAAAGGCGCTGAGGGCGACCATGGGTGAGAGCAGCGTGCCGGGTTGGTAACCCGTGTCGCGCAAACGCTCACCTGTGACGGTCATGGGCTCGAGGTACGCCAGCACCTCGCCGGTCGGGGGATCCATAATCAAGCCTGCGGCAGCCAATCCCTCCGCTGACAACCCGTTGAAACTCTGCGTAGGCAGAAGCAGGTCGGCTTGGCAATCCAGGCCGCCTGGCGCGACACCGGACACATTACTGTACTGTACGCGTATCAGTTGGGAAGCAGCCGCGCAGACCAGTTGCTCCTGCAAATTTGCGTCTAGCGTGGTTCTCACGATCAACCCTCCGCGCTGCAGCCGTTGGGTACCGAGCTCCGATTCGAGCTGCTTTTCCACCTGGCGGATGAACCCTTCAGCGAAGGTGTCCGCCCGCTCCGGCGAGCCGATGATAACGATCTTTTCGGCGACCGCCAGATCATATTCCTCGCGGTTGATGATGCCTTGCGCCAACATGTCGCGCAGCAGATCGCGCTGCATTTCCAGCGCGGTCTGTGGAGCGTCGATTGGGTTGAGCGCTGGGCTGCGCAGCACGGTGCTCAAAAGTGCGGATTCTGCCAGAGTGAGACCCATTGCTGATTTACCCAGGTAAAGCTGGGCGGCGCTTTCAGCCCCATAGGCGTAACGTCCGAACCAGGCGCTGTTTAAGTACCATTCAATGACCTTTGCCCTGCCAAAGTTTGAAACCACCTGACCAGCCAGCAAACGCATACGCAGTGCGCGCACTGGGGATGGTGCCTCTGATGCCAGAAGCAGGTCGCTCACCAGTTTTTCAGCAATCGTCTGAGGCTCAGGGTTCAATCCAGATTCGAGGCGGTAACCAGGGTTGGACCAGAAATCAGGATCGTACACCGCGGTGGCGGCGCGCACCAATTGCGGGCTGATAAATTCCTGCTCCTGCGGGTCGATCGATAGGAACTTTCGCGGTGCCGCCGGTTCTTCGTAGGTATACAGGGTCACTTCTCCGCTGCGGTCAACCACACGCGTGGCAGTCAGCAGTTCGCCCCGCTCCCTGTC
Source organism: Anaerolineaceae bacterium (assembly GCA_038562455.1). GTDB lineage: Bacteria > Chloroflexota > Anaerolineae > Anaerolineales > Anaerolineaceae > UBA6107. Next base: position 3,898 of record JBCFBD010000094.1, on the reverse strand, counting down.
CAGCAACGCCGGCAGCGTTTCAATGGATGGCAGGTCGCGGGAAAAACTGGTAAACAGGTAACCAAAAATGAAAAGAGAGAGCACCAGGACTAACGATATCAACGCCAAGAGCGCGGTGGTCAGCCCGGATACCACACCTCTGGCTGTTTTTGCAGGGGCGGTGCGGGTGTTTTCTCGCGATTTGAGCAGCAAGTAGAGGTCGATCTTGCGCACGGCGTCTCAATTCCCGGGCGTGGTTGTCGATGCGGTGGGCGGGGTCTTGGTCGGCTTGGGGGTGGTGGTGACCGTGGTGGACGATGGCTCAAGCGTAGGCGTGGCAGTGACCAGCTTTTGATACGCGTTCATCGCGTCCTGCTTGAGCTCGGCGGGGATGGATGCCTCAGGCAGACTGAACAAGTCTTGCAGGTCCCTGGTGGCAGCTGGTTCTTCGTCCAGACCGATCAACGCCATAGCACGCCAGTACAGTGCATAGGCTTTCTCGCGGTCGGTGCGCGCCAGGTCGTAGGCTGCGCGGGCGTATTCGTGGGCACTGCCGTACAGTTCACGCGCATGCTGGATGCGCGAAATCCCCAGCGTGGCGATGAAAGAGGTCTTATCGGTGCGCAGCACGTTGTTGAAATCCACGGCGGCTTCATCCATCTGCCCATTGCGCAGGTAGACTTCGCCGCGCACTTCAAGCGCATAGAGCGAGCTGTTATCGATCTCCAACGCCGTGGCAGCAAACTGCATGGCTTCAGCGTACTCGCCCCGCGTGAGCAGCAGCGTGGACATCAACGCGTAAGCCTCCGCGTCACCTTTCACCCAGGTGAGGTAGGTCTGCAATGGCGCGAAGGCGTTATCTGCCTGGTCGCTCAACAGGTAGGCCTCAGCCATCAGTTTATAAGCCGGCAGGTTGGTGATATCAATGCGGTTGGCAGCCTGCGCCGCTGCGAGCGCCGCAGCAGGGTCACCCTTAAGCAAATAAGCTTTTGCTTTCATGAGTTCCGTTTGCACCGCCACGGGCGCGTCGGCAGGTCGCTGCGCCAGGTATGAGAGCGCTTTATCAGCGTCTCCCTCCAAAATAGCAAGGCTGGCCAGCTCAAAATAGGCTTCGTATTGGAGCGGGTCAAGCTCCAGCGCTTTCTCAAAGTTCTGGCGGGCTTTGTTGACCTTGGGTGGGTTGACCATCAGCCATGCACGCCCCTTGCCCAGGTATGCCGGTGCGTAATTGGGGTTAACCTGAATGGCTTTGTCATAAGCCGCCGAGGCTTGATCCGTGAGACCCTGGAAGCGGTAGATTTCGCCGATGTGATAGTGAATATCCGCGGAGGCGGGCTCGCTGTACAGCACCTGGTTGAAGTAATCCAACGCCCGCGCCCAATCGCGCTGCTCGTAAGCGCGCATCGCCGCTTTGTACGACTCGGTGAGGTTGTGGGGGGTGGCCGCATAGACCGGGGTCGCGGTGTAAGTAGCTTCGAGCAGCGTCCACAACGGCGCAGGACCGTCTCCCCACGGCACGGGGGTGGCTTCAAGCGTAGCGGTTGCAGGTGGTGTGAGGGAGAACCTTAAGATTGCGGAGGTGTCAGGTTTGAAGCGCGGACCGCGCAGCAGCAGCCCGATGGCGGAGCCCAGGCCGATTACCACCAGCGCGAGCAGCACCCAGGAGGATCGATCCCTGCGTGGTTTTGCACGGGGGACCACTAACTGTTCAGCCATTTCCAGGCTGGTCTTCCACTTCAAGCGCGCGGGGTCCAGCGGCGGCACCGGTTTGGGGTCTTTGATGTTCTCACCCATCAATCGCAGCCCGTGGATTGCCGCGGCGTTGTCGGGGTCAAGCTTGTATGCCTCGCGCAGGCAGAAATCGCGCTCTTTCACCGTGTCCACCAGCGCGCTCATCCACACCCAGTACTCCGCGTTCAGGCGGTCGCGTTTTAGCAAGCGGGTCATCAATTCCCGCGCGCGCAGAATTTCCTCCTGTTTGACGGCTTCCAGGACTTCCTTTAACAAAATATCTTCCGGCTGCATGTTCAGAGTGTAGCATAGCGCCGCGCTTCGGGCAAGCGGTGAACTCAGAGTATAATGCGCTCTATGAAAAAGTCTTTTTATATATTGCTGATCTGCGGTCTCATACCACTAATTGCCGCCTGTTCAGCCGCATCCCCCACAGACGTTGACGAGGTGGACGGCGAACCTTACCTGACGCCCTACCATACCGCCACTTTGACCCCCACCATTACCCCCACACCTCTCGGTCAACCAACGCAAACCCCCAAACCCACCATCACCCCCACACCGCATATCTATGAAGTGCGCGCCGGAGACCAGATGCTGGGTATCGCATGGGCCTTCGGCATCACGCTTGAAGATCTGCAGGCTGCCAACCCGGATGTCAACCCTTCGTTGATGTCGATCGGTACCCGCCTGGTAATCCCTCCGCCCCGCGGTGTCACTCCAACCGTGGCCGCCCCTACCCCTACACCATTTGACGTGACCATCGGCGAACTGGATTGTCTGGCTTCTGCCAACGGCGGACTACACTGCTTCGCGCTGGTGATCAACGAGCGTAAAAACGCGGCCACTAATCTGACCGGCGAGTTCAAACTGGTCGATACGAGCGGTGAGACCGATCTCTCTCGCCTGGTCGCGCTGCCTATAAAAAACCTGGAACCCGGAGCAAGGCTCCCGTTCTACACTTACTTTGCACCTGCACTGGTCGAAGGTCGCACAGTGAGTTTCACCCTGCTTACCGCCACCAGGGTCAACGCGGATGACCCGCGCGCCTACCCGCTGGAGGTCCAACTTGACTCAACGTTGATCGCAGAGAACGGCCGGTCGGCGGCGCTCAACGGCACGCTTGTTCTGACAGGCACAGAGGTTGAGCTTAGCCAGGTCACCCTGGTGACGGTGGCGTACGACGCCAATGGGAAGGTCGTCGGCCTGCGCCGCATCGAGGAGCAGGCGGAACTCACCGCAGGTGCTACGCGCCCGTTCAATATCCAGGTGTTCAGCATTGGCGGCAGGATCGCAACCGTCGAGATCTATGCCGAGGGGGAAAGTTAACCAGCGATCCTCTAGCATTGCCTTCACATGGGTCTGTACCAGGGCTGTGTTTTTGTGCTGATGGTAGAATGATTGTAAGCACCTTACGACAGGAGATTTGCTAATGACGAATGTGGTGATCGTTGATGCGCTGCGCACCCCTATCGGCGCGCTGGGCGGGGCGCTGGCCCGTGTGCGCACTGATGACATGGCGGCGTTGGTCATCAAAGCGCTGGTGGAACGCAACACACTGGACCCCCAAATAATCGAACAGGTTTATATGGGCTGCGCCAACCAGGCTGGCGAGGATAACCGCAATGTCGCGCGTATGTCTGCGCTGCTGGCAGGACTGCCGGTGAGCATCCCGGCGGTGACCTTCAACCGTCTGTGCGCCTCAGGGTTGACCGCGGTTAACGCAGCGTTTCACGCCATCCGCGCCGGCGAGGGGGATGTATTCATCGCTGGCGGGGTGGAGAGCATGTCGCGCGCGCCTTATGCGCTGCCCAAAGCGGAAAGCGGCTTCCCGTTCGGCAACCTAACCGCTTACGATACCGCTCTTGGTTGGCGCTTCCCCAATCCGCGCATGGCCGAGCTATACGGCACCGAGCCAATGGGCGAGACCGCCGAGAACATCGCCGCGCAGTACAACATCCCCCGCGAAGAGCAGGACCGTTTCGCCGCGCAAAGCCACGCGCGCGCGATCGCCGCGATCGACAGCGGCAAATTCACCGCCGAGATCCTGCCTGTACCCGTGCCGCAGAAGAAAGGCGAGCCGCTGCTGGTGGCAACCGATGAACGCCCACGGCGCGACTCTACGCTTGAATCGCTCACGCGCTTGAAGCCGGCTTTCCGCCAGGGCGGAACTGTGACGGCGGGTAAC
>JBCFBD010000093.1:0-7680 GCA_038562455.1 Anaerolineaceae bacterium | reverse complement strand
GGGTTGAGAATTTGGAATATGATGAAAAGAAAGACGAATATATTTGTCCAAATAATCAAAAGCTTGTATTCAAAAGAGTAATTTACAAAAAGACCGAATTGGGTTATCTATCAAAATTGCGCGAGTACGAATGCCAGAATTGCAGTGGTTGTCCAATGAAATCAGAATGTACCAAAGCGGCTGGCAATCGTTGTATTAGTGTAAATTTTCATCTGAAGCGGTTCCGAGATCAGGCCCGATCCAATTTACTCTCTGACCAGGGGAGAAAACTGTCTGTTCAACGAAATGTAGACGTGGAGTCAGTCTTTGGACGCCTAAAGAACAATTGGGGGGTCCGCAGATTCCTTCTTAGGGGGAAAGAAAATGTAAATATTGAGTGGGGTATCCTCTCTATTGCCCATAATATAGCAAAACTGGCGGCTGCATAACCCGCCAGTTTCTTTTTTTATTGTTTCCTGTGTTCTTGCCTACTTTTTAGGCAGCCCCCGCAGTGTTGGTCGATCAATCAACACTCTGGCCTCGCTCTCCAAACTCCCCGCCAGTGCCCCAAAGCAAAAATCACTTACCAGTATATATCACGTATCTCCCCGTGACATGACAAAATTGGAAGCCGACGGTCGCCCGTCAACCTCCAGGTTCTGAAATGTTCATAAGCTCGAGAATCGAAGCCTTAATCTACATCCACCTCGTACTCCTCCGGTTCATCCGGGGGAATATTTTGATAGGCAGCGTAGCGCGCGAGCAACCGGTTGGGAATGTACCCCTGAATGGTGACGCCTTTGCGCTTGTGCTCGATGAGCGTCACCTGACCCTGTTCGTGGAACAGCGAGATCAATTGCCCCTCGGTGTAAGGGATCTGCACGGTGATAGGAGTGAAGTTCTCGAAGAGCTCCATCTCGATCGCCTGCAGCAATTCGTTGATCCCCAGCCCCTTGAGCGCAGAGATCGCCACGGCTTTTGGAAAGTCCGCCAGCAGCTCATTCGCCAGCTCAGGCTGGGGCAGGCGGTCGACCTTGTTCAGCGCAGTGATCACGGGTATGTGGTCCGCCTGGATCTCTTTCAGCGTATCGGTGACCGAGCGCGCCTGCTCGAGGGCGTTGGGGTGGGTGACATCCACCACGTGGATCAACAGGTCGGCTTCGCTGATCTCCTCGAGCGTCGCCTGGAAAGCCGCGATCAACTGGGTGGGCAATTTTTGGATGAAGCCTACCGTGTCGGTGAGCAATCCCTGGTGACCGCCGGGCAGTTCCACGCGGCGCGTGGTGGGGTCGAGGGTGGCGAAGAGCTGGTCAGCCACCAGCACCTCGGCGTGGGTGATGCGGTTGAGCAGGGTGGATTTGCCCGCGTTCGTGTAGCCGACAAGGCTGATCAACGGGATGCGCGAGCGTTTGCGCTGCGAGCGGTACCGGTGGCGGTGCGCGCGCACCTTCTCAAGCTCTTTCTTGAGCACCGAGATGCGCTTGCGGATCTCGCGGCGGTCAACCTCCAACTGGGTCTCGCCGGGTCCGCGCAAGCCGACACCGCCCACCGAACCGGCACGTCCGCCGCCGCCACCAGTCTGCCGGGCGAGGTGCGTCCAGGCGCGGGTGAGGCGGGGCAGGCGGTACTCGTACTGCGCCAGCGATACCTGCAGAATGCCCTCGCTGGTGTGGGCGTGCTGCGCGAAGATATCCAGGATCAGCGCTGTGCGGTCGATGACGCGCAGTTTCGCGCCGAAAGTTTCCTCCAGGTCGCGCTGGTGGCGCGGAGAAAGCTCGGTATCGAAGATGATGATATCCGCCAGGTTTTCCTCTGCCAGCATGGCGATCTCTTCCACCTTGCCCTTGCCAATGAGCGTGCTCGGGTTGGGGGTGTCGAGCCGCTGCGAGGCTTCTCCCACCACCTCCAAGTTAACGGTCTGCGCCAGCAGTGCGAGCTCGCTCAGCGAATCTTCCATCGAGATGAGCGGCTTTTCGCTGCGGAACTCCACGCCGACGAGGAAGGCTTTCTCAGCCGGGGGCTTGGTGGGGGTGGTTTTATGCGGCATATTTCTATTTACCTTTTCCAGTTTGACAGGCGTTCCATCGCTTCAGCGATGCGCCCGGTTGCGGTGCCCAGCGACACGCGCAGGTACCCTTCACCGTGCGCGCCGTAGACGATGCCCGGCGTGGTGCTAATACCGGTCTCTTCCAGCAGGCGGGCGCAAAACGCGACCGAGTCGGTCTCACCCCCGGGCAGCCTGGCCCATAAGTAGATGGCGGCTCGCGGCGTTTCAAGGGTAAAGCCCGCGCTGCGCAGCCCCTCAACGACCAGGTCGCGGCGCTGCTTGTACACCAGGTTGCGTTCCTCCAGCCAATCCTGTTCAGCGGTGAGGGCTTTGACGCCGGCGCTGTAGATGGGGCCGAAGGTGGAGGTGTCCATCTGGCTCTTATACGTGAACAGGTAATCGATCACGTCAGGGTTGCCCACTGCCATACCAAGGCGCCAGCCCGCCATGTTGTAGGTCTTGGAGAGCGAGTTGAATTCTACTGCCACATCCTTCGCCCCGGGCACCTGCATCAGGCTGGGGGCGGTGTAGCCGTCGAAGCAGATATCCACGTACGGCGCGTCATGCGCGATGAGGATGTGATGTTTGCGTGCGAACAGCACCACTTCCTCGAAGAATGAGAAGGGCGCGACCGCGCCGGTGGGATTGTTGGGGTAATTCAGCCACAGAATCTTCGCGTCCCTGAGGGTTTCCTCCGGGATGGCAGCCAGGTCAGGCAGGAAGTTATTCTCCGCCAGCAGCGGGAAGTGCACGACCCTGCCACCAGCGATGATGCCGCTGGCGCTGTAGACCGGGTAGCCGGGGTTGGGCACCAGCGCCACATCCCCGGGGTTGAGGATCACCTGGCTGAGGTTGAACAACCCTTCCTTCGAGCCGATCAGCCCGAGGATCTCGCTGGCCGGGTCGAGCTGTACCTCGAAGCGGTTCATATAATATTCCGCCACCGCCTGCTTGAAGGCAATGGTGCCGCCGGTGGGAGAGTAGCCGTGCGTGCCAGGCTGGCGGCTGTTGTTGACCAGCTCTTCAATAATGAAGCCGGCTGGCGGCAGGTCAGGTGAACCCATGTCGATGCGGATCACATCCATGCCGGAGGCTTTGAGCCGGGCGATCTTCTTGCCGAGTGACGCGAAAAAGTACGGCTCAAAGGACGAGATCCGTTGAGCTGGGGGGATGAACGCGTGGGTTTTGTTCATGTTGGTGAGATAAACCTCGAGATTGTTATGTTGAACCTAGTGTACGACAGTTGGGGAAAATTGACAATTACCTCAACGCGTCAACCAGGCGAGCAGCACATCCCCGACGACCTTCAGGCTGCGCGGCGCGACCTTGTCAGCCGTATCCTCCAGGGTGTGCCAGTAGGGGTAATCGAAGTCGATGATGTCGACGGCGTTGATACCCAGGTTGAGGAAGGGCGTATGGTCATCCATGATGGCGTGTTTTTCGGCGTTGATGAAGTATGCGTCATACCCCATTTCTGCCGCGAGCGACCAGATCTCGTCGACCAGTTCAGGGGTCGAGGTATTCTCGCGGTACAGGTTGAGGTCGGCATCCCCGACCATGTCAACGATCACAACCGCGTCGGGTGTGCCTTCCAGTGTTTCGGCGAATGCCTGCGAGCCGAGGATCCAGTCCCAGCCTTCGATGCGCCCCTGGTCCTCGAGGTCGAAGAATACCAGCCACACCTCGCGGTCAAGGTCTTTGGGCAGCACGCGGGCGAGTTCCAGCAGCACCGCCACCCCTGAAGCACCGTCGTTTGCGCCGGGAACGGGTTGAGTTTGGTTGATGAGGATGTCTTCACGGTCGGCGTGGAGACGGGTGTCGTAATGCGCGCCGAGGATGATCCACTCCGTACCGTCGCCGCGCTTCGCCACGATGTTGGTCAGGGGGTGGCCGAGCGCTTCGCCCTGCTGCAATTCCACCTGCCAACCCGCACTGGTGAGCGTCCGTTGAATATAGAGTGCGGTGTCAACGTGGGCTGGCGAACCCGGCGTGCGCGCTCCGAAGTCCACCTGCGCGAGCACGTGCTGGTATGCCCGCTCTCCATCGAACATACCGGTTCCAGTATTTGCGCGTAAGCAGAAAACCACCGCGATCGCGGCGGCAATCAGCAGGATGGGCAGTAAAAAGACCAGCAACCTCGTTCTCAGTTTGTTTTTTAAGCGATCAAACAATTTGGCTCTCCAGTATAAAGGCATCGAGCGACCGCAGTGCCCGCTTGGCAAAGGCGAAGTTCTTGTCGCGTTTACTGCGAATATGATGTTCCAGATCGGGCAGCAGACCGAAATTGGCTTTCATCGGTTGGAAGTTGGCTGCCTCGGCGTTGGCGATGTAATGCATCAACGCGCCGAGCATGGTCTCGCGCGGCAATATCAGCGGGTCGCTGCCGCTCAACAGCCGGCTGGCATTAATGCCCGCGAGCAAGCCGGAGGCGACGTTGCCCGTGTACCCCTCCACACCGCTGATCTGACCGGCGAAGAAGAGGTCGCTGCGCTGCGCGGTTTGCAGGGTTGGCAGCAGGCAGCGCGGTGAATTAATGTAAGTGTTGCGGTGCATCTGACCGTAGCGCGTGAACACGGCGTTTTCCAGCCCGGGTACCAGACGAAAGACCCGGTCCTGTTCGGGGTAGGTGAGGTTGGTTTGAAAGCCCACCAGGTTGAACAGCGATTTCGCCAGGTTGTCCTGCCGCAGCTGCAACACCGCGTAAGGATGCCTGCGGTCGCGGGGATCTTTGAGCCCCACAGGGCGCAGCGGACCGTAGCTCAGCGCCTGCACGTCTCGTGCGGCAAGCACCTCCACCGGCAGGCAGGCTTCGAAATAGCTGCGGGTCTTTTTGCTGGCGGCTTCAAGGGTATGCTCAAAGGGTTTCAATGCCACCTTTTTCGCGCCAACCAGCTCTTGGATGAAATTGGTGTATTCCTCCTCATTCATGGGGCAATTCAGGTAATCCCCAGGGCCGTCCTCAAGCTGATCGTAGCGCGATGCCCAGAAGGCTTTGGTCATGTCGATACTGTCGAACTCCACAATGGGCGCAACGGCATCGTAAAAGTACAGCAAGTCGCTGCCGAGCTGCCGGGCGATCGCGTCTGACAGCGCGGGCGAGGTGAGCGGGCCGCTGGCGATAATGCACGGGGTCTGCGGTATTTCGGTGACCTCTTCGCGGATGATTTCCACGCCCGGGGTGCTTCCTAACCGCTCAGTCACGCTGCGGGCAAAAACCTCCCGGTCGACCGCCAGTGCACCTCCAGCCGGCAGGCGCGCGTCTTCTGCACAGCGCAGGATGAACGAATTCAGACGGCGCAGCTCGGTCTTCAACAAGCCGGCTGGCTTGCTCTTCTGATCCGATCCGAACGAGTTCGAACAGACGATCTCCGCGAGGTGAGCGGTGGTGTGCGCGGGGGTCTGGGTGTGGGGGCGCATCTCGTAAAGCGTCACGCGCAGCCCGCAGCGGGCAGCCTGCCAGGCCGCTTCGCAGCCCGCGAGCCCGCCGCCGATCACGATCAGGTCTGTGTTCGCTGTCATGCTTTATATTCTATCATTACGAAAAACGCTGGCATAAAACTTGCACTAAAGTAATCAATCGGCTATACTCTTATTAGAACAGGGGTCGCTTATGCTACAGGTACAACGCCAGTCCCAAAGACCGCTCACCACGGCGCATCTCGCCCAAACGATGACGCTGCTCGTACTGACCGCGGATGAACTCCGCCAGCAGATCGATTCGGAGCTGGCTGGCAACCCGGCACTGGAGTTGATCGAAGAGCGCCGCTGCCCAACCTGCCACCGCCTGCTGAACGAGCCGGGCAAGTGCCCGGTGTGCAGCGTGCCGAACAACCCCTTGGCCGATGAGCCAGTGGTTTTCCTCTCACCACGGGATGAGTTCATCCCACGCAAGGATTATCTCGATACCGAGATTGAGGACGAACCGTTCGCGCCGGCTTCAGAAGAGCTTCCAACCTACGTGCTCAGGCAGATCGCACCCGACCTCCAACCCGAGGAACGCGGTTTGGCGGCCTTCCTACTCACGCACCTGGATGACGACGGGCTGTTGACCACATCGTTGATGGAAGTGTCGCGGTACACCCACATCCCGCTTACCGTGGTGGAGAAGGTGCAGCATGTAATCCAGATGGCTGACCCGATCGGTGTGGGTTCGTGCAACACAAAGGAAGCACTGCTGATTCAACTGGAAGCGCTGCGTGAGAATGGTGAAGTACCGGAACTGGCGGAAGAGTTGATCCGTGAAGGGCTCAACAACCTCAGCCACCACCATTACGCTGAACTGGCGCATAAATTCAATGTGCCGATCAAGAAGATCCAGCTTGCGGCAAAATTTATTGGTGAAAATCTCAATCCTTTCCCCGCGCGCTCCCATTGGGGCGATACGCGCCAACCTGGGGCGCAGACTACCCAGGTCTATCACCAGCCGGACATTATGATCAGCTACCTCAACGACGACCCCGAAAAACCGCTGGTGGTCGAAATTATCATGCCCTTGAGCGGCACACTGCAGGTCAATCCCCTGTTCAAACAGGCCATCAAACAGGCTGACCCCGATGTCAAGCCTGACCTGCAGCGCGACCTTGAAAAAGCTTCGCTGTTCGTCAAGTGCCTGCAGCAACGCAACAACACGATGGAAAGGCTGCTCACACGCGTGGTGAGCATTCAACGCGATTACATCATCCGCGGGGAAAAGTACCTCAAACCCGTGACCAGGGCGCAGTTATCCCGCGAGCTTGAAGTGCACGAATCGACCATATCGCGCGCTGTGGCGAACAAGGCTGTGCAATTGCCGAACCGCCGGATCGTGCCGTTATCGGCATTCTTCGACCGCAGCCTGAATGTGCGCAGCGTCTTGAAGGAGATCATCGAAAAGGAACCTAAACCGTACAGCGATTCCGACCTGGTCGAATTGCTGGGCGAAAAAGGGTTCGAGGTGGCGCGCCGGACGGTCGCCAAATATCGCTCTATCGAAGGAATTCTGCCCGCACATTTGAGAAAGGTCACCACCAGGGGCAAATGAGAGCCATCACCAATCGATTTCCAGGCACCATCAAAGGGAAAAAAGAACCCGGTTTCCAGGAGATATTTGCGCTATTAAACTTTGACGAGTCCCCGGCGGCGCTGGTGGACACGGAAACCCGGAGCATTTTGTTCATTAATAGCCGCCTGATCAAGCTGGCTTATTACTCGCAGCCGGATGTGACGCATAAGGATGTCAATTTTCTCCTGCCCGGTTTGGATTTGGATACCGCGTATTCAGGTGAAATGCGGAATCTGAAACTCGACCGCAAGAATCTCACCCCCATTGACACCCGCGTACGCTTCGATTACATCGATAGCTCGGGAAAATGGCTCATCCTGCGCTTTCTGCCTGGCGTGATAGACGACACCGAGCGCAAGATCCAGCTGGAGACCACATACCGGCGTTTGACAGATTTCGTGCAATTGAGCGATGCCCCCGACCTCACTCTCAAGGTGCAGCAGGGAGTGGGCATCATCCGGCAGATTCTGGATTGCGGGTCGGTGTGCCTCTACCAGGCAGACCCTGAGCACCCGCAGTTGAGCAGGATTGCGGAGGCGGGAGAGGTCAAGCAATTCCCTGAGATTTTGCCCTCCACGGATCTTATCAGATTGGATAAGCCTTCCATTTGGGT
>JBCFBD010000092.1:0-7721 GCA_038562455.1 Anaerolineaceae bacterium | reverse complement strand
GCTTGAATACCTGGAATCAGGTTTCGAGGTTTCCAAGATTTTGGCACAGGCTGGATTCCCGATGGATAAACCTGCTTTCGCCATTACTTGGGGACAAATTGCCGAAGAGATCGCTCATACCTTGGTAGATCACGGTCTTCCTCCAGATCGGTTGGAAGAAGACTTTTTGATTGAGCTGGCGCAAGGAGTCCAGAAAGTTCTTCAGAATGATGATGTACTTTTCTGGCGAAGTTCTATCCGTAGTTTTACAACGGATCACCCGACCGTCACAGCCTTCACAACATCGAATTTTGATAATGATGACGAAAGTTCTCTCACGGAGCAATACGAAAACGCAATCCGCCTGGGGGATGATGAGGCTTACTGGCCGGATGGTGGTGCTTCTGCAGATTTATTTGACGAATTCTAATCACTATAAGACACGCAGGGGTTCGATCCCTGCGTGTCTGACAACGTTGGCGCAAATGTATGGAGCAACCTTCTGAGGGTTGGTCTGTAGATAGCTTTAACGTTGGGTATTTAGATGCGTAACGTTGGATTATTTCACCAAAGGAGGAAGAATTGGAGGTTTTGTACGAAACACAAAAAGATGTGAATTGGGAACGGGTTCAAGCAGAAATTGCCCTAATAGATGATTGCTGCAAGAAGTCATTGGAAGATTTCATCCTGGGCAAGTTTGATGAAGAGTGTCTGGGTGACAGTCCACCAGAATCGGACTGGAATGACTGGTTTGCTCCTCCGCCACGTGTGACAGAAGAGGAACTGGATGTACTCACTGATTGGGTTGAGATTGAAGCGGAAAAGCATAATCTTGAACCTGACCCGGATACTTACCCACTCGAAGATTATTTTGTAACAAAGGAGATATATGGAAAAACAGATGATCCAACTCAAAATCCCTGTTCCACCTTCGCCACTTCTAGAACAGGCAGTGGGTTACCGAAATTTTCGGAATGCCCATTATCTTGCCCTCTGGTGGGAACCCTGCGGAGATGAGGTCATGGTATCGGATGGTCTGGTGACCTTTACTGGTCTCTGGTCTGGCTACCTGGCTTATGTGCAACATAAATCAGTACGTCCTCTCCTGACGGAGTTCAACCTGGGTTCTTCTGAAAATCCTGCGGATTATCACTTGATTATTGATCTTGTTGAGCGGCGGGCTTTCGTAGCGCCATGCAAAGTAGCAGATCGCTTTCAAGCAACCCAATGGAACCAGGGAGTTAAGCTGGAAAAGCCAGTCTCCCTTTCGTCAGAAGAAATGGAGGAATGGGTCGAGGAATTGGAGCAACAGCTATTGCACTTCCCCAGCATGGATGAACTCATGTCGCAAATTGCTGAGGACGATAAGCTCATTGCTGCACTTGAACAGTGGTTGGACGACCAAACGCCCAGTCTATAAACCAACAAGGAGATACAGAATGACATGCAAAGTGACTGTTCAAAAGAATACATTTTCTGAAAGTCTGGCAATTGTTGGACGAGCGGTAAATTCTCACTCCCATCTACCGATCTTATCGAACATTTTGCTCAGTAAGGATGAGGATCAGCTTCGCCTCTCGGCTACCGACTTGACCGTGGGTGTCACGGTTTGGATGGATGCCAATTTGGACGGCGACCTGGGTTTGACCTTACCCGCCAAAACACTGACTGATGTGATCAACAGCTTTACAGATCCCGAAGTCGTTTTTTCGGTAAATGGGAAACCGGAAGCATCATTGAAGTGCGGAACCTATAAAGGGATCGTCAAGGGAATTGATGCATCCGAGTTTCCAACCATCCCGGAGTACCCTATCACCAATGGGGTTTCAATGGATGCAAGTATCTTCAAAGAGATGATCCAAAAGGTTGCGTTTGCTGCTTCCATGGATGATACCCGACCTGTTCTGACTGGAGTTTTGATGAGCATGGATGGAAAGACCGTATCCATGGTCGGAACGGATGGATTCCGTCTCGCTATCTGTAAAGCGATCCTTCCAGACCAGTTCGCCAAGAAGCAGTTAATCATACCGGCTTCCGCATTGAAAGAGGTGATGCGTATCCTGAACGCGACTAAAGCAGCCAGGATCACTCTTGTTTTACCCACGAATGGTAGCCAGGTGGTGTTCCGTTGTGAAAACGTGCAGATTGTTTCACAATTGATCGATGGGAAATTTCCGGATTATCAGGCAATTCTACCAAAAGGTCACAAGACCAGAGCAGTCCTTGACGCGGGTGACCTGCTCAAGGCCTGCAAACAGGCCAGCATCATTGCTCGCGAAGGTAGCAATGTAGTGCGGTTTCACTTTCAACCCGGAGCTGATCAAACAGGGAAGGTCAAACTATTGGCCGAATCCGATGAGACCGGCGTCAGTGAGATAGAGCTTGATGCCACGGTTGAAGGACAGGAATTAGTGATCGCATTCAATGTGAAATTCTTGCAAGATGGGTTGGAAGCCATCACTACCAAAAAAGTGACCATTGAGGCGAATGCCCACAACACACCAGCGGTACTCCATTCAACAGGAGACGAAGAGAATTTATACGTTTTAATGCCCATGCATATTGATAGGACATAAGAATAAAATGGGGGAGCAAAACTCCCCCAATTCATATTGTAGTACGTTTCACGTGTCAAAATTTACTCAAAGAGCCGGGATTCTTTGAATACTATATATGACCATTAGCCAGCACAGCAGGAGAGTTTTTCAACATCCTTTGAGAAGGTTAATCCTGTTAACTTTAACCCTTCAACCTGTGTCAGATAGGGGAAGAGTGTCTCAGTAATATCAGATACTTTCAAGCCGAACTTGACCGCCAGGGTTGCCGATTGGATCACCTCTCCAGCTTCTGCTGCTAAAACAGTAACGCCCAGGATCTTGTCAGTTTTTTCTTCCGCCACCATCTTAATCAGACCACGAACATCTCTTGCTGCCAAAGCCCGGGGCACATACTCCAAAGGCAGAGTATTTGCTTTTACTTCATATCCTTGCTGTTTGGCTTGAAGTTCTGTAAGGCCAACAGTTGCTATTTGAGGATCAGTAAAAATGACTCCTGGCAAGGCTGATAAATTCAGAGGTTTCTGGTTTCCATTCATTGCATTAATTACAGCTACCGAACCACTTGCTGCCGCCACATAGACAAAATCCGGATTCGGGGTAACATCCCCAGAAGCGTAAATAATTGGATTGGAAGTTTGCTGATATTCGTTTACGATGATCGCTCCATTATGATCCAGTTTCACTCCAACCTGATCCAATCCCAGATCCATTGTATTGGGCTGGCGCCCTAAAGCAACCAGGATTTGGTCCGCTTCAAATGTCCGGGATTGCCCCATTAACTTAGCATGAACTTTGCGGATTTCTCCCTCTCGACTAACACCCTCTATCTGAACGCCTGTGAGGATGGTGATCCCTTCCTGCTCCAAATATTCTTGAATGGCACGTCCAATTTCCGGTTCGTGGTCAGGCACCAGACGAGGGCTGCGTTGAAGGATGAGAACTTTCACACCAAAGCGCGCCATCGTTTGACCCAATTCCAGCGCTACCGCACGCCCGCCCAATATAATTAGGGATTTGGGTAATTCATCCAGGTCCATCAGAGTGGTGCTGGTGAGTGGTTGGGCTTCCGTAAGGCCAGGAATTGGCAGGATTCGCGGTTGGGCACCGGTCGCAATCACATAGCGTAGCGCCTGGTAAGATTTATCCCCAACATACACAGAACCATCAGTGGTAAAAGTTGCATATCCTTTAATCAACTTGATGTTTGGATAGGCATCTAGAACATCCACATATTTTTTCTGTTGTAAACCGCTGACCAATTCATTCTTTTGAGCTCGAATCGCAAGCCAATCGAGGTTCGTTTGAGAAGTTATAACTCCCGAAAAGGGATGGTGTCCGGCGTTATGCCAGGCTTCCGCTGCCCGGATGAGGGTTTTACTGGGCACACAACCAACATTCACGCAGGTACCGCCAATTGTCCCGCCATTAATGATTCCAACCCGATAGCCCAGCTCTTCGCCCTTGATTGCAGCGGCAAAGCCACCAGAGCCACCACCGATAACCAATAGATCAAAATCAACATTTTCTTGAGTGGCTGTTTCTGATTCAGCCGGGTTCTCCAAATTTTGAACTGATTTTACGGCTGCGTGATAACCTGCGCTAGTAACTGCGCTATTTAGGGCTTTTGTATCGACTTCTTTGTCGGCAACAACTGTGGCTTTTCCAGAATCCCACCCGGGCACATCTACATTTATCACACCCGGAACAGATAACAAACTCTTTTTTACATGGATGGCGCATGAACTGCATGTCATGCCCCGAATATCAAGCTCAATTCTATTTTTTGCCATTTCTTATCTCCTAAAATTCAAAGACCAATTTACTTTTCACTGACCAGATGGCAAACACAATTCTTACCGTCTACATCATCGGTTGGAAAAGTAAGGCCTAAGGCATACAAATCACGAAGTTCTGCCTCAAGACGTTGCAGAACAACAATCCTCTCGGCAACTTCATTCGCTTTTTGATGGATTCGATCCAACAATGTGCGGCAGGGCGCTTCTCGCTGATCTCTTAGTGCAAGTATTTCCCGGATATCATCCAGAGAAAGATCCAGGCGCCTCGCGCCAGCAACCAATCGTAATCGTTCTATATCTGATTGGTCGTAATCGCGGTAACCATTGGGCTTACGAGCTGGTGAGGGTAATACACCAGATTCTTCATAAAAACGGATCGTTTTGGTTGGAACGCCTGATGCCTGGGATAACTCTTGAATTTTCAAGGCTGCCTCCATTATCTCTTGATATTATAAACCTTCCAGTAACTGGAATGTCAATAGGTAATTTAAATGAATATTTCCTAAATTTCATTGCCTTTCAGAAAAGCAAAAGAATACCCTGGATTACATCAATAAAGGTTTTCTTTTGCCCTTCTGTATTTCTTACATTTGCAGAAGCGTTCGAACGTTGGCTAATTTTTACTATTTAACGTCGGATATTCAATCCATTTCTAATCCAAAGGAGGATCACATGAATGTGTACGAAGACAAATACCTGCGCGAAAAAGTGAACCGTATTATTGCCAGACAGAAGGAGGGCAAGATCATAATCGCTGCTTATAAGGATGGCAGTGGTTTACCTGCGAGAGAAGATCTCGGTCAGGAACTGACACGGGCAGCTTACCCATACGATTATGCAGTTGGAAAAGCCGGCTTCCTTAACTACGATTCGGAACTCGGAGCTTACCTGTTTACTGCAAAATCGGGTGAGAAACTACCCCAAGTGTTAGCTAACTACCGAATTCTTACTCTAGGTGAAGCAATCCTCGATGTAAAGGACAGGAGTGTCCATATTCAATGCGGCGAAACCAAGGTCACCTTCACCGGAGCACAACCCTGGAAAGGTCTTTACGAAGTTCTGAAAGAGGTCAACGAAGAACTGGCTCGAGTCAATTCTGGGATTGTTGTGTGGAAGATTGTTCCGAAGGATAGCGGGGATTCCAAATCGGGTGATCGTCTATTTCCTGAAGCGGTACCAAAGCTTCGGAACGGGCAAGCAATGGCACATGCCACCGGCTATGCCTATGACACCGATCACAACCTGGCATATGTTGGTCTGGTAGGTTACAAGACCAGCTTGGAGTCACTTCGAGTGACTCTGATGTGCGGGAAATCCCTACAAATGACTCAGGACGGTGTAAGCGATGTGTCCCTGATTCCCACTGATAAGTATGAACAAGCCTGGCAAGCCATGCCTGAATACACCAGTCATCATGTCGGGTTCGTATCTCGGCTTGCGCTTCCTGAAAAATGGGAACCAGAAGACCTCAGTGCATATCTGCTTATTTTTCGAGGAACACCCGATCCAGAAAAGGAATTGATTCAGCTTTTCGTTGAACGAATCAAAGAAGCTCTGGAGGTGCCGGTCCTGGATGAATGGTCAGTAGTCCTTTGGAAACAAGCTCGCAGCCGCAAGTTGGTTCAAGATCTGGCCACAGGTGGCGATTGTATCCTTGGTGCCAGAATTGACCTGCAAGCTGACTGGAAAGAAGTGTTATCCGAGTTATTAGCTCACGAGGATATCTCACTGACCATCTGATTGAACAAGTAAAACAACTCGCAACATCACCCCGGAGGGGGCGCTTTTCATCCCCTCAAGGGGTTGGACGCGTCTCCTGCGGGGATTTTATTTTCGTATAGGAGAGAACAATGCGTCCACCAGCAATCGAAAGAATGGGGTACTACCCCACGGATGAACCGGTTGTCGAGATCATCCGCACTTACCTGAAACCGCCCAGCGAACGAGGGCGGTTATTTGATCCCTGTGCAGGGGAAGGAAAAGCCGCTTTTTCCTTGGGTAACGCGCTCAACTGCGAAACCTGGGGTGTAGAACTCTCACCAGAACGAGCAGGGAAAGCTCAAAACGTGATGGATAAGGTTTACCAGGCTCCCTGGCAGGCTTGTGTTCTGAGTGATGAAAGCATTTCCTGGCTCTATTTAAATCCACCTTATGACTTTGACCGTTTTGAAGGTCAAAAACGACTGGAATGGGATTTTCTCAAGACGACCTCCTCCAAGTTGATGCGTGGCGGGCTGCTGACCTATATCATTCCACAGAAAATCCTGGGAATGATTGAAGTTGCTCGGCTTTTGGCCGGGCATTACGAAGCTATCACGGTCTATCGGTTTCCGGATGGGTTGTACGAGAAGTTTAAGCAGGTGGTAGTGATAGCCTACAAGCGCAAACTCTACCAGTTACCTACGGACAAGGAGATACTTTCGCTGCAAAACCTGGCATCAACTGAACTGGAACCTATGCATCCCGCTGTTGAACCGATCTATGAACTCTTGCCTGCGCCATTACGAGGTGCAAATGGCAAACCAGTTATGTTCAAGCGAACGGATTGGGAACCGGAAGAGGTGGTTGAAGCCACGAAGGAAGCAGGTGTCCAGAAAACCAGTGATTGGCTTGACCTGATACACCCAACGCGTGGTCTGGCTCAACTCTCCCAACCGGTCATGCCCTTGAAGAAAGGACATATCGCTATGCTCATGGCCTCTGGCATGATGGGCACGGTGAAGTTGACCGATGAAGAGGGTAAACCAATGCTGATCAAGGGACGGGTGATCAAGGTGGTCGAAAAGACTGAGCAGCCGGATGCCAAAGAAGCGGATACAGTCGTTGAAATCTACAAGGATCGTTTTGTTACTACGGTGGCTGTGCTAAAACAGGATGGTATCCAGGTGATCCAGGACGTTAAGGGTCTTTCAGAGTTCATGAAGGTTCACGGCGAGAAGATCGCTGCGCATGTACTGGAAACCTATAAACCCATCTACAATCTGGATCCAACTGCGAACGAAATTGCAGCCCTCGATAGGCTTGGTACGCAACGAAAAGCCCTTCCCGGACAAGAGCGTGCTGGATTGCTTCCTGCACAAAGACATGCGGCAGCGGCGTTGGCTCGTTCAATTCGAAAAAATGGCGTGGCCAACTGCCAGGCGGAAATGGGGACTGGGAAGACGACAATATCGACTGGTGTGATAGAGCTGCTGGATGCTTATCCAGCAATCGTGCTTTGTCCTCCACACCTTGTACCCAAATGGATCCGCGAAATCGAGGAGGTGATCCCAGGAGCATATGCACGAGAAATCCGTCGCATCGGTCGGAATAGTGACGAAGTTTATGATGTGAACGATGTCCGTGAATTCCTGGATCAATATAAGGCAGCGTATGACACTGCTCAAAA
>JBCFBD010000091.1:0-7857 GCA_038562455.1 Anaerolineaceae bacterium | reverse complement strand
AACCAAATCCCATTATCGGTATGAAGCCAAAAAAGGGCATGTGGTAGCCGCTGCGATAGGGCATCATACCCTGAAAGGGCATCATACCGCGCCAGCTGGTGCCACCTACTCCGCCGGCTACGCGCAACATGTAGAACACCGACATGGCGATGAAGAATACCACCAGCGCGATGCCCAGTCCGATCAAAATCCATTTTAAAGTTTTATTCATTACTCGAACTCCTTTTCACCTATAAAATCTCCATGCCAGTTATGGAACCAGACCTCTGCGTCTGTACCATTCACCGACAGCATGCCTGCAATCTCACCATCCAAACTGTAGTCAAAACTGAAATAACCGTAAAACTCGGTGCCGTGCTCTTCCAGCACCGCGCCAGGCAGTTGTTCATCCAGCGCCTGTTGGGCGGCTGCCGCGGCTTCTTCGAGGTTGAGCGTGTTGTCGCCTTCACCGCCCTGCCAGCGCATGTGACCATACTTCGTGTTCCACATCATGTTGGGGCCGATCTCGGGGCTCACCGCGCCGCTGTACGGGTCGATCAGCAGCTCCATAGCGCCCCTGCCGCTGTCGGTTTCGATCAGGATGGCGTAGAAGTTTTGCGAGAACTCCATCACCTCGCTGACCCTCAGGTTATCGCTGATCTCACCGGCATAAGATTCAGCCTGCGCGAGCGCGTCATCCATGCTGATGCGTTCACCGGTCGTGTTGGTGTTGCTGGTCCATGGGATCATTCCCCCGTGCATACCACCGCGCCCGCCCATCCTGCCGCTGTCCCTTCCCATGCGCTCGGGCAGCCAGCTGCCACCAGAGCGGTAAGTGTCAGCGTTTGACCGGTCATACGGCAAGGTGTTCGCGTTATCACCAATAATGAATTGCGCCGGGGTCGGCAGCACCCGGCTCACGGCGTAGCCCGCGCCAATACCAAGCACGAGCGCCGCCGCCACAACCATCACAATTAGAAGCGTTTTGTTCATTCAGAACCTCCTCATCTTCTAATGTGATGATAGCCGAAAATTGTGAAGAAATTGTATATTTTTTGTATAGTTTGTCTGAATCAGCCCAGGCGCGATTGGATCAGCTCAGCCAGCTGATTGAGTGAATCGAAGTGCTCCACGTTGAGCTCCATGTCGTCGAGATGCACGCCGAATTCGTCCTCAGTGAAGATCGCCAGGTCGACCAGGTTGAACGAGTCGATGATGCCGCCGGAGATGAGCGGCTCGTCGGGTGAGAGAATGCGCGCGGGGTCGCGCAACACGCGGCTGGTGATGTACTGGTTGAGTTTTTCGATGATATCCTGTTTCATGTCAGCTCCAGTGTTGGTTTATCCCAATGCCACGTCGAGGAAGGTCATCACGGCGAATCCGACCATGGCGCCAAGCGTGCCGAGGTCGGTACTCTCTCCACGTTGGCTCTCGGGGATGAGCTCTTCGACCACCACATAGATCATCGCGCCCGCGGCGAAGCTCAAGGCGTAGGGCAGGATGCTCTGAATGGTGATGACCGCCAGCGCGCCCAGCACACCGGCGATGGGCTCCACAATGCCGGAAGCCTGCCCCAGCATGAACGCCCTGCGGCGCGAGATGCCCTCCCCGCGCAGCGGCATGGAAACCGCCATGCCCTCAGGGAAGTTCTGCAGCCCAATACCCAAGGCCAGCGCCAGCGCCGAGGTGAGGCTGGCGGAAGGCACGCCTGCCGCTACCGCCCCGAACGCCACACCCACGGCCAGCCCCTCCGGGAAGTTGTGCAGCGTGATGGCTAATACGAGCAGAACCGAGCGCTGCCAGTGGGTCTTGATCCCCTCGGATTGGTCCATATCGAGTCCCACGTGCAAGTGCGGCAGCAGCTTGTCGATACCGTATAGAAAGGCGCCGCCGGTGAGGAAACCGACCACAGCCGGCAGCCAGCCAGGAGTGCCGGAAGCCTCAGCCATGTCGATGGCGGGCAGCAGCAGTGAGAAGAATGAGGCGGCGATCATCACACCAGCGGCGAAGCCAAGCATGATCACCAACAGCCGGCGGGAGATGGTTTTGTTGACGAACACAAAAGCCGCGCCCAGGGCTGTGACCGCCCAGGTGAAGAGGGTGGCGAACAGCGCCTGGAGCACGGGGGAGAATGAAGAAAGAAAGGCGACCATGAATATGCCCTTTAATGTCAAGTTTGAGTAATTATAGCGCAAGGGAACAAGAACGGAACAAACCTTTTAATTACGGATCACACGAATGGCACAGGTGAACACTTATGAACACGAATTTGTATAAAACCGGTTTATGGGCGTGAGATTCGTTTTTAAAAATCGAATAAAAAACGAATGCACATGGTTGCGATAACTGTAGGAACCCCACTCGCAAAAAAATGCTCAGGGGCGCAAAATTCGCGCAAAAAGGAAACAATTCAGTTCTGCACGGTATGGGGGATGGTAAAGAGCAGAAAATAGAATATAAGTTCTATTAAAACATATAATTCAAGAGGGTGGATATGGTGGGGGCAGGTTCAGAACCTGCCCCCACAAGTGCGTTTCTACCGTAAATTTTCGTTTGGAAAACCGGGTTTCTGAAATCTGCAAACAAATTCAGGTATAAAATTAATCGTCGTCCATCTATTCATCCATTCACCTTGGGGAGTTGCCCATACCCTCACCTGAATCCATCCGCCAGATTGACCAGGCGTAGGGTCGGTTCGGGTTAGAGCCCACCATTATGATCGTAAGCCATGTTCATGTCATATATTGCCGCAGGTACGCTGGCCCATCCCCATCATGTGACTGTTAGATCAGTATTTGTTATAGTGGGTTTTCAACCCGCCCTACACATCTCGGGTAGGGGCACTTTCCTTGTTGGTCGATGTAGGGACACGATATATCGTGCCCCTACTTAGGAAACACAAATCACTGATCAATCAGAGGTGACAGGGGGTTCGTTGAAATCCATTCAAGACCCTGTTCAACGACCTGTAAAACCGAGAGGTCTCGAAATAAAAACCGCTCTAAACCAATCTTTAGAACGAGATCTTCACCCGCAGGGCGGGGTCGTCCTCGGTGATGAGGTCGTGGATGACGGCAACTACGGGGTGATTAGCATCCAGGCGGCGTGCGAGCTTCTCCCCCACCCGCCCGGGCAGAAAGCCGATGCAGCGCGGCTTTTTATCCTCGGCGTACGGCAGCAGCACCTCGATCGTATTGAGGTCGCCTTCGCTTGATTCCACATGGTTGAGGATCACCTCCGCGCCGGGCTTGGCGAACTTTTTCAACAGGTTTTGACGGGAGGTGCCGTCAGGGTTGCGGTTGCCGACCCCCACCACGCGGGTAATGATGTGACGCATGTCTTCCTCGCTTCTGATTGCTGAAACCCGGGACTTCCGGGATGACACTGCCGCGCCACCTGTAACAACCTTCGACCTTCGCCGCGCAGTGATGATGACGTTTGGTGTATCTTCATTATATAACATCCGCGTAAAAAGACACTTGGAATACATGAATAGAAAGCCAGTTCATTAATACATGCCTACTCATACTTGAAATTGCAGGGCAAACTCACTACTATAGAATACAGGCAGGGTATTTCATCGTTTATTCGCCTTCAACAGAGGGAAAATATCTGATTTCGATGTGGTGGTCATTGGCCCCAGGCTGAAATCCCTTCGTGACTTATCTAAAGGACAAACAATTGGCAAACTTCACACCTTTTCAACATATCGTGCTGGAGCACGCCCGCCGCTACCCTGCGTGGCTTGCCCCTGACGTGTACAAGTTGATCCACCAGGCGGCACTGGGCAGCGGACACGCGGTGGGTGAGCATCAAGAAGCCCGCGCCCGTCTGGAGCAGGAGCTCACCAGCCTGGGGGATGGACCGGATGAGCCGCTGCTTGATCCCATCTCACCAGGCGGGAAGCTGCTGCGTTTGCACCTGCGCCCATTTTCGCGGTTGGGGCTGCCGCCTGAGGCACTGCTGGAAGCCTTTCTCACCACCGCCAATCGGTTTACAGGACAGGAGCGCGTACTCAAGACCTATGTGATCCAGTCGGTCGAGCTGGCAGACCATGCGCTCATCCACATCCACCTGCAGGACTTCACGCGATACCTCCAGCTGGTGTCTTCTGCCGGCTACCCCGCCGTGCACCACTCTGAGGAGTACACGCTCGCGTACCAACCTGCATACCGCGTAGTGGCACGCGAATTCCTGCCAAAGGAGTGGTTGAATCACAGATAAGTATCTATCACACCAGCCTGCGCGAGGTGATACAATCTATCGGGTTGTACCCGCCATTTTCTGGACAGGTTGAGATTCATAAATGAAAAAGACAATTGGAATTACGTTATTGTTGATTGCCGCGCTGCTGCTGCTCAGCGCCTGCGGTCCGCGCTTTACCGGCACCGAGACCACCGATGCCACGCACTTTGCGCTCGACTTCACCCAACTGGACGGCACAAAGGCGCATGAGATGACAATGGACGAAGGCGCGATCGTGGATGTGGTGATCGAGCCAGAATCCGGACGGTTGGATATTCTGGTGAGCGGCGAAAAGGGCGAGGTGATCTACCAGGCGAACGACGCCGAATCGATGATTTTTTCGCTGATCATCCGCAAAGCCTATACTTATAAATTTGTGGTGATTGGAGAGAACGCCGCCGGCGCGGTGAGCTTCACCGCCTATCCATAGGTTAGAACAGGAGGTTCTGTTTACAAGGCAGAGCAAATCTGATAATAATAAATCCCCGGCATTGAATTTTTTCAGCCGGGGACATCTTTTTATGGCCGCACCCATTTCCAGACGCCGAAATTGCTCACCGTCCAGTATGCCTCGATAAGGATGCGGTAATGACTGTACTCTTCTGCAGAGAGTTTCTTGAACATTTCTTTGCCCAGTGCATCGTCAATTTCATCTGCAAGGTCAGCATAGGTCTTTTTAGCTGTTTCTTCCAGCCCGATTGCCTGGGTGATGATGGTCATCAGACTCTTCTTCCCCGGTTCGACAGCGCCTCTGACCTCAAAGATCGGTGGAATTGGAAATTCCTTGCCCTGGTAATTAATATACTTACCCTCTTTGATCAGCGAGTTCTCAAGTTCGGTCAGTTTTTCATAGTGGAACTGCTCAAAATCGCTCAATTCCTGGAAAAGGCGCTTGCCAACCGTGTGCTGAATCTCGTCAATCGCACTACGGTAACTCTCCGAGGCGATCCTTTCGTTGTCTTTTGCAACCTTAATCGCTTCCAATAAACTGGGCGTGACCATTCTTCCTCCTTGTGGATTATGGCTGATGAAACCGATCGAAGCGGGTAAAACCTGGCTTGCTGGTGAACCCGCGCTACATCATCCAGCGCCAGTCGCCCAGGTAGCTCACCGACCAGTAGGCTTCGATGAGTAGTTGGTAATGCCTGTACTCTTCACGCGCCAGGCGCTCGAACATCTGTTTGCCGAGTGGAACATCGATCTGCACCGCCAGGTCGGCATAGGCTTTCTTGGCGTTCTCTTCGAGCTCGATGGCCTGCGAGATGATGGTGAGCACATCCTTCTGATGCGGCTCCTTCGCCGCGGGCACCTCCAGCACCGGCGGGAGCGGAAACTCCCTGCCCTCGTATTCAATGAAAGTGCCGTCCGCTTCGAGCGCGTTTTCCAGCGCGGTCAGGCGGTCGTAATGATATTCCTCGAACTTGCTCAACTCCTCGAACACGAACCTGCCGGAAGGATTTTCGATCTTGCGCGCAGCGTCCCAGTAGCTGGCTGATGCGAACCTTTCGTTCTCCTTCACGACCTTGATCGCGTCCAGTAGACTTGATGTGTTCATCTCTTCTCCTTGTGTGGCTTGATGTGATGTTCCGGCTGCGTTGATTTATAAAGGTAAACAGTCTGAGCTTTTTGCCAGGTGTTGTATTCATGGTAGCCGCCCACGGTAGCAAATGGGTTGATCAAATTACTATAGCATAACTGGATGGTGAATTCAATGCCGTGAGGCGGCGGCGGGCTGTGAGGCGGGTTTAACCGATGACCTCACCCACCGCCGCGGAGAGCTGCGCCGTGACGCGCTCGGGCAGGCTGCCCAGGCGCTGCGTGAGACGCGCGGTCGAAACAGAGCGTACCTGCAGCGCGTCCGCGGCCATCACTTCGGTGAGGCCGCTGTTGAGCACCGGGGGCACGCGCACCATCCACGGGGCGGCGGCGAACGCCTCGCGCCAGGCTACCAGCGGTACCACCACGCGCAAAGGCAGCACCGCCAACGCGTCGTTCGAGAGCAGGATCACCAGGCGGCTGCCGCCCTCCTCGCCGCCAGACTCATCGAGCGCCAGGCGCCACACCTCGCCGCGGTTCACCCCCCGCCTCCCCCACCGCTGAAGTCTTCGCCGTCCAGCGCAGAGTAGCCCACGATCTCGCCTTCGGAGTAATACAACTCCATCAGGCTTTCCGCGGCGCTCGCCAGCTTGCGCCGGCGCTGTTCCTCGAGCCCCTGCGCCACGATGCGCCGCAGCAGCGCCGAGAGGCTGATCCCCTCGCCTTCAGCCAGCCCGGTCAGTTCGCGGTACTGCGCGGGCTCCAGCAGCACCTGGGTGCGGTACAGGTTTTCCTTTTTCATTACATCATGATTATACATCTTTTTTATGCATATGATTATCAGTAGGGATGATACACCATTTATTTATGAGAATTGAGAATGGAGAGGGGAGAGTTGTCAAATCTCCACTCTTTACTCTCCACTTTCCTTTCCCTCCTGCTGTACAATATCCCTATGGCAAAGGAACTCACCATCATCGGCGCGGGACCGGCTGGGATGACCGCAGCGCTGTTCGCCGCGCGCGGCGGCGCGCAGGTCACGCTGATTGACGGCAATCCTTCCGCCGGGCGCAAGCTGCTGGTCACCGGCGCAGGGCGCGCCAACCTCACCAACCGCGAACTGAGCGCCAGCCGCTACACCTGCGCCGACCCCGCCTGGCTGGAGGGCGTGTTCGCGCGCTTCGGCTACCCCGAGCTGCTCGCCTTCCTCGAGAGCATCGGCGTGCTCACCTACACCACCCACGACGGCTGGTGCTATCCCCTCTCCGAGTCGGCGCAGACGGTGGTGGATGCCTTCGCCGCGGCGCTGGAAGAAGCCGGCGTGCGCCTGCTGCTCGATCACAAGGTTGTATCTATACGCAACACCAACCCCGGGTTCGAGGTCGGCTTCAAGACCCAGCGCCCGCACGCCTGCGGCAATTTGCTGGTGGCGGCGGGTGGCGCAGCCTACCCCGCCCTTGGCTCGCGCGGGCAGCTCTTCCCCATGCTCGAATCCCTCGGGCACACAGTGCTCCCGCCGCGCCCCGCCCTCGCCCCGCTCACCTGCGACATGACCCCCTGGCGCGCCTTGCAGGGCGTGCGCCTGGACGTGCAGGCGAAGCTCTACGAGGGCAGCCAACTGCTGGCGGAGACCACCGGCAACCTGATCTTCACCGCCTGGGGGCTGAACGGACCCGCGGTGATGGACCTCAGCCACCACGTTTCGGCGCGCCCGGGCGCGAACCTGCGCCTGGAGCTCAACCCGCTGTTTGCCAGCGAGGCGCAATTGCGCGCCCTCCTGCGCGAGAAACAGGGCTCCCCCACCCCGCTGGCGGTGCTGCTGGGCGCCGTGCTGCCGCCCAAGCTGCCGCCCGTGCTGATCAAAATGGCCGGCTTCGCCCCGGATGTGAGGGTCAACCAGGTGCCGGCGAAAGCCCTGCCCTACCTCTTCGCGCTGCTCACCGCCCTGCCCTTCACCGTCACCGGCACGCGCGGCTTCGAGTTCTGCCAGGTGAGCGCCGGCGGGGTGCCCGTCAGCGAGGTCGACCCGCTGACCATGCGCTCGTTGCTCGTCCCCAACCTGCTGCTGGCAGGCGAGACGCTGGATGTGGTGGGTCC
>JBCFBD010000090.1:7065-7898 GCA_038562455.1 Anaerolineaceae bacterium | reverse complement strand
TTGCCCACCGCTCCCACCAAGGCGACGATGAGGATCCACCACTCGTGCAGGGCATGCGAAATCACCCAACGCGTCGGTGAACGGCGGTCAGTTTTGTATTGGGGTGGGATGGTGAATTCGACAGTGGTTGAGTTCATCGGATGATCTACTGCATTTGTGGTTTCAATTCGGATGCGGATAGCGACATGTATTGTAACCCAATTATTTAAGCGGAAACCCATTTATTGATTACAAAGATAACAATTCTTGCGAGATAAATCACAGGAGAGACCGCACGATCTCTCCTGTGATTTTTGGTATGCAGCCGTGGACCAGGTTACTACTCAACAGGCGGCTGGTTAGGGATCCCAGGCGGTATTTCAACTACAGGCAGAGGCGGCGCGACAATCGGCTGCAGTGAGCGGAAGGCGAGCGTCCAGATATTGGAGGTGAACACCGCGAACATCCCGGAGAAGAAACTGAGCGGGGAGAAAATAATGATAAAGAAGAAGGGCAAAGCCACCAGCGCTCCGATGGCTACAGCCACACCCACCGGCAAGCTGAGATTTGCCAGCAGATACGCCAGCCCACCGGGCAGTGCCGCAACCAGCGCGCCCGGAATTGCCAATATGGCGTAGGCCGGAATGAGCAGGAAGAAAACCAATATTGCGGCAAAACCAAAAGCGATACCGAGCCCCGCCTGCACCAAACCGAGCACGACCGTCCCCCAGAATTTTGATTTGAACAAGCCCCAGCCGCGCCGGAACGCCTCGCCCACGCCTGCGCCCTCGAGGGTTACATAGCGCGCGACATACTGGCGCAGCAACCCGACCAGTGCCATGAGAAGTATGAAG
>JBCFBD010000090.1:0-7055 GCA_038562455.1 Anaerolineaceae bacterium | reverse complement strand
GATCAGGCTGACAACAATAATACCGATCACCGCTGCCGGCGGCAGGCTGACGCCGCTGGTTTCGACCAGGTTGTAGATCAGCAAGCCCAACAAACCCACCAGCAGGATAACGATGGTAAAAGCCGGAGTGCCGATCAATAGGTCCACCAGGAAGAGCCTCCAGGCGCGCACGTCCCAGCCGCGCCGCCAACCTTCCTTGAATTTTAAGCGTATGCCGGAATGCTCGTACTCGTCCACCAGGCGCATCACCGCAGTCTCACTGGGGTAGCGTACCCACGCGAGCAGCAGGCTGATCAAAATCGAAATGCCGATGATAATACCCACAATGATAACGGCTGAGCGGATGGCGCGCTCTTCGGTGGCGAACATAGGTGTGAAAGTGTCTTCAAACCAGGTGACAGATTCATCCAGCCACTGCGGCATTTCGGTCTGGTCGAGGAATCGCTCCCAATTACCCCCAAACCATTGGCTGCCATCAGCAGGCAAGTTGGCGCTGCTTGAACCGCCGCCACCTCCACCGCCGCCGCTGCCACCTCCCCCACCCCCTGCTCCGCCGCTGAGCGCGAGCAATAGTGCGAAAATCCACAACACCCGGTAGTTCCACAAGATCTTGCACGCGCGACTAATCAGATCACCAATATTGAACATGGCAAACCTCCAGTAAATGAATAATTCTAAATCATATACGTAAGTTCCGGCAAAATGGCGCAAGGCGTTAGAACAAGTGGGGGGCGTATTGCAATACGCCCCCACAGCGGGTTTTTTGATGGGGCGGGGAAGTTCCCCTCGGCTCAGGATCTCGGGATAATCCTCACTTACCAATGGGAAGAGGCGATTTAATATTGACAAACTGCGTATACAAAATATAATACTAAACTGTAGAGTATTTACAATATGACCGTTAGACACACATTACTAGGATTACTGGCTCAGCAGCCTCGCTACGGCTACGAGCTGCGCGCGGCGTTTACCGCTTTAGCCGGCGGCCGCGAGAACTGGGAGGTCGCCCCCGCCCAGATCTACACCACCCTCAACCGCATGTTGAAAAGCGGTCTGATCCAGATGAAGGAAACCGCGGACGGCGACAGCTCTGAACGGCAATTTTTTACCATCACAACAACCGGCATGGACGAGCTCAATCAATGGTTCGCCAGCGAAGAACGCACCAGCCCGGTACAGGACACCTTTTACCTCAAACTGATGGTCGCGCGCGATTTGCCGTTCGTCGAAACCGCCAGCCTGATCCAAACGCAGCGCACGAGCGCCTACCGCGAACTGCACCGCATCACCCGGCAGCGCAGTGAGCTCGACCCGCGCACTGACCTGGCGCGCATCCTGCTGATGGACAAAGCCATTATGCACCTGGAAGCCGATCTGCGCTGGCTGGACATGATCGAAGCGCGCCTGGAGGAGATCAACCTGCAGCCCGCACCAGAGCCCGAGCTGCGCCCACGCGGCAGACCGCCCACGCTCCACAACAACGCAATGAAAATCACCCTCAAAGGAGAAAAGAATGTCAATCATCGAGGTTAATCAATTATCAAAGATCTACGGATCAGGCGATACTGCCGTCAAAGCATTGGACGGCGTGAGCCTGAGCATCGCAGCCGGGCAACTGGTGGCGGTGATGGGTCCCAGCGGCTGCGGTAAGTCAACGCTGCTGCATCTCATCGGCGGACTGGATCAACCTACCAGCGGCAGCGTGAGCATCGAAGGGCACGACATCAGCCGCATGAAAGACGACGAACTTACCAAACTGCGCCGGCAGAAAATGGGCTTCATTTTCCAGTTCTTCAACCTCATCCCGGTGCTCAACGCCGCCGAGAACGCCGCCCTGCCGCTCATCCTCGACGGTGTGCCGCATGCTAAAGCCGCCAGCGCAGCCGGTCAGTGGCTGGAGCGGAACAAGCTGGCGGACCGCGCCACTCACCGCCCGGATGAACTATCCGGCGGGCAGCAGCAGCGCGTGGCGATCGCCCGCGCCATGGTCTCAGACCCGGTCATCATCCTGGCGGACGAACCAACGGGTAACCTCGACACGCGCAGCAGCGACGAGATTGCCACCTCGCTGCGCCGTCTGGTGAGCGAGTTCGGGCGCACTGTGCTGATGGTCACGCACGATCCGCGTATCGCCGCCTACGCTGACCGTATCATCTTCCTCAAGGACGGGAAAATCGTGGACGACAACCTGATGGACAGCGCTGACCCTGAAAATTCGCGCAAGCTCAAGGAGAAAGTGGAGGCGCTATGAAAGGCCGGTTCCTGTTAGCCTTCCGTTATCTTACCGGGCGCAAGACGCGCTTCGTGCTGACCACGCTGGCAATCGTGTTCGGCGTGATGGTGCTATTCGGTATGAATTCGATGTTGCCGGGTGTAATGAACGGTTTCCGGCACACCATGATCTCTGCCGCTGGCACAGTGGATATCACCGTCTCCAGCTCTTCCAACAACACCTTCGACCAGGGTGTGTTTTCCACCATCGCCGCAGTGGATGGCATCAGCGCCGCCACCGGTTCACTGCAGCGTAGCGTACAGATCCCAGCAAGCCTGGGTGGCACCACCGATCCCATTACTGGGTCGGCTGCCATCACCCTCACCGGACTCGATCTCGCAACCGCCACATCCGTGCGGCATTACCAGGTCGATCAGGGTCGTTTTCTACAGGATGGTGACCAATACACCGCGGTCGTGAGTTATAACCTGGCCAGAAAAATGAATCTTGAGGTGGGTGACATGGTTACACTGCCCTCCGCGCTAGGGACGGCTGAACTGGAAATCGTCGGCATCAGCAGCCAGTTCCAGGCAGGCACTACCGATGAAGTATATGTACCCCTCCCCATAGCGCAAGAGATTCTGAACCTCCCCGGACGGCTCTCCGCGGTGGACATCTTAATCAGCGCCGGAGTGGACTCAGCCTTGGTGGAAGCAGAATTGATGCGCGTGCTGGGCAGCCAATTCAAGATCGGCGCAGTGATGGTGGGCACCGAACTCACCGCCGCGCTGGAGCTGGGTCAGAATATAATGTGGTTGATGGGTGTGATGGCGCTTGCCATGGCAGCGTTCATCATCTTTAACACCTTTCGCACTGTGGTGGCAGAACGCCGCCGCGACCTGGGTATGCTGCGTGCGGTAGGCGCATCAAAACGCACTGTCATGCAGCTCATCATCACCGAGTCGGTGATCCAGGGCATCATTGGCACTGCCCTGGGTTTAGCCGCGGGATACTTACTTGCATGGGGTATGCTGAAAGCCATGTCACCCCTTTTACAGTCCTTCATGCGCATCGAACTTGGTCCGCCGTTAATCACAGTGCAAAACCTCATCGCATCCATCCTCCTTGGCATCGGATTCACCGTGGGCAGCGCATACTTCCCTGCCCGCTCAGCGATGAAAGTGACTCCGCTGGAAGCGCTGCGCCTGGCATCCCAAAGCGTGGAACGGCGAAACACTCGCCGCCGCGCCATCAGTGGGCTGGTACTGATCGCGGTGGGGGTTGCCGCGCTCATCTTCGGTGAACTCCAGGTGGCATCTTTCGGTACGCTGCTGCTGCTGGTGGGAACTGTGCTGCTTGTGCCGGTTGCCGTTAAACCAGTCGCCAACACCTTTGGTGCATTAATTTCGCGTCTGTATGCCCGTCAGGGCAACCTGGCGCAGGGCAACCTGAACCGCCAACCAAGCCGCGCTGCGGTGACCGCTTCGGCAATGTTGATCGGAATCGCCGTGACCATCGCCATGGTGGGCATGGTCACCAGCGTTTCGGACGGCTTTTCCAATTACCTGGACAAAAGCCTGGGCGCGGATTACCTGTTCATGCCGGATTCGCTGGTTCTGGGCAGTGGAAACCTGGGGGCAAGCCCGGAATTCGCGGCGCGTCTGGAAGACATCGAAGGGATTTCCGGCGTTACCTCGCTGCGGCTGGCTTCCAGCCAGGCAAACAACGCTGAGCTGCAGGTGATCGGTATCGACCCGCTCGCATACCCCGAAATCTCCGGGCTCGAGTTCAGCAAGGGCCAGCCTGAAGCCGCTTACCGTGCTATGGCGGCGGAACGTGCGATTATTGTCAATGGAATTTTTTCCGCGTCGAGCGGTATCAATGTGGGAGATGTGGTGACGTTGAACACCCCGGCTGGGCCCCAGGAATACAAAGTGGTGGGGATCGCCATGGACTACCTCAACGCCAAGCTGGCGACCGGTTACATCTCGCAAGCCAACCTGGGGCAGGACTTTCACGTGACCACGGATGTGCTGATCATGGCGAACCGTACCAGCGGTGCCGATGAAGGGGCGGTGAATCACGCACTGCAAGCGGCAGTGACGGATTACCCGGCGTTCACGCTGCTCGATTCGGCTGATTTCAAGGAAGAGCAGCTCAGCACGTTAAACCTTGCGATGTCTTTTATGTACCTGCTGGTGCTGGTCTTGGCTATCCCCGGCTTGATTGCCATGGTCAACACGCTGAGCATCAACGTGATTGAACGCACACGCGAGATCGGCATGCTGCGCGCCATTGGCTCGACACGCAAACAGGTGAAACAGATGGTGTTTGGCGAAAGCCTGCTGCTTTCCGCGCTGGGTACCTCGCTGGGCATCCTGGTGGGGTTGTTCCTGAGCTACTACATGGTAAAGGCGCTGGTCTTCAGTGGTTTTGAATTGAAATTCTTCTTCCCGGGTTACGGTATCCTCACCGCTGTTGGGGTGGGGCTGCTGTTCGGGGTGTTGGCGGCGATGATCCCCGCGCGCCAGGCTGCCGCCACACCCATCGTCGAAGCGCTGCGGTATGAGTAAGAGAAGTGATTGCTGAGTAGTGATTCGTAGGTCATTGCGATGAATGCTCTCTATGACGAAGCAATCTGGACTTTTACGTTTGGACAAATCTGTTTTTTCGTACCCGGGGCGGTTTGGAACCGCCCCCTACAGTTTCACATCATATAGGGGCTTGTAAAAACAACAAGGTATCCCTTTACCATGCAGGAGATTGCTCGAACTGGTAGATCATCAGGTCTCGCAGTGACAATGTAATAACAAAGGGGTTTAAGCGCCGCTTGACCCCTACGGATTGTCTTACAACCCGTGCCGGCGGGCGTCGTCGCGGTAGGCGCAGAACCCGCACTCCGGGTGGGCGGCGGGCGGCTCGGGCAGCGAGAGCACTTCAAGCACGCCGCGCATGAACCCCAGAAACCCCGTCTCGTCAACGGGCAGCTCCTGCCACGTGGCCTCGCCGCCGTAGACGATGCGCTTATGGTCGCCGCCGTGGTCAATATCCACCGGGTCGAGGTAAAGCAGCCCCAATTTGCTGATCGGGGAGAGGCGCTGACTGCCAGCCGCCGGATGCTCGAGAGCATAGGCGTAGGCACTCAACTGGCGACCGTAAAAAGCAATGTGCAGCGGTGACGGGGTGGAAGTCTTGAAATCCACCACCGCGAAGCTGCCGTCGTCAAATGCCAGGATCGAGTCATACGCCCCTTTGATGTAACAGGAGGCTGCCACGCCGGGGAACTCGATCGGCGCGCTGGTGACCCACCCGCCCTGCCTCGCCACCCTGCCCGGCGGCAGCGCCGGGTCGAGCGCGGAGGTGGGCTTGCCAGCGAACAAGCCTTTCATCAGCGCGTCAATGCGCGTGAAGACTTTGGGGAATGCCATGGCGGGTCGTTCTATGCCGCGCACCACGCGCAGGTAGAAGCAGCGCTGGCACTCATCCCAGGCAAAGGTGAGCATGGAGGGGCTTAGTTTGTATTGGGGCATGGTATCTCCTCTTAATGATCAGGTGGTGAATAGCCAGTCATGAAGTTGTATAATCGATTTGTTCCCAGGTGTACCGCATCGTAATGTCATTATAGCCCAACCGTATTGGGACGAGAAAGGTGGGTGTGTAATGAACCCTTCCCAGATTACAGGTTACGCTTCTTTAGAGAGAGGCAGGCGGCTTACTCCGTTCAGCTATGATCCGCCTGAACTGAAAGACAACGCGGTCAGGATTGCGATCACGCATTGCGGAGTATGCGCATCGGACATCCAGGCGATTGACGACTTTTACAACATCACGGATTATCCCTGGGGCAGCCTGCCGAGATGCGTGAGATGCTGCGTTTTTCACAAGACAACGGCATCCGTCCGATGATTGAGGTGTTCCCCATGGCAGAGGTGAATCACGCCATTGAAAGAGTAAGGGAGAATAAAGCTCGTTACCGCGTCGTGCTGTGTAATTGAGTGACCTCGCGTACAGTCCGCTGACCCCGTTGGTTACGCGATCAACTCCTCCGTGGCTTCCCACAAGCGCTCCCAAGTTTCGCGCCGGTAAGAGTTGGCGTTGGATTTTACCTGTCGGTTGTTCTCGTCCCAATAGCCGCCTGATACATCCTCCAGCGCCGGATCAGCCGCCAGGTACAGGTAGGTGCGCGCCATCCGCTCGGGGGAGAGCGCCATCTTTTTCTTGAGCGCATAGAGCTTCTTCAGAAAACCGGGGATATTCCCCAGGCGGTCATCCGCCACTGCCACGTTGCCCACGCGCACGCAGTTCACTGTCACGCCCGTGTCAGCCAACCGCTCGGCGAGGTCGTAAGTGTACATCACCTGCGCCAGCTTGGAATGGTAATAGGCATGCTGCGGACTGAAATCGCGTTCGCCGTTCAGGTTGTCGAGCTCAATATCGAGGTTCGGGTACACCACCAGCCCTTTGGACGCCACAGTGATCACCCGGCTGGGCGAGCTGTCTTTGAGCACATCCAGCAGCAGGCTCGTGAGCAAAAAGACGCCCACATGGTTGGTGGCGAAGATCGTCTCGACGCCCTCAGCGGTGAGCACCGGGGCTTTCAGCGTGAGGTCGAAATTGGCGGCATTATGGATGAGCACATCCAGGCGTTCGTGCCTGTGCAAGAACGCCTTCACAAATTCCTGGATCGACCCCTGCGAGGACATGTCCACCTGCAGCAGCTCGACCGACTCGCTGCCCGAGCGTGATATAACTTCGTCCAGCGCAATCGCGCCGCGCTCGAGCGAACGGCAAGCCATCACCACATATGCGCCAGTCTCAGCCAGTTGCACTGCCGCGGCTTTGC
>JBCFBD010000089.1:0-8793 GCA_038562455.1 Anaerolineaceae bacterium | reverse complement strand
CTTTCGCGTCTGAGTGTCAGGAGTGGTCCAGGAGGCCGCTTTCGCCACTGGTGTTCCTCCGGATATCTGCGCATTCCACCGCTACACCCGGAATTCCACCTCCCTCTACCATCCTCTAGTTTGGCAGTTTAGAACGGCCTCTCCCAGTTGAGCCAGGAGCTTTCACGCCCTACTTACCAAACCACCTACACGCGCTTTACGCCCAGTAAATCCGGATAACGTTCGCCTCCTACGTGTTACCGCGGCTGCTGGCACGTAGTTAGCCGAGACTTATTCTGAGAGTACCGTCCTTCCTCATCCTCTCAAAAAGTGCTTTACAACCCGAAGGCCTTCTTCGCACACGCGGCGTTGCTAGTTCAGGCTTTCGCCCATTACTAATATTCCCTACTGCTGCCACCCGTAGGTGTATGGACCGTGTTTCAGTTCCATTGTGGGGGGCCACCCTCTCAGGTCCCCTACCCGTCATAGCCTTGGTAAGCCATTACCCTACCAACTAGCTGATGGGACGCAGGCCCCTCCCGAAGCGAATAAATCCTTTAATCCAGAAGCGTCTAATCTTCTGGATATTATGCGGTATTAGCAGCTCTTTCGATCTGTTATTCCACACTTCGGGGCAGGTCACCAACGCGTTACTCACCCGTTCGCCACTGAGACCATATTGCTATAATCTCCGTTCGACTTGCATGTATTAGGCACGCCGCCAACGTTCATCCTGAGCCAGGATCAAACTCTCCGCTAAAATTTATCACCTTACGGTGTTTCGTTTTACGGAAAGGACAATTAACGAGGCTTGTTTTCTTACCTATTGTATTGCTTTACTATCTTCCTATCACTTTTCAGTTGTTAAGGTTCTGACTTCATGAGAGCAGGATTCTACCGAAACCGGTTATTCTTGTCAATGCCAGTTTCGTCTTTTTACAGACGAAATTACCGGCAAAAACCTTCCTCGCCGGCATCAGGCATTGCTAACCTGGCTTGTCTTCTTTCCCACGAACTCTTGCTTTTCAAAGTACTGCTCGCAAGGCGCAACAACCAACGTATTACCTTGGAACAATTATTTTAGACCAAACAAGTTTGTTTGTCAAGGGGGAAATTTGGACTATTTCCGTTCAAATCTTCGGGCTCTTCACTTTTCAAGGTGCTGTTCAAATGCACAAGCGCCTATTATAGGCATCTCATAGATTAAGTCAAGGGCAAAATGCGGCTTTTTCTTCATTTGCCTTCAAACGCGCCTGATTCCCGCGGATTCTACCTCCACAGGAAATCTTCCCCTCGCCTGAACAGCGCTGCCGCGCCAGTTCACACTGGGAAGCCGCCCGCATGTAGAAGCTTTACCTGAATTGGGCGTAATATTGGACGGGTTTATTGTGCCGGTGCGGCGCAGCGGAAACCAAAGCTGATCTTATGCACATCCGGCTCGTGGTCGCTGTTATACGAAATCCGCAGACGGCTCCAGGCATAATCCCAGGACCCGCCTTTTACAACCTTATGGAATCCCAAATCCGGTGCGAAAGGGTCGACGCTGATGCGCAGCCCATTCTCATCCAGAACGTACCAGTCCTGCACCCACTCCCAAACATTTCCCGCCATATCCATTACCCCATAAGGAGAAGCGCCTTCCGGCAGGCTGCCTACGGGCAGCGTATCGCCCACACAGTTCGAGCCCTTCACTTCATCCTTCGCGTTGGCCTTCCCGCAGCTGGGATCGCTGTCGCCCCAGGGATAAGCCCGCAAATCCGTGCCCCGCGCGGCTTTCTCCCACTCAGCTTCGCTAGGAAGCCTGCCCCCAACCCAGGCGCAGTAAGCCGCGGCTTCTGTCCACGACACAGTAGCCACCGGGTAATCGTCATACTCCGGGTTCCCGTAATACCAGGCCCGGCTGGCGGAATAACGGTAAATCGGCTCAGCGCAGACCCCCGCGGCCGCGCACAGCGCGTATTGGCGGTTAGTAACCTCATACTTATCCATGTAAAACGCGTCCAGGTTTACCCTGCGCGTGGGCAGTTCATCATCCTGGCAGTCAAAGCCGCCATTGTGTTCTGCCAGGCAGCCGGAGGTAAACGCTCCCGCCGGGATTAGCACCTCCACCGCGCCATCTTTCGCTCGGACGCGTTCCTGCGCGCTTAGGGTTGGTGTTTGCCTGCCTTCAGGCTGCGGAGGCGTCTCCTTTATGCCGCTCAGAGCTTCAGCTTGCGTCTGACTGCTTTGCGCTTCTGTCACCTCGCCCGCCAGGCCTCGGGCGAGAGCATCAATGCTCTGTGCTCCAAGGCGGGCGGCTGTTTCCGGGCTGGCATACAGGCTGTAAATTCCCCGCAGAGCGTAGGTCTGCTGGGCAAAATCCTCCTGCAGAGGGGAAACCTCGTCCACAGCCAATACGCGATAATCGGCTTGAATCCGCGATAAGGGCACAATTCCCCAAACGGAAGCGCCAAGCTGGTCTGACAGGCTGATTTTTTCGTTAGGAGCCAGGCTGATGATCTCGCTCAAGGTTCCGTCTTCAGCGGGTTCGCCCAGCAAACCCAAAAGGCTGTTGTAATCCTCCGCGTACACCACCAGCTGCTGAATCTGCATCACGCTCCCGCGCGGTTTACCCTCCCAGGCGGACCTTAAGTCAGCGCTGCCCGCCCCCTCGCGGAAGGACCAGGAAGGCGCGACCAGGGCGTACTCCCACAGGATTTGCGCGAAGGTCTGCGCCTCCGGCGGCTTCAGCCCGTCCAACCCGAGCGTCACGCTGCACGGACTCGGGTCCCTGGCCCACTGCAGACCGGATGGCAGCACAAAGTTCTCGCGGATGCGCGCGGGGACCTCAGGCGCGATCCAAACGTCAATGGCGCAATCCGCCGCCGGGGGTTCAGGGCTTGGGCCAATTTCCGTGGGAAGTGGCGCGGCGCAGCCCGCCAGCAGCAGCGCGCCAATGATGACTGAATTGAGCAGGGAAAAATGTTTCATGTCAGGGGGGCCCCAATTGGCTCGATTCTATCATGAAGTAGCCATAAGCAATCATCCGGCAGATCGCTCTGCCGGATGATTTCCGTGCTTAGTTAGGGTTGATGCTTCCGCATCCGCGCGTTACTTGAACAGCAGCGGGATGAAGACGTTGTAGAAATTGACAACGTGCAGGGTCACTGGAACATTGATAGCGGGAGCCGGTAAATTCTTGATACGCAGAGTAGCCATGTAATCGCCTTCGGCGAGGCCGGTAGAGTCGTAGCTGATCGTTACAGCCAAAGTCGAATCAGCAGGTACAGTGGCAGCAATGGGATTTTCAACCAACCAAGGCACATCCGCTCCAGGTTCGAGGTTCAACTCCACGTCATCGACGAAGAAGTTGGCACCGTCAACAGTGACGGAATCAAACTTTATTGCGTGGGTATCGCCATCAGCAAAATCCGAAACGTCAACTGTCACCAGGCGGTAGCCATACACGCCGCAAGCAGGGTCGAGGCTGTCGGTTCGCCAAATCTCAGTACCATCTATCAGGAGGGCAAGGTAGTTGCTTGCGCCAGCGGCGCCGCACACATATTGCTCTACATAGAAGGTCATTTCAGCTATACCAGGCAGTATCAAGACATCCTGGGATACATAACCCGTGTCGCCTGTCGAAGATCCGCCGAACCAGGACCATACCTCGCCCGTGCGTGGACCGGTACCTGTTCCAGTACCGCAGTCAGCGACTGTGCACAGCGGAGTTCCATAGTTCAGGGAGTACTGTTCCCAAGGGCTGCTCGGAGCAGTGTACAACTCAAAGCTTGGATCCAGCAGCAACTGATCAACCAATAGGCCGGCGAACGGCAGTTCAATCAGTTCCACATCCACAGGAGCGGCACCGCTGTTGACCAGCTCGAGCCATTGCGTGATGACGGTATCCGCCACTTGCGTCTGCTCAAGCTCGGTCGGGACAACGCTCAGGCAGGGCGCCAGCAAGCGCAGAGCCTTATCGATGGTAAGCGTGCTGCCGCCGACAACGTCAACAGCCTCTTCAATGAAGCTGACATAGCCGGTAGCGACAAACTCAAGATCGTAAGTCCCCTCTGGCACTGTATAGGTGTAGTATCCGCTGGCATTGGTGCTGGTCGTGTAGACGATCGCGCCGCCCTGCCAGAAGTTCACCGTCGCGCCTGCCAATGGAGCCGGGTTGACATCGCAGGCTTCCAGGCCGCTGACGATACCATTAACGGTGCCGTAGGTGTCGGGAGCTGAGAGATGCAGAACCACCGGAATGTTGGGGTAGACGTACGGCGTGTCGTGTTGAATCTTGAGTTCAGCCAGGTAATCGCCGGGTTGGCTCAAGCCAGCGCCAGTCGGGTCAAAGCTAATCGTAACTTCCTGTGAACCGCTCGCTGGCACAGCGCCGCTGACCGGATCTTCAGAAAGCCAGGGCACGTCGGAAACGCCGCCAGTGGCAAGCGCCAGGCTATCAACTTCTGCGCCGGATGGGAACGCGCCCACAAGAGCGCTCGCGCCCGTCGCCGTGTCGATGACACGCAGTTCGCCAGAACTGGTGTAGGCCGCCCAGTAGAGAATGCCAGCTTCCTCATCGTAGTCCAGACCCTGAGCGTAGTTAGCCGAAACTCCTAATGAACCAACCAGAGAAGTCGTGAGCGTGTCAGGATCAACCCGGAACAAGCTGTCAGTGACGATGTCCACAATGTAGATCATGTCATCATCGGTGTTGTAAGCCAGGTCGATGCCGCAGCCCACGCCAGGCAGAGCGCCGAGCAGGGTGGTCGCCCCGCTGGTAATGTCCACGGTCACCAGGCTGGATGCAGCGCAGTCGGTCACCAAACCGTACAGGGTGCCGTCAGGGGTGCCAGAGACGCCGGAGAAGGTCAGACCAGCCGGCGGGGTCGTCGGTCCAACCAGAGTCGCGGCGGCAGTGGCTGTGTTAATCGCATACAAGCCGTTCGTGTTGTATTCGACGGCGTAGAGCGTGCTGAAATCACCAGCCACAAAATCACCGGCGAAGAAGTCATTGCTGCCCACCCCACCGATAATATTCCACACACCAGGTACGGTTACATCGGGAATGTTCACCACGTTGTAGCCGGGGTAAATATCGATCGCGAAGGCGGGAGAACCAGCCAAAATGCCGGACAGGCCCGAACCGGATTTCTCCAGGCCTACGCCCTTGGCTGCTTCAGGCGCGCGCCCCATCGAAACCGGGCGGGTGTCTTCGGGCAGCGCTTCGGTGAAGGCGGGGATGGAAAGCGGCGGATCAAATCCGTCGTCTTTTTCCACCAGTTCAAACATCGCGTCTGACGTGCCGGTGTTGGTGATGGTCAGCGTCTCTTCGTGAACCGGGTCGCCCATCATCATCGTTACTTCAAACGAGGTGGGGACGAACTCCAGAGCACCGGTGCCCAGGTAGAAGTCCTGCTGGGTAATGGCATCCTGATCAACACTCACAGTTTGGATATCACTACCATACAAATTCTTCGAAGCAGTAAAGACTACATCTTCAGGATCGGTTGCTGTTGGTTGGAATGCCCAGTAGAAGCCTTCGCTTTCCGGGTCTTCAGGAATGAAGATGGTCTGCGTCGCGACCTCGTCGCTGTAGACGTCCGCACCAACCAGCGGGCTGTCATTGTTGGCGTCATAGACATAGCCAGCCACTACGCCGCCGGGGATGAGCGTGCACTCAGGTGACGGAATAACAACTGGTTCCTGGTAGCTGATCTTGATATGGTCTATCGAGTAGCCTTCGTACTGAACCGAGCTGTCACTTGTCAGGCGGAAGCGCAGGTAGACACTATCGTCACCAGCAAAGCTGCTGATATCATAGGACTTTTCGTTCCACGCTTCGGTGATAGTGGAACCCGGATTTGCCCACATGGTTGTCCAGGTGACGCCGTCAGCCGAGACTTCAGCCCAGGCATCATCCCAGGCGTTGCTTTCGACATGGGCGGCTTGCCACCACTTGACATAGAGAGTTTGGCCGGGCGGCAAAACAACCCCGCTCAGGTCGATGGCAGGGCTCGCCAGGGTCTGGTTGGTGCTAGGTGAGTAGCTGCCAGCAAGATTGGTATCCCAGCAATTACCGTCAGGGCAGGCTCCGGGGAAGGTGGTTGAGGGGACGCCCCACTGCCACTCTACTGAGGGGGTGCCAGTCGGGACATAAGCTCCGTCTGTTGCATTGAAGTCTTCTTCGTATACAACCGTCTCGGAGGGTACGGAGAAACTGAAGATGCCGATATCATCCACATACCAGCCTTCATACTGCACGGAGCTGTCACTCTTGAAGTAGAACCGGAACTGGAAGTTGGCAACATTGTAGCTTGCGTCAACTACTGCAGATTGCTGGTTGTAAGAGGTATCTGAGACACCACCCACAGGCCCCCAGACAGGCGTCCAGGTGACGCCGCCGTCTTTGGTGACGTCCAGGCGCGCCCAGTCGTACGAAGCGCTCTCGATGTGCTTCCAATCCCACCATTGAATGACGGTGGAATTCGTGCCATTGCCTGAGAGGTCAATGACGGGTGAGGCCATCCAACCGAGTTCGTTGGCGTTGTAATTGCCGCCGGGGTTGGTAGCGATACCTTTGGTGCCGCTGTGACCTTCCCCAGGACCAGACGTGAAGTCGCCCCAGGCAAAGGATGTTGTGCCGCCGGGTGTAAAGCCTTCAGCGCTGCTCTCAAAGGAGTAGAAGATGTCGTAATCCGGTTGGTAGCCGGGCGCGGCGCAGGATTCCTCAGGCACGTACAGCGGAATGTCGTGCGTGTAGGTCTCTCCGCTTGGCGTAATATCTTCGCCGAGTTCACCGTAACCGGGAACCAACACAGTGGTTGTAAAGGTATGCACTGTATCCGCTACCAGTTCAATTTCATAGTATCCGGTGAAGGGATCCGTGAAAATGGTCTCATCAAAGCCTCCGGCTGTGATGTGAATGGAAGCATAGAGCGGATAGCCATGCATCCCCAGACCTTCCACGCCGCTGTCATAGACGATACCGGAAACCAGGGAGGTGCCCAGCGGAACCAGGGTAAAGTCCTGCGTGGTGGTCTGGTCTTCCGTAACGACAACATTAAGTTCGGTCACTGTATCATAGCCGTACTTGCTGGCTGTCAGAGTGTAAGTGCCCTCCGGCAAGCCGACGCTATAAGCGCCGTCCCCATCAGAATAGACAATCCTGGTGAAGCCCGCGCCGTTGTCGGCAAAAATCTTTGCGCCTTCAAGGGGCGTGGATCCATCAGTTGTGACGGTACCATCCAGGGTGCCCATCGCGCATATTCCGGAAGCGAAGTTAACTGCTGCCAGGGCGTCAATCTCGCCCCAGCCCGTCGCGTAGTTCGGGAAGTCCGTCGGGGTGGCGGAAGAACCGTCGTTATAGACCATATCCACGGCGGTTTCCTCAATGATGTTCTCCGTGGTGGCGTAATCCCCCACCAGGCAGGGCGCAGCCTGCCAGATGAGCGTCACAAGCCCGGTCACGTGCGGCGCAGACATCGAAGTGCCGGACCAGCCGTCCTGATATTCCGTGTCGCTGCCAGGCGTTGAGGAGCGAATACTCACCCCAGGCGCGAGGACCTGCGGTTTCATTTCGGGGTAGCCGGTGGGGTTGACGGTGTCGAGATTGTCGGTGGGGCCCCAGTTAGAGTGCGTGGCATACTGCCCGTTCTGTTCACCGGAAGAACCGACGCCGGTTACGTTGCCGGAGCGGGCGGGGTTGCCAACCGTGTTCAATCCGGGGGGCGAACTGTAGCCGCAGTTGCTGGAGTTGCCGTTGGAGAAAATCGGGTAGATACCAGCGGCCTGCCAGGCAGTGATTGGCCCGGCGTACCAGTCATCATAGGACCGACCGCAGTCTCCCCAGGAATTGTTCACTGCGTTGGGGCGCATGTCCGGGTCAGGATTAGCGCCGGTCAGGTCGGTCGGCGCGGCGATAAACTGACCGCAGCCCAGCAGCGCGGCATCCGGGCAGGTGCCGTCCGGGCAGCCAGCGCAGGCCATCCACTGAGCGCCGGGAGCGATGCCAATTTGGTTCGAGCCGCCGTCATCACCAACCATGGTGCCCATGGTGTGGGTGCCGTGTCCGTTGCCGTCGCGTGGAACGTTGTCCGAAGCGTTAATAGGGTTTAACCAGTTGTAGTTATGGTCGAAAATTCCGCCGCCAAGATTGCCGCGGTACTGCCCAACCAAAGCCTGGTGCGAGTAGCGCACGCCGGTATCGATGTTGGCGACCACAAGCCCCGCGCCGTCGATGCCCATCGCCCAGGCGTCGTCCGCGTTGATGTGCGTCAGGTTAGGTTCGATGGCATTGAGGCCGTTGTCGAGCACCGCAGCAGAAGTATCGGGCTCGTAGAGAATAAAAGTGTGACGGGGGGTAATCGCCGCAATTTCGGAGAACCCAAGCAGGCCGTTGAGCACGCTCAGGTTGGAGCTTTCGACCAGGATGGTGTTCTTAATCCAGTAGGATTGATAATCCACCTTGGAATTCTCCAGATAAGCAGCGACGCGAGCCTGAGAAGTCTTGGCTGCCTTTGAAAGGGTGTCGTAAACGTACCACCCTCGCTCCGTCCAGCCCATCTCATACGCCGCGGAGAGATCCGCCTTAGCGGCGAAATCAATCCAGTAGCTGGCTGTGCCATTGGCTTCCATCTCCGTCAACAC
This sequence comes from Anaerolineaceae bacterium, assembly GCA_038562455.1. Lineage (GTDB taxonomy): Bacteria > Chloroflexota > Anaerolineae > Anaerolineales > Anaerolineaceae > UBA6107. Next base: position 186 of record JBCFBD010000089.1, on the reverse strand, counting down.
TTCCGGCGCCACAGCGATTCCTGCCTGCGGTTCCGTGTTGTCTGCCCTGACCGTAGTGGCGCCGATCATGCTGAAGAGCATGCCGACAGCCAATAACAGGGCTAACACTCGGTAAGTTGACTTTTTTTGCATTTCTTGCTCCTTCCAGTATTGAAAATAAGCTTAAAACGACGGGAAAACACAAAC
>JBCFBD010000088.1:0-8863 GCA_038562455.1 Anaerolineaceae bacterium | reverse complement strand
TGCTCCTGTGTCACCGCGCGCTGATCCTGAGTGCGACGCACGAGTATGATGCTGGCCAGCACGCCGATGGCAACCAGCGCGAGCCCCGCCAGGATGATAAATACGGCTTTCGATTTATTAGTCAATGCCTGCCTCCGTTAGAATAATCAAATGAAATCATCGTGTTAATGAAGCAGAATAAATTCCCAGGTCTGCTCCGTAAATACTGACATCTTCGGAATCCAAAGACTGGGGGTCGACAAAATACCCTTCCAGGGCATTTGTATTGTCCTTAATCGTGGGGTTCACGGATTGAGCCAATGCAAAACCCGGGCAATTATCACTGGGACTGCTGTGCACGCAGGTGACAAAAAACGGCGCAAAAGCGACCACATGGAAAACCGGCGTAGTCGGATTCCCGGTAATCACAGTGTCCGTTTGCCCCGGTTCAAGCGGTACCCCTGGCGCAACTTCAGAGTGGGCAGCTTCGACACAAGCTGGCATACTGGAAGGCAAATCCGGGCATAAAACGTTAAAAACGGGAATCCAAACCACCTCATCAAGACGGGTTTTTAACGAGGTATAAACCGCAGTTCTATCCCCATCAACAGCGCTCAGCCAGGTATGAGGCTTCAGATATATATCCAAACCGTTTTCGATCCAATCAGTAAGATTTGCCGTACCGCTGCTGGAACCAGTGAGGTTCAACCAGCCGCGATTGCCACCGCTGTTCAGTTGATAGCGATCAATGCCGTCGTCGGAAAAGTCGCATATCAAATCCACCCCGCAGACCTTTGCTGAATCCATCACAATATAGATTTGATTGCTGTGAACCGCGAATAACGCATTGCTGATGGCAAGAGCTTGTTCTTTAGTAGGATTGACGCCCTCAGGCAGCGGAAAAGTGGCAAGATAGGTGTCTGCAACGCTTTCGACTTCATCCCAATCCAACCTGATATAATCGCAATCCTCGCTCACTGATCCAGCAGCGGGTGCCCGGCACGACCAGGCAATGGGTAAAACAATGTTCGGCCGATACGGGAAGCAGCCCGCCGCTGCGGTAGCACTAACCTCCAGGAAATCCTGAGAGAATATCTTCGCAAAAAATGAATCTTGCTTAATTCCCGCTGTGACCACCACTTCTCCCCTGACTAGACCAGGTAGATCATCTTCTGCATCTCCGATCCGAGTTTCATCTATTGTCACAACAGGTTCGACAATTTCGCTTGCAGTAAAACTGAGCAACAGGTCAGCTACGGCGTAATTTGACGCTGTGGTCAGGGTGTTCTGCCGGTTCGTGGAGGTATCTTCTCCGCTACACAACACTCGGGCACCGGCGAGAGCGCCAGCGTCAGCGGCGTTTTGTGCAGCGCGCCTGTCAACAAGCAGAAAACCACCATCGATGAGCAACGCAGCCATCATGATGATCACCAATAATCCCACGACCAGGAATGGCAGCACTTGGCCTGGCGCGCTATGTCTATTGTCCAATTTGATTTGAGCCATTCGGACCTCCAACTCTTATCTTGCGGACGCGGCAAGTCTCATCGTTGATTCAGTGTCCAAGACAATCGCACCCTCTACTCCAAGTAATTGATTAATCCCAGGCGTAACTGCCTTGAAGGAATAACTTGCCTTTACATTTACATTTTCAAAATAATCCTCACCGGAATCCATCAACCTCGTGATGGTGACAGTAATATCTGGTCCGGAGAAAACGCAAGGTCCAGGGTGGCACGATGTATCGGTCGGAACTTCTCCAACCTTTGGCACTGCGAAGGCAAAATCATTAATTCTTTTTACATTCTCAAGATACGGACCATCGTCTGATCGGGTATCCACGATCCCGTAACGCGCACCTTCTCGAACCATGTTCGTCAAGGACGAGTAGTAGAAGATCGCTCTTCCCAGGTCAAAGAATCCGGTCAGCAGAAAGATAACGACCGGAAAAAGGATCGCTACTTCCACCAGGGATTGACCAGATTGAAACTTATTCCACTTCATTGCACAAGCATCCTTGCCGAGCCGTTCATGATGATCTTCCCGTCTGTCATACCCAGGGTTTCGAGTAAAAAGCCAAATATGAGATCCTCTCTTGAGTATACGGTTACAACCACATTTTGCATTTCGTCTATCGGAAAATCACTCGCAACTTCATAGGCAATATTTATTGGATTGTAATTGGCCGAAATATCATCAACGGTTTCTAATGGCAAGCCCGCATTTGCGCTGTACGCGTCAATCAGTGCAAGAGTCTCAGGTATTTCATCATGATTGCGCGAAAGAAAATTGGCTCCTTCACGCGCTGCGTTCGTTAATATGATCTTATGGTAGAACATGCGCCCAAAATCCATCGCCCCCAATATCAGCAACAGGATCAATGGTAAAGTAAGCGCCAGTTCCACCAGCGCCTGCCCTTTTCTCTTTCCGTAGCGAACTTTATCCAAGGTAATCATTCTTTACCTATTAATGCCCCCTGGTGTTGGTTATCACGTTTGACCTGATGGCGCATCCGCGATGTTGTTCGTCAATAAGTGACCCCTGCAACAGGGAATCGTTTGGCTCTCTCCCAATAACCATACAATATTGTAAATCATTTTCCTCTTGATTGCACGAATTATTAAAATGCGTTTACAATCGATGTATGCCTTATTTTTTCTCCAGGAAAGCACCAGGTGATCATGCCGAAATCCATTCTCTCCACAACCTCACGTGAAACGATCGAGAGTATTTCTCTGCTTGCATACGTGGCTGAAGCAGCCGAGTGGGACAACCGGTCTCACCTGCGTCGCGTTAAAGCTTACGCCTTTACGCTCTTTACCGGGCTGGGGCTAAAAACCACAGAAGCTGAGCTGCTCGCGCTGGCTTGCGTGCTGCACGATGTGGGTAAAGCCGCCACACCCGATGAATTGCTCAAGCGCCAGGGCAGCTATACCACCGCCGAGTGGCAGATGATGGAGCGTCACACCATCGACGGGGAAAAGATGCTGCGCGACGCTTCTTCACCCATCCTGCGCGCCGGGGCGATCATCGCTCATACCCACCACGAGCGCTGGGACGGCAGCGGCTACCCCCATCACACGATTGGCGAAGAGATCCCCTTAAGCGGCCGGGTTTGCGCCGTGGTGGATGTTTTCGACGCCCTCACCACATCCCGTCTCTACAAAGACCCTGTAGATTTCGACGAAGCCTTTGACCTCGTCCGCCGCTCCAGTGGAACACTCTTTGACCCCGCTGTGGTGCAGGCGTTCGTCAATAGCCATTCCGAATTCCTGAGCCTACATAATACCCGCGGCGAATAATCACCGCGGTAATCATGTTAAAGAACTGGCTTTATCAAGGCGGAAAATTAAAGTACTTCGCTGTGATCGTGTCGGCGTAGGTTACCCCCCGTAAGCACAGGTCATCTTTTACCACCGCCTTGATGTCCGGCCATTTCACCGGACCATTGGTGTTCTTAAACGCACTGGCTACCGCGTCGAACACACATTCCGAACCAGCGTTGTAGTCCATCAAGGTCAGCTTCCAGATGGTCGGGTAATCCACCACCAACCCCGAATACCAACCGGTGGCGTTGAATACCAGCTGCTGCGTCTGGAAGCAGAAGCCCAGCACAGTTTCAGCGAGGATGTCGATACTGCGCGTGGCAGTTGGGAGGTCGATGCCGTACTCGCAGGTGACACAGGTGGCTACCAGCGACGCGAGGATCTGCTCAGCCGCAGGCACGTTCAACTCGCAGTTGATCGCCGAGGTGTCGTCGCAGACCTTGTACCGCAGGTCGGCGTTCCATTGCAGCGCGTTGCGTATGCCGATATTGGTGATATGCCCGTACCCGTAGTGCGTTTGGATGTAGCGTGATGGCCAGTATTGCGACTCGTTGCGGATCATCATCTTGAGCAGCACTGGCGGCACCCCCACTGTTTCCCATTGATCGAGGATGGGCTGATTCATAAGATTTTGTATGGCGATCACGTCCGCCCGCGCCGCGTCCATACCACAGGCGTTGGCGTAACCGGTCATCGTCAGACCTTTCGAGGGGCAGTCGTTGGCATTTACCACCCCCGCGCTGATGAGCTGCCCGGCGAGGAAGAACAGGTTCTCGCTGGTATTTAGTTGGCTGGCAGTCTCAGGCACATACAACCAGTGCATCTCCTCAAGAGGGACGTTTACTCTGTTAAGGCATGTGGGCGTGGTTTGCGCTGAAGCAGTAAAACTGCGATTCACCAGGTTAAAGCCAGCCGCCGCGAAGAATACCGTCGCGGCGATAATGGCCACTGAGATGAGGATGGGTGCGCGTTCCTTGTGAGGCTGCATAAATCTCTTCCCCTACCCAGGTTGACTTAATAGAAACAATGGCGACCTTGCCTGGATCGTCTTGAAATGGTGTTGCAGATTAAAAGATTATACGCTCTGGCGCGATTAATTTCAATCCCTATTTACCGTTTTATTACCGCTTTACAATGCTGGGAAATCCGCTGCCGGGGCGAAGCACACGCCCACCATCGAGCGCCCCACGTGCGCGCCCAGCACCAGCGAAAGCTGTCGCATCGGCAGCCAGTCTACCTTGAAATGCGCGTTGATCTCGTCCATTAATTGCTGTGCTCCCTCCGGGTTGGCGGCGTGCACCACCTGCGCCCGCAGCGCCGTTCCTTCGCCCACTCGCCGGCTCACTTGCTCAAGCGCGCCTTTGATCGCGTTGCCGAACGAGCGCGCCTGCCCGAGCGTGACGTAAATACCGCGCCCTTTCTCCACACCGATAATCGGTTTGATGTTGAGCACCGATGCCAGCAGCCCCTTGAGATGGCTGATGCGCCCACCATGGATGAGGTACTTAAGCTCCTTGAGCGTATACAGCACGTCGGTAGCGGCGCCCAGCTTCTCAAGCAAATTGAGTACCTGCTCCTTACTCCAGCCGGCTTTCAACGCACGCGCGGCGGCTTCGACCTGCCAGCCGGAGGGCGCGGATAATGTCTTGGTATCCACGACGGTGACATTGGCTTCAGGCACCATCGCCGCGCCGGCTTTCGCCGCGTTGACCGTGCCGCTCAGCCCGGAGCTGATGTGAATGGACAGGATATCCGGGTCGGTCTTGGCCAACTCGCGGTACACCAGTGCAAACTCTCCCGCCGACGGCTGCGAGGTCACTGGCATGCCCTCTGCCTGGTCAAGCAGCTCGTAGAAGGCATCAGGCTGAATATCGATCCCCTCGCGGTATGACCGGTTGTCCAGGGTCACGGTCAACGGCACCACGTGCACCTTGAACTCGCGCATCTGCTGGTGGGTAAAATTGGTATCGGTGCCGCTATCTGTCACGATCTGCATTGGTTTTTCTCCAAATTATAAAGTCCCCGGCGGGGCAAATAAAGTATAACCCCCGTCTACCTGCCAGAAAGTCTCGCGGGTCATAACTTGCGGTATGACTTGGGGCATATAGAGTGGTTTGCGGCTATAATCAGCCGCATGTGGGACGACCGCTACGCCACCGACGAATACCGCTTCGGCACCAACCCAAACCGCTTCCTCGTGGAATGCGCGCAGTTTTTCCCCGCCAGCGCGCAAGTGCTCTCGCTCGGCGAGGGCGAGGGTCGCAACGCGGTGTACCTCGCCGGACTGGGCTGCAAGGTCACCGCAGTGGATTCCTCCGCGGTGGGGCTGGCTAAAGCACGCCGCCTGGCGGGGGAGCGCGGGCTCGCGCTGACCACCGTCACCGCTGACCTCAACGACTACTCAATCCAGCCCGCCAGCTGGGATGTGATCATCAACTTCTTCTGCCACATGCCGTCCGGTGAGCGCGCCGCCCTGCACAAGCGTGTGATTGAAGGCCTCAAACCCGGTGGCGTCTACGTCCTGGAAGTGTTCAACCCCGACCAGCCGCAGTTCGGCAGCGGCGGTCCCACTGAACGCGATCTGCTGATGTCTATTGACGACGCCCGCCGCGAGCTCGCCCCCCTGCGGCTCGACGTGGTGCGTGAACTCGCCCGCCACCGCGACGATGACGACCCCTCGACACCAATCATCTCCGTGCTGCAGGTGCTGGGGGTGAAGGAATAAACTCATTCTTGTTTGTTGCGAGACCCATGATTTTGGGGCGTGGCAATCTCCGATGTTGCATTTACAAGGGTCTTCCACGGTAGTAGGGGCAGGTTCAGAACCTGCCCCTACTATCTACCCCCTTGACACCTGTGTTATAATAGAACATATATCCTATACCCTGCTCCTTAACATCCCCCATACACCTGATCCCGAATTGTTTTTATTTGCGCGAATTGTGCGCCCCCGAGCGGCGCGGGTCTTGCGTCCCCGAGTGCAATTTGCGAGAGGGATAGCGAGTGGGGTTCTAAAGTTATCGCAACCATGCATATTCGTTTTTGATTCGTTTTTCAAAAACGAATACCACACCGCGCCAAGACCAGAAACCGGGTTTCAAAGTGCAAAGCTACCCGGTTTTGTTAAATACAAATTTGTGAGAATTAGTGAGCCGTGTACTGGCTCATTCTTTGAGTCATGTAGTCGTGGACCGATCTTTTCGTGTATTACGCGTTTAAGGGGGGAAAGAAACCTTCAACCCTTCTTGAAGCGGACGGTGTACGCCCAGGCATTGCCCTCCACCGCATCCACTGTAAAACCAGCCTCCTCTGCCGTGCGGATGGTCACGCGGCGGGTCGGGTAATCAGGGTCGGGCATGAACTCGCTCACCGCCAGCACCCCCTCCGGTTTGAGCACCCGCCTGGCCTCTTTCAGGCAGCGTTTCGGTTCCGGGATCTCCATCAGCGCGGCGACGAGGTACACCACGTCCAGCGACGCGTCGTCAAACGGCAGGTAGTAAGCGCTGCGCTGTATCAGCTCCACCCTTTCGCGGATCTGAGCGGGCGTCTGAGACAAGTGCGAGAGGCTCTTCTCGAGCATCTTCTCATCGATATCCAGCCCGATGACATGCCCCTCCGCGCCCACTGCCCGCGCCGCGTACGGCAAAAAGAACCCGCCACCACAGCCGATCTCGAGCACGCGCTGCCCGGGCTTGATGCCGCTGCGCTCGATCAACCGCTCGGGGTCCTGCATCTTCGCGCGCAGCCGCGAGTTGAGGAACAAGGTGATGAACGATGGCGCCGGGAAGTGCCAGTTGCGGCGGACGAAGCGCAGGATGACCTGGTAAGCGCCGAACCCCAGGATGATGTAACCGATGACACGGAGTACGTTCAGGAGAGCAGCCATAAATACCTCCAATATTTTCAGGCATATCCATTATTGCATAAACCCAATGAAACACACTATACTATTTTGTGTATTATTAAATTAACTTAATCTTTAAAATGGAGCGTCAGCATGTTCAATCGCGTGGTCAACCTATTCAAGCGCCCCGCGGCGTCCAAAGTTATTGAGCCCAAGGGCGCAACCGCGGACAGCGTGCGCAAGTACGCCAAGGTCACCTTCATCACCCCGGCGCGACAGCGGGGTGAAAAACGCGTTACCTTCAGCGCTTCCGATATCCACCGCGGTATGAACCTGCATTCTCGCATGCCGCTGGTGTGCAGCTCTATTGACGCCAAGAAGTTCGCCGAGTTCGCGCGCGTGGAGCTGGTGAAACGCGACGGCGTCAAGCAGGGTGCCTCCGCCAAATGGACCTTCAAGTTGCTGTAACCCGACCCCTGTCACGGGTATAATAAGCCATTCCAAAACCCGAAAGGCACTCCACATGCCCGGACTGACCCCCGGCCGCCGCTGGCAGGCCGCCTACCGACCATTCAAGAACACCTCCCCCGCCGAGAAACTGGAAGCCGGCATTGAGCGCACCCTCAAGGGCGCCATCTGGGGTTGCCGTATGTGCGGCAACTGCCTGCTGCAGGAAACCGCCTTCATCTGCCCGATGGAGTGCCCCAAGGGGCTGCGCAACGGACCCTGCGGCGGCTCGACCCCCGAGCATTGCTACGTGGATCCCACCCGCCCGTGCATCTGGTACCACATCTACACGCGCGCTGAAAAGATGGGTCGCCTCGACCGCCTGATGGAAGTGCTGCCCCCGCTGGATTGGGACAAGACTGGTACCTCCGCCTTCGCCGACCTGCGCGCCAACCTCAAAGCCCACGGAGGGCTCAGCGCCGTGGGGCGCTGGGTCACCGCCCGACCCGGGGAGCGCCGCCGCAAGTGGGAGAACTTCTTCCGCGAGGTGCGCCAGCCCGACTGGTGGAATGGCGATGACCTGCCCCACCCAGCGCCGCCGCACGAACCGGTCTCGCGCCTGGAGCGCGCACTGGCAGGCGGCGGCTTTGCCATCACCGCCGAGATCTCGCCGCCGCTCACCGCCGATTCCGCGGATGCGGTAAAGAAAGTGCTGATGCTCAAGGATTACGTGGACGCGGTCAACTTCACCGACAATCCCTCCGCCACCCCGCGCATGTCCTCGCTGGCGTGCGCGCTCATCGCGCTGCAGAATGGCGTGGAACCCGTGCTACAGGTGGCAGCACGCGACCGCACGCGCATGGGGCTGCAGGGCGAGGTGCTGGGCGCGGCCGCGCTGGGCATCCGCAACATCCTGTGCCTCACCGGCGACCACCCGCGCACCGGCCCGCCCCCCAACGGGCGCATGGACATTTGGGACCTCGATGCCATCCAGATGCTGTGGATCATCCGCCAGATGCGCGATGAGGGGCGCTTCCTGGATTGCCGTGAGATCAAGTGCGCTCCGCAAGCTTTGCTCGGCGCAGCGGGTTCGCCCAACTCCTCCACCCCGCTCATCCAGGCGATCCGTGAGGAGAAGAAGGTCAATGCCGGCGCGCAGTTCCTGCAGACCAACCTGGTGTTCGATTACGAGCGCTTTGTGGAATACCTTGAAGCCCTCGAGCGCCGCGAGGTAACCGCGCGCGCCGCTCTGCTGGTCGGCGTCTCG
>JBCFBD010000087.1:0-9047 GCA_038562455.1 Anaerolineaceae bacterium | reverse complement strand
ACACTAGGTCTGCCCGGAAAGTTTGCTGGAGTGGATCCCCTTTGTAATAAACGACTAACTCCTGCTGGCTTCGGTAGGGAATGTTCCGGGATAACAATTCTCTCTCCAATGCCTCCTGGTATACCGATTCCAAAAATCCACAACCAAGATGCCTATAGACCTCGAAAATCGCTCCCTGGATCGCAAAACCATCTTCTTTATAAATGATTTTTTCGTTAATTATTTCCATTTCGTTACTTCCGTTTTTTTCGTGTTAATAAATTTAAGTTTTTACCCATTTCGTGGATTTCGTGTTTTTCGTGGTAAAAAAATCAATTTTTCCATTTTTTTCGTGGTCGCTATTTAAAATCCAAGGTCTTTCATCGCCTGGGTGTCGGAAATGCGGTCGTCTTTGCCAAGGAGCTGTTGCCAGAAGGCGTCGTCGTACCGGCGGGAGCGCACGAGAATGGGCATGGGTACGCCCCAGCCCAGCAGCAGCACTTCCTCTTTAGGCTGCAAACGTGCGAGCATGCCGCGTAAGGCGTCGCGCCCGGCTAAACCCGATAGCACCGCGCTGATATCATTCTCGTCCCCCAGCCAGCCGGAGACGCGCGTGCCGAGCTGCGACATGACCTCGTCGTAGATCTGCGAGGGGCGCTGGTCGATGATCAGCAGCGTGACGTAGTACTTGCGCATCTCGCGCGCGATGGTACTAAAGGTGGTTTGCGAAGCCATCTCGCGGTTGAGGATCTTGTGCGCCTCCTCCACGGCGATTACCAGCGGACGCGGTTCTTTCTTGCCCTCGCTGCGGAATTCGTTGGTCATCTCCTCCCAGGCTTCGCGGATCTTGCGCGTGAGCAGGTTGGAAACCAGCAGGTAATCGAGGTCGGAATCAAAATCGCCGAAGGACAGCACGATATCCTTGCCGGCTTTGAGCGACTCGATCACTTCGCGCAGGGAATTGATAGACGCGGGGTTGCCCGGATCATTCGGAACGATATAGCGCCGGTTGAACACGCGCGAGAGTTTGCTGCGCAATCCCTCGGCGGCAAAGTCGTTGACGCCTGCCTGCCGCGCCCAATGCGCTACGCTGTCATGCGCCGGGACCTTCTTGCCGTCTTCAGTTTCGATCACCGAGCCGACGACCATCTTGCGGAACTCGTGGAACCAGTTCTGCGCGCCGAAATACTGCACCAGCGCCTCGAGCGTGGTGGGTGTGGTCTCCTTGAGGTTCAGCTCGCGGGTGAGCAGCTCGATGTCTTCGGGTTGGATGTCTGATTCGTTGATCTCCAGGTGGAAATCGGGCATGTGGTTGCGGATCTTCGTATCACGCCCCAACCCAACCACGCGCACGCGCGCGGGGAACTTGCTTTTCAAGCCCACCACCGACTTTCCGGTGTCGGAAGAGGTGTCATCAAAACCATACTCATTGTGCATGTCCAGCACCAGCACCGAAGCCGCGTTGTGCTGGATCAGTCCGGCGAGGATGATACGCGTAAGGAAGGACTTACCGGTGCCGGTGGCGCCGAAGATGCCTGAACTGCGCTGCACGAACTTGTTGAGATCGATGCACACCGGGTGGTCCTGTTCGCGCGTGCGCCCAATCTCGAATTTGCCCTTTTCCGCCGGGTCTCCGAAGATCTCAGCCACGTCGCCCTTGTTGGCCAGCCGCGCCATGGCGTGGTGTGCCGGCACGGTCTTGATAGGCAGCGGGCGGGGCTCCTCCTCAAGAGAAGCGCGCCATAGCTCGTACTCGCGCGTGCCGGGTTCTGGACCGCGCTCGACCATCAACGCCGGCAGCACCTCCAGGTTGGTGTAGAGGGTTTGCGCGGCAAGCAGGCGCGATACAGGTTCCGCCAGGCGAATGGCGTTCTGCAGTTCGGCGTAGCGCGGGTCAAGCGCACCGAGTTGCAGGTCAGTCACCAGGCCGTAAAACTGCCAGTTGCCGCTTTCCAGCACCACAAAGCCGCCCTCCTGCACCTCGTGGGCGGGCACGGTGAGGCGCACGAACAGGTTGGCTTTCAGTCCGCCGCCGACCACGTAACCGATGGGGCGGTTGGCGGGGTCAGGGGAATTGGGGGTGTATTCCGCAGGAGTCATATCAGCTCACTTTCTGTGGCAGCGCGTTGGAAACGGCGGTGAGAACGTCCATCAATTGAGGATAGTCGTCCTTCATCAGCGCGATCACTTCGTTCAGGTAGCGCTCGCGCCAGCCATCGCTATCGGGGTGGCGTGAGAGGCTGAGCACCTGCGTGAGGTGCGCGGTGAGCAGGTCAGCGGCGGGCAGCTCTTCATTGCGCAGCAGCGCGCGCAGGTAGCCCGGCTGTTCGCGGCTGGTGAAGCGCAGGATGTCTTCATCATCGCAGCGGAAGATCTCGTCGAGGGTCAGCGGTGGGTATGGCACACGGGTGTGGAAGACGCGCCCGAGCTCATCCTCCCAGCCGATGAAGACCACGCTCATCTCGATGGGCACGTTGCGGTTATGTCGGTTGTCCTCGATGATTTCAGGCGCGACTTCGGCGCTCACCAGTTGGCGCACCAGCCCGTCATCATCGATGTGGATCTCATGCACCAGCCCGTAGATGCGCTTGCCGTCATTGAGCGGGATGCGGATCATGTCGCCAAAAGCCGGGGTGCTGCCCTGGTTCAGCCGGCAGCCCATCGCGCAGCCGGTGGTGTTGGCGCGCAGTAATCTTCCGATCGGTATCGCGGTCATCTTCCCATCCTTCTCTTACCGGAGTATTCTTTGTTCACCTGTTTTTGCGACTTGACGGCGGGCGGAAAGCCCTGCCTCAATAATTCTGCCTCGATCATGCTGGTCACCTGCTGGCGTTCGGGCAGCCTGACCACGGCGATCTCGTGCGCGCGCAGCAGCGGGTAGGGGTAGGGCGCAGTAGGATTGTTACGCGCCTGCTCCACCAGCGCGGCGTGCAGCAGTTCGATCGACCGCGGGTTTTCGACCACCCACTGCGGGATCTCAACGCGGGCGAAGGCGGGCTGCTGCGTGGTGCCGGCGTTCAGGTAGAAGAAATGCAGCGCGGTGCGATCCTTGTAGTCCGCGGCGGAGCGGGATTGCAGGCGGAAGACCGCCGAACGCTCACCAGGCACCAACAAGGTGGAAAACAGCGCAATGTCCGTCAATCCGGCGGGTATGCCTTTCACGTCGCCCGAAGACTCTAGATCTGGCAAAGAGAGCAGCTTGACCACCAGGTCAGCGCGCGGACGGCTGACGTATCCCACGGTGATGACATCGTGCAGCGCCAGTTCTGCCAGCGCGGAGAGATAATGCTCAAAGTACACTTTGAATTTCTGCTCCTGGCGCGGCTCGTGGTACAGCTCGATGGGGCCGTCGGTGAGCGAGATGACCGGTGCGGTTTCGTCTTTCGCCAATTCCGCCAGCATCTCGCGTTCCTGCACGTCGCGCAGCAGAGCGACCAGGTCTTCTGACAGGGTCGCGCCGCCGGCATAAAGCTGGTCGCCGTGGATGAGCGTGCTGTGCGTGATCTCCTGCGGCGCCAACCCGCTGCCGGGCTGCATACGGAAAACGCCGATGTTGATCAGCCCGTATAGCACGGTATCGTGGGGGTCAGGGTTGATCTGCGAACCGTCAGCTGCCAGGATGGTGCAGGGGGGCGCGGGCAGCGCGCAGGGGATGTGCGCGTTGAGCGGCTCGCTCAGTGGCACGGCGCAGCGCAGCCCCTTGGACTTGGCTGCCTCTTCCTCCACCAGTTTCTGCAGGGCGATCAGGTCCGTGGCGTGGCTGTTGAGCTGTTCGCGCATCGCCTTGAGCGCAGATTGCATCACCGCTTCGCGCGCGCGTGCTTCATTCCCCAGGTTCGTGATCTCTTGTTTTAATTTCAGGTAATCGATCGGCATGCTGCCCTTTGATTATGGAACATTTGTTTGAATTATACATGAATCGAAAAGCGCTATCAAGTGAAATGGGGGAAATTTTTTGGGGAAATTTTCTATCAGGAAAAACATCGCGTTTTTCGATGACCAATATATTAACCTGCTGGGTTATAATCGCAATTCGTTACGGAAGACATCGATGACGATTTGGGAAATCATTTTGATCGCAGTCGGCCTGGCGATGGATTGCTTCACCGTCGCGCTGGGCATTGGCACCAACGGGATGAAAAAGACCGCCCGCATGGTGCTGCGCCTGGCGTTCCACTTTGGGCTCTTCCAGGGCGGCATGACTTTTCTCGGCTGGCTGGCGGGCAGGCAGATCGCCGACTTGATCTCCACATTCGATCATTGGGTGGCATTCCTGCTCTTGCTGTACGTGGGCGGCAAGATGATCCTGGAAAGCCGCAAGGATGAGACTGAATGCCAGCCGGGGGACCCCACCCGCGGCGGGTCGCTGGTGATGCTCTCGATCGCTACCAGTATCGACGCGCTGGCTGTGGGCTTGAGCCTGGCACTTATCGATGGGTCGATCCTGGTTAACAGCCTTATCATTGGAGGGATGTCATTCGCGTTGTCGGTTGCAGGTTACCTCATCGGTGATCGCCTGGGCTGCCGGTTTGGCAAGCGCATGGAACTGGTCGGGGGATTGATCCTGGTCGGCATCGGCATCAAGGTGCTGGTCAGCCACCTATTCGGCATTTAGCAATTTTCATTTAGCAATTTTCTGCTTCTTGACCCTCCCCCTTGAAGGGACTATAATTTCATCCGCTGTAAAAATGTATTATTAATAGAGGTGTATTATGCCGGTATACACATATCGGTGCGACAATTGTGGAATTCAATTTGACCAGACTCAGAAGTTTAGCGACGCTCCGCTCATCAAGTGCCCGGAGTGCGGTAAGAAGAGTCTGAAAAAAGTATATACCCCGGTCGGGATCGTGTTCAAGGGCTCAGGTTTCTACGCCACTGACCACCGTTCTCCTTCAGGCGCATCACCCCATACCACCAGCCGGCATGAAGATTCCAAACCTGCTGATAAGAAAGAGTCAACCGGTGAATCCGCGCCTGGTAAAGAAAGCACTCCCGCAGCCGCTCCTGATAACGCTTAGTTTGTATTTCCCCTCTTCCTGTTCATATTTATTTGTACATCCCTGTTTTTGCGCAGTAAATGATAGGATTTGTAAGGGGATTGATAGTAAATGACAGGGTACAACTTCTAGACTCATCCATATTACGCGAGGTAGACATGTCGAAATCGAAAAAGCAGACACCTGCGGCGAAAAATTCGCGAAAAATAGCCCAGCAAAAGAAAGCCCGTCTGCAGCAAATCATCCTCGCCGTGATCGGCATCATTGTCATCATTTCCATGGTGCTGGCACTGGCGATGAGCTACTAGAGGAAAAATGCCTAAATATCAAAAATGGTTCTGGTTGGCAGCCCTTGTAGCTGCCTGGTTGTTTGACTTCTTGTTCTGGAGCAAATCGGCAAGCCTGTCGTTCTTCATCTGGATTGTTGTGCTGCTGGGCGCGGGTTACCTGCTCGCCTGGCGCGAGGGGAAGAAACCACACTGGCGCAGCATCCTGCTCACCGTTATCATCGTGGGTTTCGCCGCGGTGATGGCGCTGCGCAGCGAGACCATGACCCGCATGGTCAGCGTGCTGTTGACCTTCGCGGGGATGTTGCTGCTCACGGCCACTTTTCTGGATGGTTTCTGGCCTTGGTACCGCGTACGCGATTACGTGGTGGAGATCGCCAAAGTGATCGGCAATGGGTTCGCCGGGGCGGTGCTGCTGGCTACCCGTAATCAGAAAGCATCAGGTGATGAAGAGGTGCGCGCAAAAAGCGGTTGGAGCAAAGCCTGGCCGATTCTGCGCGGCCTACTCATCGCCCTGCCCATCGTGGCGGTGTTTGCAGTGCTGCTTTCATCTGCCGACCAGGTTTTCGCCGACTGGCTGAAAAACCTGTTCGATCTCGAAAAGATCCCCGAATACCTGTTCAGGCTGTTCTATATTTTGGTCTTCACCGGTGTACTGGTGGGGGTCTACCTGAAAGCGATCCACCCGGCAAAGCAAGCCGAAAAGCCTGCGCCTAACACACCATGGATGAAACCTTTCCTGGGGTGGACTGAAAGCGGAATTGTATTGGCGGCAGTGAACCTGCTGTTCATCGTGTTTGTGGTCATCCAGGTGCGCTACCTGTTTGGCGGCACTGCTAACATCCATGAGACCGGTTATACCTACGCTGAGTACGCTCGCAAAGGGTTTGGTGAGTTGGTGGCGGTGGCGGTTTTAAGCCTGGGTATGTACCTGGTGCTGGGCACCGTCACAAAAACCACCACGCGCTTTTCGAAGACCGGATTCACGGTGCTTTCGGTGCTGTTGATGACAAATGTGCTGGTAATACTGGCTTCTTCGTTGCAGCGGTTGATGTTGTATGAAAACGCTTACGGCTTTTCGCAGCTGCGCACATACACCCATGTATTTATCTACTGGCTGGCTGCGTTGATCCTGGCGGTGGTGGTGCTGGAGATCGTCCGCCGGCGTGGTCACGCTGCGTTCGCGCTGCTGGTTGCGGTGGTGGGGTTCGGCGCCAGCCTGGCGCTGCTTAACGTGGACGGTTTCATCGTCAACCGTAATGTGGCCCGCGCCGCTGCTGGCGAGGAATTGGATGTTAACTACCTCAACGCGCTATCCTCTGATGCCGTGCCGCAGTTGCTGGCAAATTTCACTGATACCGGACTGCCCGAAGGTGTGCACGATAAGCTCGGCGCAGCGCTGGCCTGCCGGCTGAAAGTGACCAACAACCCCGCCTCACTGCCCTGGCAGGAATTCAACCTCAGCCAGTCGCGTGCGTTCAATTTGTTGACCGAAAACGCTGCCTTGCTGCGCGGTTATCAGCCGCCGGTTGAACGTTACAACGAATGGTTCGTCCTGGTGGACGGTGAAGAGATTCCCTGCAGCTCTTACGTGGGATTCGATTAGAAAAACAGGATCGGTCCTCGCGGTTATATGAGATTTCTGCGGTCACGCACCGGTGTGGTCAACACACCGTTCCAGCCGAAACGCTCGAGGTCGATGACGCCTTCGCTGTCGAACGCGACGCCCTCCTCCTCGAGCAGCTGGCGCTGGATGAAACCGCCCATCCCGAAACCGTGCGGACTGATCTTTCCTTTCGCGTTGATAATGCGTTGCCAGGGAACTTCCTCGAAGTTCTGGCGCTCGCTGCAGGAAGCCAGTGATGCCAGCGCGAAGCCGACCATCTGTGCGGAGCAGCGCCCGGCAATGCGCGCGACCTGACCATAGGTGGCAACTCTTCCGCGCGGCACCTGGCGCACGATGGCAAAGATTAGGTCATACAAGCGGGGTTCCTCTTCCATAAGCTTATTATACAGAAGTGTCGGCAGGTCTTCATGGTAGAATCACCTTTATGAAACGATGGCAATTCTGGCTAGGTGTGCTCATCAGTGCGGTCTTTCTGTATTTCGCACTCAAGGGGCTCAACCTGGGCGACTTTTGGCAGGCGGTGAAAAGCGCCAACTACTGGTGGATCCTCCCAGGCGTGGCGGTTTTCTTTGTGGGCTTGTGGGTACGCGCCTGGCGCTGGCACTACCTGCTAAAGCCGGTCAAGCAGATCCCCACCAAGGTCATGTTCCCTATCACTTGCATTGGTTACATGGGCAATAACATCTACCCGGCGCGCGCCGGCGAGGTGCTACGCGCCGTGGTGCTCAAACGCAAGGAAGGCGTGCCGGTGTCCGCTTCACTGGCAACCGTAATTGTTGAACGTATCTTCGACGGCGTGGTGATGCTGGGGTTCGTGTTCCTCAACTTACCCGCACTGGCAAAGATTGCGCATTTTGAATCCGGGTTCATCGGCAACATCCAGAGCTTGGCGCTCATCGGGGCGGGTATCTTTACGCTGGCCCTGGTTGTCTTCCTGCTCGCCGCGATGTTCCCTAAGATCACGGTGAGAGTGGGGGGCTGGTTCATTGATCACCTGCTTCCAGCACGTATTCGCGAAAAAACGACCGGCATCATGCTGAAATTCCTCGACGGACTGGCTTCCCTCAGGTCACCGATCAATATCCTGATGGTGTTCATCACGTCCATCATTATCTGGTTATTAGAGACCGTGAAATACTGGTTTGTGATGCATGCCTTCACCTTCACGGTCAGTTTCTTCGCCTTGATGCTGCTGAACGGTATCGCCAACCTGGCAACGACCATCCCCTCAGCGCCGGGTTATATAGGCACCTGGGAGGCGGTCACCAAGGCGGTGCTGGTGGCATTCGGCGTATCCGGTCCGGAGGCGTTGGGCTATGGTGTGGTGTTGCATGTGGCGCTGTGGCTGCCAGTGACGCTGGTGGGCGCGTATTATATGGCGCGTGACGGCATCAAATGGAGCGATTCCATGCGCAAGGAAACTACGGTCGTTGATGTTGTCGTAAGTACAGAGGAGAGCAGTTCATGAAAATTGCGGTGATCGGCGCGGGTTTTGGCGGCATGGCAGCGGCGTTTGACCTGCGCAAAGCAGGGCATGCGGTATCGATCTTTGAAGCCGACGCCACCCCAGGTGGACTGGCGGCAGGTTTCAGGGAGCCAGGTTGGGATTGGTCGGTGGAGAAGTTTTATCACCACTGGTTCACCTCCGACCAGCACATGTTCCGCCTGTTCCGCGATCTGGGTGTGGAAGACAAAGTGTTGGTGCGAAGCCCTAAAACCGTGATGTACCATGATGGAAATTTCTATCCCTTCGATTCAATCCCCAGCGCTATCCTCTACCCCGGCTTGGGTTACGGCATTAATAAAATACGTTTTGGATTGGTGGGGTTGTACCTGAAACTGACCACCAACTGGCAGCCGATGGAAAAGACCACGGTAGCTGCGTGGATGCGCAAATACGCCGGCGAAAAGGTCTACCGCGAGATGTGGGAGCCGTTGGTGGTAGGCAAGTTCAGTGAGAAGTACGCCGGGCAAGTGAACATGGCCTGGATGTGGGCACGATTGCACGCCCGCACCACGAAGCTGGCGACCTACCAGGGCGGCTTCCAGGCGTTTGTGGACCAATTCGCCGCGAAGCTGAGCGGCATGGGGGTGGATTATAGGTTTGGCACACGCGTGAACATGATCGAAAAGCAGACAGACGGCAGCCTTATA
>JBCFBD010000170.1:0-1609 GCA_038562455.1 Anaerolineaceae bacterium | reverse complement strand
TTTATGAATGTTGAGGTTTTGGTATTCATTGTTTGATATCCTTTCTTTCGGGTTTTGCGAAGTGGTGAAAACAATTCTTAGTTCCTCTCTAAGCATAGGCAAAAACAGGCTTGATGTCTCCGCTCGAAAGAATGGAAACAAGAATGGAAAAAGCCGGGCAGGTATGGTAGGATGACTCATACGACTCTGCGGTTATAGGTATCTTCCTATGGGAGTAACGTATGGAAGAAAAAGAGCAATTACTGGCTTCCCTGAAAACACGCGAACGAGAGATCTTAGCGCAATTGTCAGCCGGTCTATCGGATCAACAGATCGCCAAAGCGTTGTTACTGAGTCTCCACACTGTCAAGTGGTACAATCGTCAGATTTACAGCAAGCTGGGCGTCAAGGGCCGGACGCAAGCCATTAACACAGCAAGAGCACTGGGACTCTTCGACGCGACTGATTTCCATACACCTTCGACCAATCAAGCAAGCGATCCACTTTCACCTGCATACCGCAGGAAGGTGGAGCATCACGTTTCTTTTACCACCAGCTTCGATGAGACTCGTTTAGCCTTGGCTATTGCCGGGAAAGGCCCCCCATTGGTCAAGGTTGCCAATTATATGAGTCACGTGGGGTATGATTGGGATAGCCCCGTATGGATACACTGGTTGGAGGAATTAAGCCGCGATCATACGCTGATCTATTACGACGAACGAGGCTCAGGGTTATCAGATTGGAATGTTGAGGATATTTCATTCGAAGCCTGGATTCGTGATCTCGAAGTAGTGGTAAACGCCATAGGGCTTCAGCGGTTCCCACTCTTTGCCATGTCACAAGCCGGGGCTGTCGCTGTAGCCTATGCTGCCCGTCATCCTGACAGGGTCTCGCGTCTGATTTTGCACGGCGCGTATGCTCGGGGTTGGTTGAAAAGAGGTTTAAACGAGGAGCAGATTGAAGAAGAGCGGTTAATGATCAGCTTGATGCGAGTTGGATGGGGGCGCGAAAATCCTGCCTTTCGACAGGTATTCGCAATGCAGCTGTTTCCTGATGCCCCAATAGAGCAAATACGCGCTTTGGAAGAGCAGATGCGCATTTCGGTGTCTCCGAAAAACGCAGTGCGAATGGAGAGCGAAATGCATCGTATCGACGTTCGCTATCTCGCACCTCAGATCATAGCCCCGACACTAATATTGCATTCACGTGATGATGAAGCAGTTCCCTTTGAAGAAGGCCGACTTTTAGCCTCATTAATTCCCAAGGCACAATTCGTCACGCTTGAAAGTAAGAATCACCTCTTGATCGAACAGGAAGCCGCCTGGCCAAAATTTGTGGCAGCCATTCGTGGTTTTCTTAGCGAGGAAGATGAGTAATCCACTTCGCCGATCGGATCCTCGCAGACTCTTTACCAGCAACTGCTGGATGCCGGTAAAACGGTCGAGTACTACGAATATGAAGGCGACGACCACAACCTGGCCAAATATTTCAGCGCGGCCATGCAGCGCACGATTGAGTTTTATGATAAATATCTGAAGAACGCGCCGTAGACTGGCCGCCTTTCTGGTGAGTCTACTGGCGGTCATATCCGCGGCCTGGCACTTGCATGGATCGCCTGGATGGTGTTCAA
>JBCFBD010000086.1:0-9232 GCA_038562455.1 Anaerolineaceae bacterium | reverse complement strand
GGTTCAGCGTAAATGTGTTGTCGTCCAGAGACACGTCGGAGGCCGGAGACTCCATCCAGGCCCCTCCTCCGCTCCCGGCCGCCTCGTTTCCCAGAAAGCGGTTGTCCTGTAGAGCGGCGATCTCACCGACCAGAAAGATACCACCGCCATGACCGCCGTCCGCCACATTCCAGGCCAGCGTGTTTCCGGTGATACTGGCTTCGGCCTGGAGGCACGCGATCCCACCACCGCTTCCCAGTGTCAGACCGGGCACCAGGAGCGACCTGTTGCCCTCCACCCAATTTGACGCGATTTCCGGCGCCCCACCCTGAACACACACGCCTCCGCCCGGCACCGTAGACTGATTGCCAAGAATCCGGTTGTTCACCAGGACCGGTGACGATTGGTTGGCGTACACTCCTCCGCCCAGATTCAGGGGGAAGTAATAGCAGCCAGAGTCATCGCATACATACGTAAACGATGCGCGGCATCCTGTGATGACATTGTCCCGTATGACCGGCGCACCGCCGTCGATGTAGATGCCGGGACCGCCGGACGCCGGAATCTCCAGGCTGCCGTTGCTGTCGCGCAGGAGGAAGCCGCTGATTACCGTATCGGGGCCGGCATCGTACAGGCTCAAGATGGGAGAGCCTCCAGACAAAACGGTGGGATTCTCGGTGATGCGTCTCTGGGACCGGTTCGTTTCCGTTCCGGCAAAGCCGCCGTACAGGCTGACGCCCGGGGAAAGAATGTGTCCACCGGCGTAGACGCCGCGAGCCACCCATATTTCGTCTCCCGGATCCGCTGCCCAGAGCGCGGCGGAGATACTGGAAAGAGCGGAGGTCCAGGAGGCTCCGTCGCCGGAGCCGGTTGGGGTGACGAAAAGGGTGCGCGCCTGCGCGGGGGCAGGAACGAGGGTCCAGATACAAACAAGAACCGGCAGAATCGGGAGCCATTGCGCCATGGAAATCTCTAAGGGTATCTTACTCCCAAAGACCGCGAGGAGGGCCACCGGCTTTCAGTCCACGGTACGCCAGTCGGAAAACACAGGGGAAGCAGGCCGCCCTCGAAGCGAACCTGCTTTCCCCGTCTGTTCACACAACCTGATCGGAACGAGGTTCCGAAACAGGATTTACTCGTAATATTCGAGAAGCCGCTCGTGGTCACCCCGGTAAATGAGGCCGCACCGCGGGCATTCCAGAACGATGTTGCGTCCCATTGTGTACGTGATGAGGTTCTCGTCACACGTTTCGCGGGGACACCCGATCGCGTCCTTTCCGTGCGACCAGCCGTGAACGGCCGCGCGGATCTTCGAGAAATACGCTTCCTGACTGCGAGCGCAGTCCACGTTTAAATGTCGGCTCCGGCCCATCGGAACCCCTCTTCCTCCAGAGACAATTCACGCCCGTTGCGGGTTGGCAACCGGGACGCGAGACAGTCATGTACGATAAGGTTTCTCCCTTTCGTGCCATTATCCGGAATCCACGGGCACTAGGCGCGACACATCGCAAATGGATCCGTTATGGGTATGACGGAGAATCCGGAGGAAATGGTTCCCATAGCGGCGTGAAGCCGAAATAGCGGGAAGGGAGATTGCGGGCAGGAAGCGTATCAGCCGCCGAACACCACGCGATTGCGGCCTTCCGCTTTCGCCTGGTAGAGGGAGTTGTCCGCGATTTCGAGAACGCGGGAGACGTCATATTCCCGGTCCGTTTCCAGCGCCAGAGCGCCGAAACTGCCGGTGGGACACCCGATGAGTTGTCCGTCCAGGAAAGCGTGTTTCTCCAGGGCCTTGCGGAGTTTTTCGGCCGCACGCATTCCCCCCTTGCGGTCCGTATCCGGCAACACAAAAAGGAATTCCTCACCGCCCCAACGCCCCATCAAGTCCGTGGAACGCAGAGAGGACTTCAACAGGGCTGCAACCTCCTGCAGGACGGTATCTCCGGCGGCATGGCCGAACATATCGTTGACGTGTTTGAAGAAATCGAGGTCCAGCAGCAGAACGCAAAGCCCGTTGCCCGCACGCCTGGCGCGCGCCAGTTCATCTTGCAGGCGCTGGGTCATCGCCTTTTTGGAGACCGGGTGGCGCAGGCGAATGTCGCGGCGCTCGTAAAAGGCCGGGCCTACCTCGCTCAACAGATCTTCCACCAATTCGTATAACGTCGTCCCCGATGAAGCCACGATCTCGATCAGCAACAGGCCCATCAAAACGCCGTCGCCTTCGGGAATGTGGCCCTGGAACGAAATACCGCCCGACTCTTCGCCGCCGATCAGCACCTCTTCCTTGAGCATGTAATCGGCAATGTGGTTGAATCCGACCGGGGTCTCGTGCAGCGTGAGCCCATATTGCTTGGCCAGACGGTCGATCATGCGCGTGGTTGACACGGTGCGCACCACCGAGCCGGTCAGGCCGCGTTTTTCCACCAGGTAGCGCAGCGCCAGCGACATGATCTTGTGGGGATCGACGAAGTTGCTACGCTCGTCCATCGCGCCGATGCGGTCGGCGTCGCCGTCGGTGGCGATACCGAAATTGCCCATACCTGCGCCGATCGCCCCCGCCAGCGCACCCAGGTAATGGCGGATCGGTTCAGGGTGCACCCCGCCGAACCCCGGGTTCATTTCGCCGCGGATTTCGCTGATCTCGCAGCCCGACCCTTGTAAGAATCCGCGGATGACCCCGCGCCCGGACCCGTACATCGAGTCGATCACAAAGCGCTGCGGGTTCTCGGCGATGATGTCGCAATCGATCAATTTTCTCAGGTGCTCATAATACGCCGGGATGGGATTGAAGCGCTGGATCAATTTCAATTCGCGCGCCTGGTCCACGTCCATCAGGTTTGGTCCGCGACCACGTTCCTCGTTGTCGTTTAGGTAGATCTCGACCCGCCGGCATTGCTCGGGCAGCGCTGATCCGCCAGAAGCGGATTTGAGCTTGACCCCATTGTAGCGCGGGGCGTTGTGCGAAGCGGTGATCATCACTCCGCCGATGGCATTGTTCGCGAGCACCGCGTGGGAAATGACCGGAGTGGGGGCATCAGCCTGTGCGAGCAGAACAGTGAATCCATTGCCTGCTAGCACGCGCGCCACTTCGGTGGCATAACGGTCAGATAGGAAACGTGTGTCGAAACCAACCACCATCTTGCGCGGATCGGGCTTTACCTCCAGAGTGGTGCCGTTGATCCACTCAGGCGACGCCACAGCGTCCGCGATCGCCTGAGCGACCAGGCGTAAATTGGTAAATGTGAACGTATCGGACATCACTGCGCGCCAGCCATCTGTTCCAAAATGGATCGTCATTATTTACTCCAAATTGATTTGTTTGGGGATTACCAGCCGGGTACCGGGGTGGCGGTGATCAGCAGATTGCGCACCATCCATCCATCCCGCCCGTCTTCAAGCAATACGTGCGCCCAGTACGCGCCATCCACCAGTTCCACTTCGGGCAGCACCTGGACCAGTGAGTCGTTTGATAGGCTGGTCAGGTACTCTCCGCTGAACCCGGGAGTTTTCCTCACCAGCACACCGCTGTAGGTAGCGCTGAAGACTTTCGCCCAAACCGGGGTGGGTTTAGGGGTGATCGTTAACGTAGGAGTTCGCGTAGGGGCAAGTGTGTTTGTCACTTCCGGGGTCATGCTTGGCGTAGCAGTAAGTTCGGGTGTGGCGACAGGCTGCGTTCTGGTGGGGTTAGCGGCTGCCTCGGTGGTCTCAACCTTCGGGGTGCGTGTAACGAAAGGCTCTATCTGCAACTGTACAGCTGAGCCCAACGCGCTGGTGATATAGAGACCGTATAGCGCAGCGCTCATGATCGCCGCGGTCAACGCATAACCGAACAATTTGAACGGGCGCATTTTGAGCACCGCCAGGGTGATGGTACCCACCAGAATGACCCAGGCAACATTGATGAGCGCAGTCCATAACGCGCTCGGGAAGAAATCAGCATAGCTGGAGGTAAGCCCAAAGCCAGCCACTGCGACGGGCACATAGATCTCGTAAGCCAATGGCACGCTGGCGACCAGCGACCGCTGCTTGGGCACGCGAATGGTGAGGTAGATCGCCAGCACCGCGCCAACGGTCAACAGCAGGAAATCCGGCACCGTGAAGGAGGTGAAGCGCTGCGCTTCACTCAGAGGGACTTCGAGGAACAATCCCGAGATCCAACCGGCGAGAGCGCCGCTGCCGAACACCAGCAGCGCGCCGATCAGTAGCGCACCGGTTGAGCGTAAGAAAAAGGAGAGCGAACCGATGACGGTGGAGAAACCCAGCCCGACCGCGGGCGCCATAAAAGGCGCTAGCAGCGCTCCCAGGATCAGCAAAGCGGGGCTGTCGAACAGGATGCCGGCAGCGATCACCAACCCGGCGACGAGGGAAAACGCGAAGTACTCGACACCCGGCACCAGGCGCTTGGCAATCTCGTTCAGGTACAGCGCGCGTTCACTTTTGCCGCTGGGTACCAGCAGCCGTTGCCGCCGTTTGCGGCGGGATTCATCAATGCGGCTTCGTCCGGTAACCGGTGTCGGTTCCTGTGGGAATTCGCTCATTGACGCAGCGTCGCTTTCAGTCGATCAGGGTGGAGGAGCAGGTCAAGTGCGGATTGGATATCCGGCATGAGGATGTCAGCGCTCAACAGCGTTTCGACTGCGCAGCCTTCTTTTGAGAGCACGCAAATCCCCAGCGCGGCTCCCTTGAGCATCAGCCGGTCATTGGTGCCCTGCCCGATGGCGATCACGCCGGGGTCGTCCAGCGATTCGATGTACTCCAGCTTCTGTTCAGCTTCACTGCTTGCGGTGAGATTGTAGAATTTGCTTACACTGCCTGCCAGCGTCTTTTCCAGTTCGCTTAAGCGATTGAACGTATCCGCGCTCACCAGGTGGATGGTTACGTGCTCCTTCAACAGATCGAAAGCTTCAGCCACACCGGGCAGTAACTCACCGTCATGAGCGAGCGTGCCGTTTACATCGCATACCAGGTGATTGATTTCCAGTGTGTCGCGACCTGGGATCGGGTAGGAGATCATGACATTATTATAATACACTCGTTGTTTGAGGCAACTAAGGTAAAATTAGCCCATGTTGAAGAGACCCTATTCCGGTTTACCCATGCTTTTGGTTGTAACAGCCAGCCTGGTGCTCGCTCTTAGCGGCTGCGCGCGGCCCACTGATACCCCACCTCCGCCCACACATGCTCCCGCGGTCACGCCTACCGAGGTGGCTACCGCAGTACCGACCACAACTCCGAGGAAACTCATATTGGTGGACATCGCCGGACAGGCTGATGATGAATTGAGTGCTTACCTGAGCGCTTTCGGCGCGGAAAATGAGCTCTCGATCGAGTCCCTCACCTCTCCAGAACTCCCCGCGCAGGGCGAAGAGACGAAGGTGATCGTCTTCCTCGCTGAACCTGCCAACCTTTCTGACCTCGTCGCGGCATCTCCCGCCATACAGTTCATCGTAGTGGGTGATATCGAGAATTCCACGTTGCCCAATTTATCGGTGATCCGCGCGACAGGTGAGGACCTTTCGTTCATGGGCGGGTTCCTCGCCATGCAGATCGCTTGGGACTGGCGTTCCGCGGCGCTGGTACCTACCGATTCGGTGATGAGCGCAGAAAAAGCAGACGCCTTCGAGAACGGAGCGCGCTACGTGTGCGGGCAGTGCACGCCTTACTACGCGCCGATCGTCTACTTCCCACTGCTCGCACAGGAATCGATGCGGGCGGGAATTGATGCCTGGGACGCGCAGATCAACAACCTGGCGTTGCACTTCGTCAACACTTATTACATTGACCCCGCCATCTCCACGCCCGAAGTGCTTGACCGGTTGATTAGTCTTGAAGATCGAATCTTCAACAACGTTTACCTGGTGGGATTGTCCGTTGCGACGGATGAGCGCTACACTGCCATCCTTGATTTCGATATTCTCCCTGCGCTGCAGGAATTACTGCCGCAGGCGCTGGCGGGCACAGGCGGGCAGACTGCCGGCGCGCGGGTGGTGATTGCGGTGAACAATAACGACCAGGTGGTCACTATCGCCAAGGTGGATAATTTCAACCGCGTCGCGGCGGACCTCGCCGCCGGCTTGATTTACCCCCTGGACATTCCTTGAGGTCGCAATGAAAAAAAACCGACCCGGGGCGAATTCGCTCCGGGTTTTGTGTTTTTTGGGGTATGAGACTGATTAAGCCTACGGTGTATCCCCGTCCGAGCCCATGAACTCGGGCGCGGTCGCGCTGCCGGGCGCGTTGATGCCTTCGCGCTTGAGCGCTTTCCATAGTGTGAGAAACAGGATCTTGAGGTCGAGCCAGAAAGATTGATGATCCACGTACCACACGTCCAGTCGGAACTTGTCCTCCCAGGTGAGCGCGTTGCGCCCGTTCACCTGCGCCCAGCCGGTGATGCCCGGCAGCGCTTCGTGCCGGCGCGCCTGCTCGGGGGTGTAACGTTCGAGGTATGCAGTCAGCAGCGGGCGCGGCCCCACCAGGCTCATTTCGCCTTTGAGCACGTTCACCAGCTCGGGCAGCTCATCGAGGCTGGAGGCGCGCAGGAAGCGCCCGAACTTGGTCAGGCGCTGCTCGTCGGGCAGCGGCTTGCCCGTGTGATCCACCGCGTCGCGCATCGTGCGGAACTTGAAAAGCCTGAACAGCTTGCCGTGCAGCCCCGGGCGTTCCTGGCTGAAGAGCACCGGCCTGCCCAGCTTGACGCGCACCAGCACCGCGGTCACCAGCATCACCGGTGAAAGGACGATGAGCAGCAGCAGGCTGACGAGCAGGTCGAAAAGGCGTTTAGTAAAAAATGTAGATTTCATTAAAACAGAATCCAAACAGAATCCAATAATTTATATCTAAGTATAATCATATATAAAAAGAAATTCTTGAAACTAGTTTATCTAAACAAATGGACAAAGCAAGAGACCTTATGCCGCTCATAAAAGAACAACTTGCATTATTTTCTCCACCACAAACTATCTCTAATGAGTATGAAGGTAGTAGACATATTTTTAATTTTGATAGCCAAACCATCGCAATTAAAGAAGATGATTCTATTCGTTTCTTAATGAGTCTGCCTTCTCACAGCGTTGATGTGATTGTAACTGATCCGGCATATTCTGGTATGAATAATAAATTGATGTTAGGAAAAGGAAGAATTGTAGGAAAATATAGCGAAAAGGGTCAAACAAATGGAAAATGGTTTAAGGAATTTGAGGATAGCGAGCCTAATTACAATCTATTCTTAGCAGAATGCAAAAGAGTCTTAAAAACAGACATTGGCCATATTTATATTATGTTTGATTCTTATTCACTCTTGAGTCTAGGACCAATTGTCAGAAAGTATTTTGAAGTAAAAAATCTCATCACTTGGGATAAAGTAAATCTGGGAATGGGTCATTATTATAGAAGACGTCACGAATATATAATTTTTGCTACTAATGGTAACAATAGGAAAATTCGAAATCATAGTTTTCCAGATGTTTGGAGATTTAAGAGAATCCATAACGCAAAATACGTAACTCAGAAACCTGTTGAGTTATTCCAGGCTATGATTTTTGCTAGTGCACAAGAAGGTTACACGATTTGCGACCCGTTTATGGGTGCGGGTTCCTCAGCTATTGCGGCAATTAAAAATCGATGTAATTTTATTGGATGTGATATATCACCGCGAGCTTTAGAATTTGCTCGAGATCGGATAAATCAATATCTCGAAAATGGTACGGACATATTACAGGGCAAGTCTTCTGCGCTACCAAATGAACATGTCTTCTGGGAGGGATAACTAAAATGGGCAGCATTAACGGGAAACCTAACTTATTCTTTATTACTTCCCCTAGATCTCCTTATAAAATGAAAGGAGAAATTCTAGTTTTAGTCAATAATTTTTCACATCAATGTTGGTCTGGTAATATACCATTGCAAAAGCAGTTTTACGAGAAACTTTCCGAGTCAGATTTTTTTAGTGGGAGTACAAACGGTGACTTGGCTTTGAAAGCTAGGGATAGAATCACAAGGGGACCCAAAGCATTAGGATTAGTAGATTTGAAGCCAGAAATTCTATTAACGAGAGCCGGAGAGGGTTACATCAAAGGTGAGTTTCCAGCAGAGGCATTCACACGACAATTATTAAAATTTCAACTTCCTTCTCCTTTTCATACTGATAAAGGTAAAAAATTTTCGGTAAGACCATATCTGGAATTAATTAGATTGATATATGAATTAGATGGATTATCAAAGGACGAGATTGCCGCGTTTGTAATGCAGCTTACAAATATCGACAAATATCAATTGATTAAACAAAAAATCATTGATTTCAGACAGGAAATTAATGATTTATATAAAACCCATACCAATTATAAAAGGGCATTTGATAATATCTTTACACGAGAGATTGAATATACATATTCCGATCTAATGCAAGAAGGCGAAACAGGCACTCGACAATCAAATGATGATTCGAAAGAGCATTTTATTAAAACAAAGAAAGCAAATCATAAAGACTATGCAGATGCTGCCATTCGATATTTACGAGAGACCAAACTATTTTCAATAAAAAGTAGCCGTTCGAGAAAAATTACAATTGATAATAAAAAAGTTGAGGAAATACTTTTTATTTTGGAATCAGTTCCAAGAGAACCCATATTCGTTAATGACGAATACAAATACAAAGAATACCTTTATAGTTCGGAGTTACCAAAATTATTAACTGACGACAAAGACTCATTGACAAATTATATTTTGGGTAACTCAAAATTTTATTCCGTATTGGATTTACGCAAGAAATCAATTTACGATTTAAAAGTTATAAAACAATCGATAACCGACGAGAATTTAACAAAGCTAATTCAAGATCAAGAAACAAGTTTACATACTTACGAAAAATATTCAGATATTATTGATGTTTATAACGAAATTCATTCAAATGACTTAATTGAGCCTTCGCTTTTCATGGAATGGAATACTTGGCGTGCATTTGTAATGTTGGATGACGGGAGAATTAGAGGAAATTTTGGGCTAGATGATGAGGGTATGCCACTCAGTCATGCCCCAGGAAACAAGGCGGATATTGTTTGTGAATACAAGGATTTTGATCTTACAGTTGAAGTTACTCTATCAACTGGTGCCACACAGTTTGAGATGGAAGGAGAGACAGTTCCTCGTCACCTAGGAAATCATAAAAAGAACTCTAATAAGGATTGTTTTAGTGTATTTATTGCTCCAACAATTCATCCTGCAACTATTGCTCATTTTTATTCGTTATACAGGACTT
>JBCFBD010000169.1:0-1640 GCA_038562455.1 Anaerolineaceae bacterium | reverse complement strand
CCATATTCATTTATGTCATTGTCGTTATCGAACGCAACCATTAAAGTTCCCTGCCAAGCAAAGTCAATTCTTCGTTTATATCGTCACCAAAAAGCCGATGAACCGTGAGAAGGCAAAATCCATCACACCTAATAAAGCGGACATGAGAGCAGTCACAATCAATACAACTTTCGTTAAATCCCAAGCTTCCTTTGGAGTAGGCCAGGTTACTTTGCGTAATTCACCAATTGTTTCCTGCCAAAAGCGTTTGATCTTCTGGAAAATTGAAGGTTTTTTATTGTTTACTGTCATTTTCTCATCTCCTTACTTGTGGCTAAAACGCCGCCTTTGCGACGGCGTTAATCCTGTTCAAACAGGTCAGGTAGGAATTGAACCCACAACCCCCGCTTTTGGAGAGCGGTGCTCTGCCAATTGAGCTACTGACCTAGGTAAGTTGGCAGTCTCAAAGCCCTTAAGGGTTCTTAGATCACTCGCTTACTTAACCTCACGATGCTGCGTATGTTGGCGACAGTGAGGGCAATACTTTTTCATCTCCAGGCGGCCTGGATCATTACGACGATTTTTCACGGTTGTGTAATTTCGCTCTTTGCAATCTGTGCACGCCAGATGAATTACAGGTCGAACATCTTTCTTTTTCGATGCCATTTTATTCTTTCAGCATGGTTGCCCCATAAAAAGGGCGACCATGCATTCCTCCATTAATTTCTTACTCAATAATTTTGGTGATCACACCAGCGCCAACCGTCAATCCACCTTCGCGGATGGCAAATTGGGAACCCTCTTCCAACGCAACTTTCGTGATCAACTTCACTTTCAATCCGGTCACATTGTCACCGGGTAATACCATCTCCACTCCTTCTGGCAGGGTCACATCCCCAGTCACATCCATCGTGCGGATGTAGAACTGCGGACGGTATCCGCTGAAAAACGCACTGTGCCGTCCTCCCTCTTCCCGCTTCAGAATGTAAACCGTGCACTCAAAGGTCGTGTGCGGGGTGATGCTGCCTGGTTTGGCGATCACCATGCCCCGTTCCACCTGATCCCGGTCAATCCCGCGCAGCAGCAGACCCACATTGTCGCCTGCAATACCCGCGTCCAACAGCTTGTGGAACATCTCCACTCCGGTTACCACCGAGTTCATGCTCTTCTCCTGCAAGCCAATGATCTCCACCGCTTCCCCCACTTTGACCTGACCACGTTCAATTCGTCCCGTCACTACCGTCCCGCGTCCCTTGATCGAGAATACATCTTCCACCGGCATCATGAACGGCTTGTCCAGTTCACGTAAGGGTTCTTTGATGTAGTTGTCCACTGCATCCATCAACGCATTGATGCACTGGTATTCCGGCGCATTCGGGTCCGTCGAGGTGCTTTCCAATGCCTTCAACGCTGAACCGTGTATGATCGGTATCTCGTCCCCAGGAAATTTGTACTCCGTCAGCATTTCGCGCAGTTCAAGCTCCACCAACTCCAACAGCTCCGGGTCATCCATCATGTCGATCTTGTTCAAAAATACCACGATCGCCGGCACATTTACCTGGCGTGCCAACAGCACGTGTTCCTTCGTCTGCGGCATCGCTCCGTCCGGCGCACTCACCACCAGGATCGCTCCATCCACCTGTGCCGCCCCCGTGATCATG
>JBCFBD010000085.1:0-9276 GCA_038562455.1 Anaerolineaceae bacterium | reverse complement strand
CTTGCTGCGCCGGTTCCAAGCTTTGAGGCGGCTGACGCACTTATTTTTGCGTAATACTCCGCCAGCTTGCTGCGGAAATTATAAAAACAAATCCACCAGTTTATTGGTCGGGGTGGGCGGACTTGAACCGCCGACCCCCGCGTCCCAAACGCGGTGCGCTGCCAACTGCGCTACACCCCGAGCGAGTAGAGTATAATCCGAACCGGCTGTATAAGTCAAGAAATCTGTATGCCAAAGGAGCGCGTGTAAGACTAATGCGCCGTGTGATCGTTGTTGCGATAATTTCAACCATTCTCCTCCTGCTGCCGGGTTGCCGTTCAACCGCACAGATGGCACCGACCTTACTACCTACTCTCAATTTACCAACATCCCAACCCGCTGCCACCTCCACGCAGTATGCAGCGATCATACCAACCTCCACCTCAACCCCCACGCATACACCCTGCCGGGAGACCCATGGCACAATCCTCGACATTGAAATCCCTACCGACCTACTCAACCGCCCGGTGAGCACAAAAGTCTACCTGCCCCCTTGTTATGACACGGATGCTGCAACAGAATACCCCGTGTTCTATATGCTGCATGGTCAGGCGGCGACCAATGACCAATGGGTGCGCCTGGGTTTGAGCGGCGCTGCAGATGAATTAATCAACCTGGGGACCATCCAGCCGCTCATCATTGTGATGCCCTTCGAAATCACCTGGACGCCCGGTCCGGAAGACTCGAATTTCGATGAAGCGTTGATCGGGGATGTGGTCCCGTATATCGATGCTAATTACGCAACCTGCGCCGAGCGCGGCTGCCGGGCGGTAGGCGGGCTCTCACGCGGGGGCAACTGGGCGGTTTACCTGGGCTTTGCCTACCCCGAACTATTCGGTGTGGTGGGCGCGCACAGCACTCCTTTGTTCTACGGCGAGGAAACGCGCATCAGCCGGGCGCTGAGCGAAGCGGCGCTGGTGGACGACCTGCCGTATATTCTGATAGATATGGGCAGCAAAGACGACGACCGCGCATTCGTGCAGGCTTTCAGAACCTTCCTTGAGGAGAATGGGATCCCCTTTGACTACCATGAATTTGATGGACGGCACGAGGAAAGCTATTGGTCAGCACATGTGAGTGATTATTTGCAATGGTATTCTGAGCGTTTGATCATTCCGGGTGAAGCCTAACCTCATCCCGGCTAGCCAGCACGAATTTCCCGTTTTTGAATTCAGTTGATATTACCGAGGTGTATGGGATTGACCAGCCGATGACTTGCTCGAACGGCAGATCGCCGAGCAGCCCGGTCAAGCCGATATGCAGCGTGCCGCCATGCGTGATGCATAAAACGCGTTCTTCGGGGCTAGCATGGCGCGTGACCAGGTCAGCCATGAAGGTCGCGAATCTCTGCCGTACATCCAGAAAACTCTCGCCACCCCGAAAGCGTTTAGTCACTCGCTTTCTGTCAAACCATTGCCGCAGGATCAGCGAAAAACGCAGCCACGAAAATGGGTCTGAGCGCCCTTCCAACACCCCGCAATCAAACCCGCACAAAGCCTCAGCGGTGGTCAGCGGCAGATCAAGCACACGCGATACGATGGTGGCGGTTTCGAGCGCGCGCGGCACAGGGCTGCAATAGAGCCAATTTAAACCAACATCAGCTAATCTTTCCGCCAACCGCTCAGCCTGCTGCCTGCCCGTTGGAGTGAGAGGATGAGCCAGGTCGCGATTAGAGATGATGTTTCCGGTGTTGGCGATGCTTTCGCCATGCCGGGCGAAGAAAAGCATCACGGGTACAGCTCCGGATTGCAAAAAGGGATCAGCGCGAAAACGACCGCTGGGATGTACAACCCAGCCCGGTCGATCACATCTCTGGTGAGCAACCCGACCGCGCCGCTGCCCCGTTTTGAATTATTTCGCGAAAAAATTCGGTCATCGGCTTCCCCCAATTCCATGCCCTGCCGCACCAGCGCGGCCACGCTCTCTGGCAGGAAAAACTCGCCGGTGCGGCCGCGCCCCATCCGCCCCGTCCGGTCAAGCACGACCACCCAGGCGAACGCGCCCATGCCGATCGACCAGTCAGCGATGCCGCCTTCAATACCCACCCAGTAGTCACTCTCAGGTGCAAGTTCGCGTATGTTGGCCGCGCGTTTTGTGGCGCAATCCAGCGTTACTTCGTCGGTCGAGGGTTGCGAAGGCAATGCTAGCGTGGTGCTCACCGGTTGAATGGAGAACATCGCATGCGGGAACATGCGCGTAAAGCCTTCCAGAGCGGCGGCAGCTTTTACAGGGTTGGTGGAGGCGAGGGTTATGATCTTCATGCGCTCCATTCTAATATGAAAATAGGGTGAGAGTCACTCTCACCCTATGACGAACCGAATTCTTCTAATAGCTTACCAGGCGTGGGAGTTTCTTAGCCTGATCCACCCAGTCCGCAACCTGCGTCTCGACCGGCATCTTGCGTACGAGTTTCTTGGCTGCGTTGATCTCCGCCATTTTCGCGAACAGGTTGGCAGGCACGCGTTTGCTCAACTCAACCACTGTGTCCACGCCGGCTTCTTCGAGCAGATCAGAGTACTCACTGCCGACACCCTTGATGCGGAAGAGGTCTGAAAGGTTGACCCATTCCAGAATGAGGGTCTCGTCAATTCCGGCTTTTTCCGCCAGGTCTTTGCGACCTTTGGGGGTGCCGCCGACCTCTAGCAGTTTTTCGGTTGTGGCAATGCCCACAGCTTTTAACTTCTTTTTATAGACGGGACCAATCCCTTCAATATCAATTATGCTTGGCATGTGTAACCTCCTGTTTCCAAAATGTGTAAATATAGTATAGGCATTTTTCTCTCACAATACAAATTAATCAGGGTGAACCTCTCGGTTATAATTGTGAGCATGAAATTATCCATGGATGAAGTCGAACACATCGCCAACCTGGCGCGCCTCGAGCTTACCGAAGCGGAAAAGGAACAGTACCGCCAGCAGCTCTCCGCCATCCTGGAGCATGTGGCGCGGCTGCAGGAACTTGATACCAAAGGGATCCCGCCGACCTCCAGCGTGCTGCCCGGCGCGGGAAGGCTTCGTTCCGATGAACCTCGGCGTTCCTTGCCGGTTATCGAAGTACTGGCAGACGCTCCCGCGCAAAAGAAAAACCAATTCCGCGTGCCTCCGGTGCTTGAATGAACCCGGACCTTGTGCAATTGACCGCCTGGCAGATGCTCGCCGGCCTGCGAAGGGGAGACTTTTCGGTCCGTGAGTTAATGTCCGCGCACCTGCGGCGCATAGAAGCGTTGGAGCCCAGGTTGCACGCTTTCATCACGCTGGAACCTGAACGGTCGTTCAGACAGGCGGATGAGGCTGACGCGCTGTACCTGAAAGCGCGTTCTGGCAGTATGGATGAACTGCCCCCGTTGCTGGGGCTGCCGATCGCGGTCAAGGACCTCATCACAGTGGCTGGCATGCGTTGCACCTGCGGTTCGCGAATTTTGGATGATTTTGTGGCACCATTTACCGCCACCGCGGTGCAGCGCCTGATTGACGCCGGCGCCATCGTGGTGGGCAAAACCAACACTGATGAATTTGCCATGGGCTCCTCCACTGAAACCTCGGCTTACGGCCCGACCCTGAACCCCTGGGACACGTCGCGCGTCCCAGGCGGGTCCTCCGGCGGCAGCGCCGCGGCTGTGGCTGCGTGCATGGTGCCTGCTGCGGTCGGCTCCGATACAGGCGGATCGATCCGGCAGCCGGCTTCGTTTTGCGGGGTCACGGGCATCAAACCCACTTACGGGCGGGTTTCGCGCTACGGTCTGGTGGCATACGGCTCCTCGCTTGATTCGATGGGCGTGTTCACGCGTGACGCACAGGACTCGGTGTTATTGTTCTCGATCATGGCGGGTGTCGACCCGCTGGATAGCACCAGCGCGGATAAGCCTGTACAGAAGATCGAACTGTCAGACGCTGATGGGGTGCAGGGGTTGCGCGTAGGCATCCCTAAAGAGTACTTCATTGAGGGCATCCAGCCCGAGGTTCGGCAGCGGGTGCTCGAGGCGATCGACACGCTGCGCAGCCTGGGCGCCGAGATCGTCGACATCAGCCTGCCGCACACCGAGTATGCCCTGCCGGTCTACTACATCATCGCCCCGGCTGAAGCTTCCGCCAACCTGGCTCGCTATGACAGCGTGCGCTTCGGTCTGCGTGAGCCAACTGACAGCCTGTGGGAGATGTTCAGAAAGACGCGCGGCAGCGGGTTTGGACCTGAGGTCAAACGCCGCATCATGCTGGGCACCTACGCCCTATCCGCGGGTTATTATGATGCTTACTATGGTCAGGCGCAAAAGGTGCGCACGCTGATCAAGCGCGATTTTGACCGTGCCTTCGAGCAAGTGGACCTGATCGCTTGCCCAGTAGCGCCTTCCACCGCATTTCAACTGGGCTCGCACAGCGGCGACCCGCTGGCAATGTACCTGGAGGATGTGTTCACGCTGCCCATCAACCTGGCAGGCGTGCCTGGGCTGGCGCTGCCAGTGGGATTCGACACGAACGGCTTGCCTGTGGGCATCCAATTTCTCGGAGCACCTTTTCACGAAGAAACCCTCTTCCGGGCGGCGCACGTTTACCAGGGTGTTACGGACTGGCATAAGCGCTCTCCACAATCCATGTAAATATAGAAAATTCTAATAAAACTCCTGCATCCCAGGAGAATCTTATGCGTATATGGATTAACTAAAGGAGAATGATATATGACCGCGCAAAATGTAAAATTCGAAACCATGCAATCCGGGCCGGGGCTGCTCATCCGAATTCTGTGGTTCATCTTCGTTGGCTGGTGGTTAGGGTTGATCTGGGTGGTCGCTGCCTGGTTCTTCAATCTCACCATCATCGGTCTGCCGCTGGGGCTGGCGATGATCAACAGCACCCCGCAGGTTATGACACTGAAGCCTTCCCGCGTGACCACTGTACTCGAGAACCGTGACGGCACGCAGGTGATCCGCCAGAGACCGCTGGAACAGCACCCCTTTCTGCTGCGAGCGCTGTACTTCCTGGTGATCGGCTTCTGGTTCAGCCTGGTGTGGACGCTGCTGGCATGGCTGCTCTCGCTGGTGACCCTGGGGCTGGCTTTCCCGCTGTCTTTCTGGATGTTCAATCGCGTGCCTGCCGTCACCACGCTTGCGCGGCTCTGACCCTCCTTATTGCGTTGAGCCCTTCCTCACTGGAGGGGCTTTTTTATGATATTTAGCTGATACAATGCTGTGCATTCTCAATCGACCAAATCGCGCGCCTGTTGTAAAATGGAGCAGAGAGAAATTGTTTAAATCGGCAAGGATCAACCCGGAGGTACCGATGAGCAGGAATTACAAGATCATCATCCCGATGGCTGGCTGGGGCTCGCGCATGCGCCCGCTCACATGGAGCCGCCCCAAACCGCTGCTGCCCTTGGCTGGCAGGACTGTGCTCGATTATTCGCTGCATCAGTTTGACAGTCTTCCAGGGCTTGAACATGCTGAGTTCGTGTTCATCATCAGCCCAAACCAGGGCGACCTGATCCAAAAGTACATGCAAGAGGTGCACCCCGACAAGACGGTGCATTTTGTTGTCCAACAGGAGATGCGCGGGCAAGCTGAGGCTTTGTGGCAGGCGCGTGAATTCCTGGATGGACCTGTGTTGATCGCCTTTTCCGACACCTTGATCGAGACTGACCTTGCCTTTTTACCCTCCGAACCTATGGACGCGGTAGCCTGGGTCAAACCGATGGACGACCCGCGCCGCTTTGGTGTGATCGAGGTGGACACCCGGGAGATTGCCACTCGGCTGGTGGAAAAACCTACCTCGCTCGATAATAACATGGTGGTGGTCGGTTTTTACTTCTTTAAAGAAGCGAGTTTACTGCTGGCTGCGATAGTCGAGCAGATGAAGCGCCGCAAGAGTCTGAAAGGTGAGTACTTCCTGGCAGACGCGATCAACATCTACATTGAGCAAGGCGGCAGAATGCGCCGGGAGATGGTTTCCACCTGGCTGGATGCCGGCATTCCAACAGCGGTGCTGGAGACCAACCGTTACCTGCTCGGCAAAGGGCTTCCCATCGGCGCTCAGGCAGATCTGCCCGCGGGCGTGGCGGTCATCCCGCCGGTGTACATTGCACCAGGCGCGCGGGTCGAGTCTTCCGTCATCGGACCGCACGTTTCCATTGGCAAAGATGCAATTCTTAAGAATGTGGTAATTAGCAATGCGATCGTGGACGCGCGAACGATAATCGAAAATAAAATCATCGAAGGTTCCCTCATCGGCTGCGACGTGACTTATACTGGTCAGGCTGACCAGGTGAACCTCGGGGATAACGCGCAAGTGCAGGTATGAAAGACCTGGTACGCTGCCGCGCGGAACACGCTTACCCCGGGCGGCCGCTGGAAGTGTGGCACGATGAGCGCTGGCAAACGGTGACCGAGATACTTGAGGCGCGTCAAACCCCGACCGGCAGGTCATACCAGGTGATTTGCGAGGGACAGAATGTTTTTTGGCTGACGTACGACCCGGAGTCTGACACCTGGCAGGTACACGCCAGCGGTGGAGCCGGCATCATACAGCACCAAGGAGAATAAATGAGCGATCGTTACATTTCCCGCCGGATTTCAGGTTTGAAACCTTCAGGGATCAGGAAGTTCTTTGATATCGCTGCCACGATGAAGGATGTGATTTCTCTTGGCATCGGTGAACCGGACTTCACCACACCCGAACCGATTCTAAAAGCGGGGATCCGTTCGCTGGAACGGGGAGATACACATTACACGTCCAATTACGGCATTATCGAGTTGCGCCGAGCACTGGCAGAGCATTTGACAAAGATGTACGGGCTGTATTACAACCCCGAAACCGAGATCCTGATCACCGTGGGTGGGTCAGAAGCGCTCAATCTGGCAGCCATCGCGCTGCTCAACCCCGGCGAGGAAATGATCATCCCCACACCGTGCTTCGTCTCCTACCAGGCATCAGCCATCATGGCAGGCGGTGTGGCGGTGGAAGTTCCCAGCCGCATGGAAAACAATTTTGACCTCGATCCGGACGAAATAAAGGCAGCCATCTCCCCGCGCACCAAGGCCATCCTGCTGGGCTATCCCAACAACCCTACCGGGGCGGTTGCCAGCCGCGAAAATTTGCTCAAGGTCGCCAAGATCGCTGAAGAACATGACCTCATCGTGGTCTCTGATGAAATCTATGACCGCCTGGTTTACGGGGTGAAACACGTGTGCTTCCCAGCGCTGCCGGAAATGCGCGATCGCACGCTCTTGTTGGGAGGATTCTCTAAGGATTACGCCATGACCGGCTGGCGTATCGGTTACGCCGCCGGACCGGAAAGCCTGATCAAGGGATTACTGCGCGTACACCAGTACATGGTGATGTCCGCGCCGACCATGTCACAGTACGCAGCGCTCGAGGCGCTGCAAAGCGGTGAATCGCATGTGCAGCAGATGCTCACCGAGTACGACAGGCGCCGTAAATTGATCGTCAGCGGATTCAACCAGATCGGATTGCCTACGTTCGAGCCGAAAGGTGCGTTCTACGCATTTCCCAAGGTCAGCGCCACCGGGTTGGATGACGAGACCTTCTGCAATCGCCTCTTGCTGGAACAGCACGTGGCGATGGTGCCGGGCAATTCATTTGGGTTGGGCGGTGAAGGGTTCGCGCGCTGTTCGTATGCCACCAATTACGGTCTTATCGAGGAAGCGCTCGAACGCGTCGAACGGTTTGTAAGAAAGATTTAGGGGCATGTAATTTGTTGCAGGGGTTGATGATTGATCAGCCCCTGCTTTAGTTTTACGTCCACGAACTCTCGTGAATGTATTTGTGAAATTATGGGATCAGTGCCTATAACTCCTATCGAATATCGCCGGGCTATTTATTCTTCTCGTAAATGATCCTCACCCCCAGCAATGTCAATTCCGGTTCCACCGCATCGATACATGTGACCTCGTCGGCGATGATGCTTGCAAGACCGCCTGTGGCGACGACTTTCGCCTCGCCGCCCAACTCTTGCTTGATGCGTGTCACCAGCCCCTCCACCAGCCCCGCGAAGCCGTAGATCAACCCGGATTGCAGCGAGAGGATGGTGTTCTTGCCGATCACTTTTTCGGGTTTATGAATGTCCACCGCAGGGAGCATGGCACCGGCTCTGAAAAGGGATGCTGCGGCGGTGACGATGCCCGGTGCAATCGCCACTCCTTCAAATTCACCCTTGGCTGAGATGGCGGAAAACGTGGTGGCGGTGCCGAAACCAATGACAATACACGGCGCGCCATACAGGTGCACCGCGCCGACCGCGTTCGAGATCAGGTCCGGACCGACTTCCTTGGGATTATCGGCGTTAATGTGGATCACCGGGCGCTTGACGCTGCCGACGATCACCGGGTCCAGGTAGAGATGGCGGTTGACCAGTTCCTTGAACGCGATGGTCAGTTCGGGCACCACAGATGAGATGGCGCAGCCATCAATGGTTTCTTTATGGATATTCTCGCTTTCGAATAATGAAAGCACCAGCACCGCATATTCATCAGCCAGCTTGCTTTCATCGGTGTTGATCCGCCAGTGGGTGACCAGAGTTTCCCCATCATACAGACCCAGCTTGATATTCGTGTTGCCAATATCCACGCATAGCAGCATTTCGCACCTCGATCATGATTTTGTCACATGGGTATTTTAGCATGGCGGGAGATTCTTTGCCTCGCAGCTCTACGGTTCATCCATGATAAAATGCTACTCATCATGAAATATGAACCGGTGATTGGTCTTGAGGTGCACGCCGAGCTGGCAACCCGCACGAAAATGTTCTGCGGTTGCCGTGTGGTGGATACCACCAGCGCCGCGCCTAACACCAGCGTCTG
Organism: Anaerolineaceae bacterium; assembly: GCA_038562455.1. Taxonomy (GTDB): domain Bacteria; phylum Chloroflexota; class Anaerolineae; order Anaerolineales; family Anaerolineaceae; genus UBA6107. The sequence continues at coordinate 430 of JBCFBD010000085.1, read as the reverse complement.
CCCGGTGTGTGCGGGTATGCCCGGCACGCTGCCGGTGCTGAACCGCACCGCGGTGGACTACGGTATCCGCGTGGGGCTCGCCCTGGGATGTGAGATCATGCCCACCTCGATCTTCGCGCGCAAGAATTACTTTTACCCCGATCTGCCCAAAGGCTACCAGATCTCGCAATATGAGCACCCGTTGGCAGTGAACGGTTTCCTGACCGTGGATACTGGCAAAGTTGAACACACTATCCGCATCCGGCGGGCGCACCTTGAGGAAGATACCGGCAAGCTGACCCACGTCACCGATAACGGCGAGGAGTACTCGCTGGTCGACCTGAACCGTGCCGGCGTACCCCTGCTGGAGATCGTCTCCGAACCTGACATGCACTCGCTCGAGGAGGTGCGCGCTTACGCCACCGGGTTGCGCGCCATACTACGCGCACTG
>JBCFBD010000168.1:0-1649 GCA_038562455.1 Anaerolineaceae bacterium | reverse complement strand
CATGTGAACCTCGTGAGGAAGTATTGTCGGGCGATCTGCGAGAAGAAATCTTTGCGGCGCGACTACGCGATGTTATTGAAGGCCATGCCGACGACGTTTACTGGAATCCCGATGTTTTCTTTGAAAACACCTATCCGACCGCAGGTTTAAGATTGTTATTGAACGAGGCTCTTGGTCGCTTATCTGGGATTAGACCAGCCAATAATGCCATCATCCGGCTGGAGACTGCCTTTGGCGGAGGGAAAACTCACAACCTCATTGCCCTTTACCATGTGGCTTCCGGGTATGTTCCTCCGACACAATTTCTTGACCCCGACCTTGTTCTGGCTCCTAGATCGGTAAGGATTGCGGGAGTCGTCGGTTCGGATCTCGAACCCACCATAGGTCTTCAACACGAAGAAGTGATAACCTATACTTTATGGGGAGAAATCGCCTATCAACTCCGTGTCTGCATATGATCTAGTCCAACAAAGCGAAACAGATAAAACTTCACCGGGGACAGGGCTGCTCGAACAACTGATCGGCAATGCTCCAACTCTAATCATGCTTGATGAGGTTGCTCGTCACCTACGTTCAGCAAAAACCGTTCCCACAGCAACCGGACGATCTGATCTAGCCGAACAAACCGTTGCCTTTCTCATGTCACTTTTCGAGTTTGCGGCCAGTAAACACAATGTGGTGGTCGTACTAACTCTGGCTGATTCATCTGATGCTTTTGGCAGAGAGACTGACGAAATCCGACAGCAAATTGAACGCGAACTGGCGGAAGCCAAACGTTTGTCTGCGCGCCAGGAACGGGTGATTACGCCTACAGCAGAGACCGAGATTGCAGCCATCGTAACACACCGGTTATTCAAATACATCGACAGCGCGGCGGCGTCAGAAACTACTCGCGTTTACATGAACTACTACCATGAGTGTCTGGAATATGGCGCGGACCTCCCCCAGCGAGCTTTACGGGCTGAATACAGCGAGGAGATGGAAGCTGATTATCCCTTTCATCCAGAATTACTGACTGCCTTGAACCGCAAAGTCTCAACCATTCCTAATTTTCAGAAGACTCGCGGTGCGCTACGCCTGCTGGCAATGGTTATTAGAGAACTGTGGAACTATCCTCAAGATGACATCTTCCTGATTCATCCTTTCGATGTGAATCTTGCAAGTGAAGGCATTGCAAACGACCTGACTAGTCGCCTTGAGCGTCCACGCTTCAAGCAAGTGATTGAAGCCGATATTGTGAGTCCACTGGCTGGCTCTCAGGCCCACGCTCAAAGCCTGGATGAAATGGTGGGGGGTGTCCCCTTCACCCGCCGTGTGGCTTCCACTGCTTTTTTGCACAGCCTGACGCAAGGTGTTGCTTCAGGCATCGATCCGGCTGACCTGACTCTGGCTGTACTCACGCCAAATGATGACCCGGCCCTGATCAGAAAAGCGGCGGAGCGCCTCACCGCCAAAGGTTGGTTTTTCGAATATGACGGTCACCGATATCGCTTTAAAACGGAGCCTTCAATCAACAAAATCGTAGCCGACGAAACTGGGTCGGTGGGTTTGGTCAAGGCCAAAATGGAACTGGACCGTCGTATTCGCGATATATGGCGCAAAGGGTATTTCAGACCAATCTTTTTCCCCAGCGAACCGGCAGACGTAGA
>JBCFBD010000167.1:0-1658 GCA_038562455.1 Anaerolineaceae bacterium | reverse complement strand
AAATGCAAATTCACTTCGCCGTAACGCCACAAGCACCTGTATCACCTGGTTGGTAGTCGGCACCAGGCATCCAAAATGTCCGCCAGGTTTCAATGCTTCTTTTGCCTGCTCCAGGTAATCGTAAGGGTTTGACACATCCAGGAACAAGGCATCCACATTGCGTTCGTCGAAACCTGCGCGAATATCTTTTACTTTTAACTCAACCCGCTCAAGCAGATTCAGTTTTTCCAGCGTCTTCCGGGCAGATTCCTGGTTGGCCGATTTAACTTCGTAGGAAAAAACTTTTCCCGAGTCACCAACAGCGTAGGCCAGCGCGGTGGTGAAGGATCCGCTGCCGGTTCCGGCTTCAATCACCCTCACCCCGGGCCTTATGCCCATATAAAGCAGAATGTAACCGATCTCTTTCGGGTACATGATTTGAGTTGAACGCTTCGTATTGCGCAGGATGTCGGTCATCGAAGGTTGCAAAATGAAAAAGGGGCTGCCGTTGTGACTGAGCACCTGACTGCCCCATTTTTTTCCGATCAAGTCATCATGATTCAACCAACCCCGATGGGTGTGAAACACTTCACCATGTTTTAGAATAATGATAAACGATTTGTGACTCAACCCCACCAGTTGGACCAGATCGCCGTCATGGGTGGTCGCTGCTGCGTTGAGAGAGGTATCTTCATCATCTCTCATGGTTTTTTAATTTCCTGGTTGAACATGCTCAACCAAAAGCCCAGGAAGAGCACGACGATTGTGCTAATCAACGCCGGTCCAAAATTGATCGGTCCCAGGGGGATGAACTGGATACCAGCCAATTTACCAAGAAAATGACCCAGCCAGAATCCGATCCACGCCAGCAGGTTAAAGAAAACCAGCCACTTAAAGCTGCCACCATGCCAAAAATGAAAGCCGCAGCCGATAATGGACGCGATGATGAAACCGAGTGCATAAGATGCCGGTGTCATGAATTTTCTCCTAGTTCAGATCTGGTGATCACCGCGCTGCCGAGAACTTTTTCTCCCTGATAAAAGACTGCGAATTGCCCCGGGGTTGGATCTCTAACGGGCTCTTCGAAAATAATATCACAACCCGCCTCATCCTGGCGCTCAATCCTGCCCTTTATTAAATTTGACCGATAACGGATCTTTACATCAACGTCAATGGGTAGATATGGCGCTTCTCCGCTAATCCAGTTGGGGGTTGCCACCCGGATCTCTTTTGCACCCAGCATCTTTCGCTCACCTACGATCAAGGTATTCGTTCGGATGTCCTTGCGCAGCACAAAAATAGGTTCACTGTGACCAGCTCCGAGCCCTTTTCGCTGACCAATGGTGTAGTTTGCCAGCCCACTGTGCCTGCCTACCCACTTGCCGTCAGGGGTGAGAATATCTCCCGGTTCGAACAAGTGCGGCGCATGACGACGCAGGTACTGTTCCTGCGAATGTCCATCCAGGAAACAAAGATCCTGCGATTCGCTAACCTGGTCAAAATTCAAGTTATATCTACGCGCAACTTCCCGAGTATGCACCTTCTTCATTTCTCCCAACGGGAATATAGCGTGCGCTAATTGTGCCTGCGTAAGCCCTGAAAGCACGTACGATTGGTCTTTTTGTGAATCAATACCCTTGTACAACTCCACGATGCCATCTGGACGACGAATCGTGCGC
>JBCFBD010000166.1:0-1662 GCA_038562455.1 Anaerolineaceae bacterium | reverse complement strand
TGAACGACCCGCTGGCAATTGTCGCCCCCATGTCGCGGATATCGTGCGTGAACGCAGCCAGACCCTTAACCGCCTGGACACTGCAGCCGGTTTCAAGCCGGATCGTCTGTTCCGCGCTCTCGCTGATGACCAGATGCGTTTCACAGCCCTCGACACGCTGAAGCGCCTCCAGCAGTCGTATCCCCAGAATAGCACCACTTGCCCCGGACATTCCAACAATGATCCGCACGGTATTCCTCTCATCACACGCCATAATGAACCGGTTAGGGATGCCGGAACATCCCTAACCATGTCAGTCAACCAGATTCCCTCAAAGTCACACCTGCTCAGGCAGTATCTTCCGTCCAGCCTACAGCAAGCCGGTGATCTGCCACCACGTCACCTCGACGAGCACGGTGACCACGAAAACAACTGCCGTGAGAGGGATACCGAGCTTCATCACCTCTTTATCGGTATACATGCCGCCATCATCGCCCAACCCCACCAGGATATTCATGTGATGGAAAGGCAAGATCCAGTGCATGGCAATCGCGGTGTAAACCATCAGCGCCGGAACGAGCGGATTGATGCCAGCGGCCACCGCATATCCAACCAGGGCCGGTGTGGCGATCCCCATGACGGCCATCACGCTGCCCAGGACCATGTGAAGCAGAATGGTAATGGTCGTAACCAACAGCGCGAACAGGAACAGGTTGCTTGGCACTTGCGACGGCAGCACAACGGAGGCCACCCAGTCATTCATGCCGGTAAGCGCGCCAACCTTACCGATGGACAGCGCGGCGGTCAGGAAGAACAGCGTTGCGATCGGCACTTGCGACCACTGCGGCGGCTTAAGAATGTCGCCAATCGTGGGCATGCTCATCGCAAGCGCAATGCCAAGCGTCACCCAACCGATGTGGACGCCATGAATGGAGTCGGTCACCCACAGCACGATCGCCAGACCGATCCAGAAGATCACTTTCTTTTCGATCAGCGTGAACGAACCCAGTTCGTCGAGCTTCTTGGCGACTTCCGTCTTGTTGATCGTAAATGTGCCGCTGGGCTTGAACAGAAGCAGTTGGAGGGTGCAGGTCAACACGCTGGCGACAAGTCCGGGGACGCTCATATATTTCAGCCACCCCAGCCAGCTCAGTTCCTGGCCAGAAAAACCAACTGCGACAATGTTGATGGTGCTGTCGCCGGTGAGCAGGATCATCGAGATCGGAGCAGAACCGGCGAACACGGCCAGCCCAATATTGATCGCATCACGCTTTGGCATGTCCGTGCTTTTGATAATAACCCCCATGACACCCATGATCAGGAATGAACGGGGCCAGGGATGCGGAATCAGGAAGCTCAACAGGAAGCCGAGAACGTAGCAGGAGATGATCACGCTGCGATAGGAACTCACAACGCGCAGCAGAAACTGATAGGCAATGCGCTTCCCCAACCCTGATACCTCGACCGCAGCCGCGATGAGGTATCCACCAACGATCAGGTACATCAACGGGGATAGCCACATCGCGAAGACATTTTCCGGCGGTGCGACGTCGAACAACACGTAGGAAACGAGCATCACCAGCGACACATAACCCGGATGCGCCACCTTGGTCGCCCACCAAATAACGGTCATCAGGCTGAGCGCCAGCCCGCGCTGGCCTTCCGGCGACAGGTCATTCAGCG
>JBCFBD010000165.1:0-1674 GCA_038562455.1 Anaerolineaceae bacterium | reverse complement strand
GCTGACCGCCGAATTGGGCTTTTCCACCGAGAGGCTGCTGGGTGACCAGGCTGTAGGGTCCGGTTGAACGGGCGTGGACTTTATCCTCAACCAGGTGGTGCAGTTTGAGCATGGTCATAACGCCAATGGTGACCGGCTGGTCATAATGCTCACCCGTGCGACCATCGCGAACCAATTGCTTGCCGATGGTGGGCATGGGATTACCGGTCTCGAGCATGAGCTGCTTGGACAGCTGTTCGATGCTGGCACGGTCAAGCTCGGCTGAGATTGGTTGCCCAAGTTTCTTGCTCCAGAGGAGCAAGCAGGCCCTTACAGCGTTCTCATCCTGGGCAGCCCGATCCTTCACGGAAATGTTATCCTCTGGGAAGGCGGTGATACTGGCAGGATCGTATCCTTCAAGCTTGAGCCACTCATTGAGAGCTGCCCGGCGAGCTAAAACTTCATTCTCTTTCAGGGCGAACATGTCCTGACCCTGACCTTCGAGTGTTTGTTCAAGGAAGAGCAAACGCACTTCCTGGTCGTCCAGGATCATTTCAGGATCATGTTCGACCGTGCTGAGCCATTCCCAGCCTTTTTCGCCGATAACGCGCCAGGCCTCGTCAATCAGCCAGGCTCGCGCCAGTTCAGCTTCGATTTCTGCTTCGGTGGCGCCATCGAACACTGGAGTAATGGCGCGGAATCCCAGGCTGCGTGCAGCCCAACCGAGCTCGGCCTCAAGCACCTGGCCGATGTTCATACGACCCGGGATGCCAAGGGGGTTGAGGATGATGTCCACTGGGGTTCCATCCTCGAGGAAGGGCATGTCTTCAACTGGCAGCACCATTGAGACGCAGCCTTTGTTTCCATGCCGTCCAGCCATTTTGTCGCCAGCGGTGATCTTGCGGCGCTGCGCCACGGAGACGCGCACCATTTTATCGACGCCAGCAGAAAGGTCGCTGTTTTCTTCACGGGTGAAGACTTTGACGTCCACCACGATACCGCGTTCGCCGTGGGGCATGCGCAGGGAGGTGTCTTTTACGTCGCGTGATTTTTCGCCAAAGATGGCGCGCAGCAGGCGCTCTTCCGGGGTCAGTTCTTTTTCACCCTTAGGGGTGATCTTTCCGACCAGGATATCGTTCGGACCGACTTCGGCGCCGATGCGAATAATGCCAGACTCATCCAGATCGCGGATGGTGTCATCGCCGACATTGGGGATTTCACGGGTAATTTCTTCGGGACCCAGCTTGGTATCGCGTGCTTCCACTTCGTACTTCTCGATGTGGATGCTGGTGTAGCGATCTTCCTCGACCAGGCGCTCAGAGATGAGGATCGCGTCTTCAAAGTTGAAGCCTTCCCACGGGAGTAGGGCGACGACAACATTCTGACCCAAGGCCAGTTTACCATCCTCAGTGGAGGATGAATCGACGATCACATCACCTTTGTGGATCAACTGGCCCTGCGAAACTGCGGGTCGCTGATCGATACAGGTGGACTGGTTGGAGCGCTGATACTTACGCAGTTTGTAGAGTCTCAGGTCACCGGAGGTCTGCTTGACCACCAGGCTGTCGCCGGTCACAGACAGGACTTCGCCGTCTTCTTCTGCGATCACAACCTGACCGGAATCTGCCACAGCAGCAGCTTCCATGCCGGTTGAAACTATCGGCACTTCCGGACGGAGCAAGGGCACAGCCTGAG
>JBCFBD010000164.1:0-1679 GCA_038562455.1 Anaerolineaceae bacterium | reverse complement strand
CAGCCCGCGTTTCTGGTGCATACTCAAAAATAGTCTTTGCCTCAGACCAACATTCACGTAAGACAGTCGCCCGATGAATGGGGGAAAGCACCTTGTCGCTGAATGTTGCCTGCAGATCCTGCAGGGAGTCGCGTGACTCGTTAGTTCCATCAAAAAAGGTAGGTAATATCCCCAGCAATCCTCCTTGCCAATTCTTTTTGTCCCTCAAGGTTTGGATGGTTGTGACTGTCTTCGCTAAAGAATCTAATGATGCGAATTCTGTTGCCGTAGGAACAATCACCAGGTCAGCCGCCCAGATTGCACGTTCCTGTAAGCCACCCACTGATGGGGAGGTATCGAAAATGATGTAATCAAACCGATCTTTAGTGAATGTTTTCAGCAGCCCTTTTATGTAGGAGATCGGTTGATCCTGGACACCCAACATCATTTGCGCAGCGGAGGTCATTGAGTTGCCTGGAATCAACTGTAAGAAATCACGACCTGTATCACGGACCCATTGGCGGATAAATGTTATTTCACTTGGAGAGCCTGGTTGGGTTGTCAGAAAATAATACGTTCCCATTTGGCTATCCATACCCAACTTGGTTGCGCACTGTCCTTGAGGATCAAGGTCAATCAACAACACTTGTTTAGTTTTCAGAGTGAGAGCATGTGCCAGATTTACGGCGGTGGTTGTCTTTCCTACCCCGCCTTTCTGGTTCGATATGGTGATGATTTTTGTGGTCATTTAATTTCTCCTTAATCGATAAATTGGAGTTGTGTTCGGCCTTCATGACCATGGACAGAAATGACATCTTCGAGAGTCTGATAAACCCCCATGGCATAAGGTTCCCTGAGCCAGTGAATGACTGCCAAGCCACTGCTAAACACCGTACCTTCTGCTACTTCACCAGTCCCTGAAACTCCGGTGAGATCCTCCACTCGAATCAACACAAATCGACGCATCTGGCTGGTTGACGAAATATGATTTTGTTTTCGCGCCATGCTTTCACCTTTTGTTTGGTTTCGGCAACCTGACCGCCGGCTGCGATCACGGATTCTTGGTTTTTTCTGAATGACTTTGGAATTTGTCAGATCCATCAACAAGCCATCTTTATAAGTAAGGCGGCATCCTGAGGTAATGTGTTCAAACACGATTCCTTCCGGCCAGGTTGATTTCTCGTCCCGGTTGAGGCGTATATCGATCATTCGAAACAACCTCCCAAAGAACATTCCCGGATCATCATCGACCCTGGTTGGATCCATAATGACTTTCCAAACGTAGCCTCGAAGTTCAATGGGGTTCTTTTTATCTTGAGCAATAAAATAATCTAAGTCTTTACCTGGCATCTTGAATGGCTCTCCGAACCTTATAAAATTAGCCGGCAAACTGGTGCGCAAATAGACGGGCAGGGGGAAAGGATTAGCCCTTACCTTATGCAGGCTTATTGAGATTGTGGAACACCCATGACTGGGGAATCAAAAACTAATAGTGTGTTGCACCATTATTAAATCAGGGAGGACGCATCCCCCATGAGAAAATAGATTTGAACAAATTGATTTGGAAAGAGGAGTGAAGGAAAGCAAGAAAAAGTACTTGACGAACCCACGTAAAACAGATACTATACGAATATCGATTAGCTACCGCAGCGTGCCCGGCAAGCGTAGACCAGAGTTCGTCAGGTCGGCTGATTTGCAGA
>JBCFBD010000084.1:0-9626 GCA_038562455.1 Anaerolineaceae bacterium | reverse complement strand
GGAAAAAAGATTAAACAACTAGTTTATTGCGGGGTGATGGCGGATCCGGAGAGTGTAAAGCAGGCCGCGGTGGCGGCTGGAAGGGTCATTGCTCGCGGCAAGCTTGCTGCGGACTGGCTGCGCGAGATCGGTGTGGAGGGAGCGATCACTTGGGAACACGCGGAGTGGGAATATGACAGGCAATTGGACTCATTGCGCGACAAGGTCACTTCCCTGGTTCTGAATGAATCTGATGTGACTGTTGTTTATGTCACCCCATTGCAACCTTTCGTGATCGATCAGGTAGGAAGGCAGCTGGCAGAGCAGGCGGAATATGTAGTGGAAATACCGGGCGTGGACTCGTTGACCACGTTATCAACGCTGGATGCCTCCGCCGCGAGTGGAGCAGTACAATCCCTGGACGGGCTTAAAGTCATCGATCATGTTTTCCCGGTGTTCTCAACCGGAATGGCTGTTCATCTAAATTTAGCAGGCATCAATTTGGGTAAAACCAGCATAGTGGCATCACTGCGCCAGGTATACCCTGAAAACCATGTAACTTACATATTCAAAAACCATAAATGGCAGCCCATTGAGCTGCGCGATCTGGAAAAGTTCAGCGACGAGGTTGAGGGAATTTTCATCCCTGCGCTGGCGGAGGATTCGACGCTCGAAAGCTTCATGCGCGTGATTGCACGCCTGCGCGCACCGGATGGCTGCCCGTGGGATCGAAAGCAAACCCACACCAGCTTGCGCCCCTACCTGCTGGAAGAGGCTTATGAAGCTTTGGAAGCGTTGGATAATGACAATCTGGACGGGCTGCGTGAAGAATTGGGCGATATCCTGCTGCAGATCGCGCTGCACACCCAAATCGCTGTGGAGAACGGCGAGTTTACCATCGCGGATGTGCTGCAGGGCATCAACCGCAAGATCGTCTCTCGCCACCCGCACGTGTTCGCCGAGGTGAGCGTGAAGGATGACCGCGACGTGGTGCAGAACTGGGAGAAACTGAAAGCGATCGAACGAGCGGAAAACGGGGATGCGCATCACAAGGGGCTGTTGGACGGTATTCCAGCCATCCTGCCGGCGCTTTCGCAGGCGCAGTCGATCCAGGAACGTGCCGCGCGGGTGGGGTTCGATTGGCCTGAGATCCAGCCGGTGATCGAAAAAGTGCACGAGGAATTGCAGGAGGTCAGCCAGGCGCAGAGCGCACTCGAGCGCGAACACGAGCTGGGGGACCTGCTCTTCACCGTGGTCAACCTGGTGCGCTGGCATAAAGTGGATGCGGAATCCGCGCTGCGCTACACCAATACCAAATTCCGCAAACGCTTCGCCTACCTCGAAACACAAGCGAAGAAAGCAAGACGCGACCTGCAGAATATGACGCTAAAGGAGATGGACGAGCTGTGGGAGGACGCCAAGGCGTTTGATGACTAACAGCTGAAAAACACCGGAGTGCGTAAAAAGTCGCTCGGTTATAATTGTTCTATATGAGGAAGGACGACCATGCCACAACCCTTGATTGAATGTATCCCGAATTTTTCTGAAGCGCGCAGACCTGAAGTGGTGGAGGCGATCATTACAGCGATCCAGGCGGTAGGTGGGGTGAGCGTGCTTGACCGCCATTCTGATTTGGACCACAATCGCACGGTCATCACCATGGTGGGCGCGCCTGATCCGATCGAGGAAGCTGCTTTCCAGTCGATTAAAAAAGCGCAGGAGCTGATCGACCTGGACCAGCACCAGGGTGCGCACCCACGCATCGGTGCTGCGGACGTGGTGCCGTTCGTGCCAATCAGCGACGTCAGTATGAGCGAGTGTGTGGAGCTCGCGCGCCGATTGGGTAAACGCGTGGGGGAAGAATTATCCATACCAGTATATTTGTATGAAGAAGCTGCGAGCAAACCGGAACGCCAGAATCTGGAGAATATCCGCAAGGGTCAGTACGAAGGATTGAAAGCCGAGATCGGGACCAATGCTGACCGACAACCAGATTTTGGTCCGGCAAAGTTAGGAGCAGCCGGCGCTACCGTGATCGGTGCACGCGCGCCATTGATCGCTTTCAATATCTACCTCACTACCTCGGATGTTGCGATCGCGCAGAAGATCGCCAAAGCGGTGCGCAATTCCTCCGGCGGGCTGCGCTTTGTCAAAGGCATGGGCGTGCTGGTGGAGGGCATGGCGCAGGTTTCAATGAACCTCACCAATTATCGCAAAACGCCTGTCTTCCGCGTGGTCGAGTTGGTGCGTCGCGAGGCGCAGCGTTATGGCGTGGGCATCCACCACAGCGAACTGGTCGGTCTGATCCCGCAGGAAGCACTGGTTGAAAGTGCCGTCTGGTACACCCAGCTGGATCAGTTTGAACCAGAACAGATCCTTGAAAATCGGTTGTTTGCCGCGCAAACCCAGGCGACAACCACTCCGGAAAATCCTTATATCTTTATTGAACAACTCGCCAGTGCTGATCCAACACCGGGCGGCGGTTCAGCTGCCGCATTCACCGCTGCTGAGGCTGCGGCGCTGGTGGCAATGGTGGGGCGCGTCACCGTGGGCAAGAAAGCCTACGCCGCGGTGGAATCGCGCATGTGGCAGATCATCGAAGTAGCCGACAAGCTGCGCCTGGTATTGACCGCAGCCGTGGAAGAAGACGCCGAAGCCTTCAACGACTTCATGCGCGCGTTAAAACTGCCCAAGAACACCGAAGGTGAGATCGCAGCGCGTTCTACTGCCATGGAAGCAGCCACACTAGAGGCGGCGCGCGTGCCCCACCGTGTGGCAGGATTGGCAATGCAGGTGCTGCGATTGTCACTTTCAGCGGTTGAATACGGAAACCTGAACGCCATTTCAGACGGAGCCTCAGCGTTTCACCTGGCAGCTGCGGCTGTGCGCGGTGCTGCGTTGAACGTGAAGATCAACCGCAAATCTCTGCAGGACCCAGCCAGCGCGGATGCTTTACTTGCGGATGTGCAGGCATTCGAGGCAGAGATCGGCGTGCTGGAAAAGCAATTGGCTCAACTGCTCGAACAACGGGCACAATTCTAATCATCGCAGGCGACAAGGAGAGCAGCATGGGCATCAAGGCGGATAGCTGGATCAGGAAAATGGTGCAAGAACAACGCATGATCGAACCATTTGTGGAGAACCAGGTGCGCGAGGGTGTTGTTTCGTATGGCTTATCCTCTTACGGGTATGACATACGGGTGGCGGACGAGTTCAAGATCTTTACCAATGTGTACAGCGCCATTGTCGATCCAAAGAAATTTGATGAACGCTCGATGGTCGATTTCAAAGGCGATGTGTGCGTGATTCCGCCCAATTCCTTCGCTTTGGCACGGACGATCGAATATTTCCGCATTCCGCGTTCGATCCTCACCATATGCGTGGGAAAGAGCACCTATGCACGCTGTGGCATTATCGTCAACGTGACGCCATTCGAGCCAGAGTGGGAAGGGTTCGTGACGTTGGAAATTTCCAACACCACACCGCTGCCCGCCAAAATCTACGCCAACGAAGGAATCGCCCAGGTGCTCTTTTTTGATGGCGAGGATGTGTGCGAAATCTCCTACGCGGACCGCAAAGGTAAGTACCAGCATCAGCAATCCATTCTGTTACCGCGTCTGTAGTTCAGGTTATAATCACCGCCTATGAGAATGAGACGCACATTGCTGCCGGCATTGATCTTCTGGTTGGCCGCGGCTTACCTGGTGAGCGGATGCACGCTCGTGGAGTCGTTCATGCCCACCGCAACGCCTACTCTCACGCCCACACCACTGTCCACCGCCACCCCGTTTCCGACCCCCACGCTTACGCCGACACCGACGAAAGTACCGTATTATGTCGAGGCGACCGTAATGGCGCTGGACCAGCAGGTGCCGATCCTGCTCTATCACCGCTTCATCACCGATGGTGTTGAAAAGGATGCCATCACCTTCACGCACCTCTCGGCGTTTCGGAATGACCTTCAGACCCTGTACGACAGCGGTTATTCACTGGTCAGCCTGAAAAGCTGGCTGGATGGGACTTACGTTACACCAGCAGGGCGAAAACCGCTCATCATTACGCTCGATGATTTCTGGTTTGCAGATCAGATTTATCTAGAGGACGATGGCACGCCTTCCGAATATTCCGGCATTGGTGTGTTGTGGAAGTTTGCTCAGGAACATCCGGATTTCGGGTTCAGTGCGGCGGGCTTCTCAAACATGGGCGACAAGTACTACGGTGACGCGCGGCTAGGAGAGCGTTTCGTTTATGGTGGTGATTTGGATGCCATGTGGTTGAAACTTGGGCAGACCATCGCCTGGTCGATCGAAAACGGCGTTGAGCCATACAACCATCTTTTTCAGCACCCGCTGCTTAGCATCACCGAAGACGCGCACATCCAGTGGCAGATCGAGTAAAACGACCGGGTGACGCGCTATTATCTTAAGCAAGCCGGTCGCGAGGATCTCATCCCACAACTGGGTAATGTCATCGCACTGCCATATGGTGAATGGCCGACTACGCAAAGAGGCATTAACATCCTGAAGAACTACAAGAATCAGGAAGGCGCACCCGTCGAAGCGATCTTCGAGGCCTACCTTTTCGCGGATAAGATACTCACTCCTTCCGTCTACTCTGCGGATTTCGACCGCTATAACCTACCGCGCTTGACTGCCTCTGAGATGATGACCCAATGGTTGGTGGAGCAAAGCGGGAATATCACCTCCGCCCAAGCTTGCCAGCTGGGTCCGGTCGAACAGGAACTGGAAAATGAGCCCGCGGTGCTGCAGGAGCAAATCCTCAATGCGCTTAATTCTGGCGCTTGCCCGGAGGGTGTCTACCATGTGAATGGGATGATCTTCATCGCTCAAGGCGGTAAGGTGAACGCTTACCAGGCACCCCAGATCACTCCATAAAGCGATTGTTATTCAGTAAGACCAACCGCCAGGTATCACCCGGCGGTTTTTATTTTGTATAATCAACATACCGAAAGGAGTTCTGTTGCATGGCGCGCATCAAAAATGTGATTAAACGCTCAGGGGCGGTGGTGCCTTTCACCCCTGAACGGATCAGCAATGCCATTTACCGCGCAGCGGTAGCAGTAGGCGGTCGCAACCGTACGCTGGCTGAAGAACTAGCTCACCAAGTGGTGGAGATGTTGGAAACCAACGCCGGTCCGGATTACACTCCGCACATAGAAGAGATTCAGGATGTGGTGGAAAAGGTGCTGATCGAAAATGGTCATGCGAAGGTGGCGAAAGCCTATATCCTCTACCGTGACGAACGCGCCCGGCATCGTGGACAGCAGGAGGCGCAATTTACGCGCTCCTCAGAGAATATCCCGTGGGCGAAGATATGGCATGTCTTGGATTGGGCAGTGGAGCGCGACCTGAACACCGTGGCGGGGCTGAACCGTCGCATTGCAGCGAGTGAATTTTCACAGGTGATCACCGAATGCGAAGCTGCCTTCAGCGTGGAGATCGAAACAGCGGTCAACGCCATCCTCGCGCGGCAGCGAGAGTTAAAACTGATCCTCATCACCGGTCCGTCCTCCTCTGGCAAGACCACCACCACGATTCGAGTGGCTGAAAAATTAGCCGCCGCCGGGATGCAATTGGTGACACTGAATGTGGATAATTACTTCTTCGATCTTGCCATGCACCCAAGGGACGAGTTTGGGGATTATGATTTCGAGACTCCGCACGCGTTGGACCTGGAACTCATCAATGAGCATATCCAACGCCTGATCGCGGGGGAGGAAGTGCTGGTGCCTTTTTATGACTTCAAAACCGGCAAACGCACTCCCGATAAAACTCCCATGCGCTTGGGATCGGATGACCTTCTAATAATTGACTCTTTGCATGGATTGTACCCGGCGATGACCGCAGGTGTGGTGAATACACTGAAGTTTCGGCTTTACCTCGAACCCTTGCTGCAGATGAAGGGTGAGGATGGCAGGTACGTGCACTGGACCGATATCCGTCTGATGCGCCGAATGCTGCGCGACGCCACTCATAGGGCGTATGACCCGCGTCAGACGCTCGAACATTGGCATTACGTGCGCTCGAGCGAGATGCGGCATATCATCCCTAATCTCAGCAGTGCGGACGCTATCATCAATTCTGCCATGCCGTACGAGCTGTCGCTATATGCAGCGCGCTTGACACGAGAGTTCCAACGCTGGGCAGATGAATACAAGGATGATCCGCTCAAGGAGGATGCCTATTGCCGCGCTGAACGGATCGCCCGCTTGCTGACCTCGATCACACCAATCGTGGAAGACAGCCTGGTACCAACCGACTCGGTGATCCGAGAGTTCATCGGTGGGTCAAGTTTGAAGTATTAGGACGACATGCCCAGTAAAAACCGCCCACCTCGTTTGAATCCATTTAAGGACCGTTCACCGGTGCAGCGCATGCACGCGGCGGAATATCTGTTGATCACGCTGATCAGCTTCGGATTCTCCGTCAGCGCGACACGTCTGTTTTTAGAGATCACGGGTTTCCCGCAATTGGGAAAAGGTGAGATCCACATCGCGCACGTACTGTGGGGTGGCTTGTTTCTCTTCATCGCCTCGCTGCTCCCACTGATCAACGTCAATCGTTGGAATTTACGCCTTTCGGCATTACTCGCAGGGTTCGGTATCGGCTTGTTCATTGATGAGGTAGGTAAATTTATCACCCAGACCAACGATTATTTCCATCCAGCGGCAGCACCGATCGTGTATGTTTTTTTCCTGATGACCCTGTTGCTATTCGCGCATCTGCGCAACAACCGTAAGAGTTCAGTGCGCATGGATATGTATCATATCCTTGAGGACTTCGAAGAAGTGCTGGATGAGGATCTTTCTGCGGATGAGTATCAAGACCTGAATGACCGGTTGGACCTGGTGATCCAAAAAGAGAAGCCCGCTGCCCTAATTGATCTTGCCAGGCATTTGCTTACTTACCTTGAAATGAATCGATCGCGCGTGGTACCCGACGACCCTGATATTTACGACCGCTTGAAAATCCTCACCCGCCGATTTGAACGATCTTACCTGGGGCAGGATCGGCTGCGTAAAATTCTTAAGATCGGTCTGCTGGCGCTTGGAATTTGGGAGCTGGTTTCTCCCATCGGCTTCCGCCTGATGTCGCGGGATGCCGTCGAGCTGCAACTTTTCCTCGACCAATTGATATCCGATCGGTTGGTGCGCAGCGCAGGTGGGTTGAACTGGTTTGAGGCGCGTGTGTTATTGGAGGGGGGTGTGGGAATTCTCGCGCTTGCGGCGTTCATTCTGTTGATGCTGAAGGCTGAAAAAGCGGGAATCTGGCTGGGATTGATTGTTTTGTTAATCACACTAACGGTGGTCAACCCACTGGTTTTTTACTTTGACCAGTTTTCATCACTCATCGCCGCGATGTTTCATTTTATACTTTTCGTTTTACTGCTTCGCTACAAGCAGCGGTTTTCAGCACAGGAAAAATAAATCGAGGGTGATCGCTCACCCTCGTTTCTCACGCCGGACAGGTTATTTCCCGGGTCCACTTCCGTTTTGCCCACTACCATTTCCACCGCTCGTGTCAGTTGGGCTGTAGTTTGGTCCGCTGCCTGATCCTTCACCAGGACCCTGCGTCGGGTTGCCCGAACCAGGAACTGGAGTCTCTTCAGGTTGACCCTGGTTGCCCGGGCGATTCTCGTCTGTTACACCACCATTTTGCGGCCCTGAAATTTCTCCCTGGTTTGTCGCGTCGTCCCATCCGACCCTGGCTTCGTTCAAAAAGCGTACCGGATCGGTCAGTCCTTCATCCAGCCAATTGATCCTGTCGCGCAGCATTGTGCGCAATTGCTCTTGCACAGGTGTTTCCGTTTCCTGCTCCAGAAGTTGGATTCTCAGCTGCAGCATATCTCTAATGCGCAGCAATCCTTTCTCTGCCACATCATTTTCAAGAGAGGCTGCCTGGCCAATCGCATTCATGAGGTGATTTTCAAAACGGACATAACTCATGTAAGGGGGTTCGATGCCCGCTTCTTTCAATTCATTGATCTCATCCAACCGCCGCATGGCAAATTGCAGTTCCAATTCCATCTTCTTTGCAGGATCCAGCGCGATGTCCAGCTTGAGGCCTTCAGCCATCAACTTGACCTGGTAAAGCGCTTCACCGGGCAGATCATCCGCGGAAGCGGCGACCGTACCGCCGACCCCGCCCATCACCATACCAATTACAACCAGAATTGTTACCAGGGTACCCATTTTAAGCTCCTTTATCTTGTTGAGATTCCAAATAATATGACGTACCGGAGCCTCATGGGATACGGGTGAGCGCTGGATCAATTTCGCCTGGGACAGGAACCTTTCTTTTCCTTCTGCGACCTTATCCGGGTTGCGTTCAGGAACCTGGTTTAATTCAGATTTCAGTTTATTGATGAAGATCTCATCCTGCTTGTGACTCATTTCTTACTCCTGATTCTGGCACTTTTTTCTCAAAGTCGCGATGGACCGATGGAGGAGGGCTTTCACAGCGCCAACCCTTTTACCCATGAATTGGGCGATTTCCTCGTTCTGCCAGCCTTCGAAATATTTCAACAGGATTACCTGTTGCTGGTCGGGCGTCAGAGTGAGAAGCGCTGCTCGCACATTGTCGGTTTGTAGCCTAGTGTTGACCTCCTCAACAAGATCCTGACGACCCGGAAAGTCATCATCGAGCGCCTGCTCGCGATCCTTGTGTCCGCTGCGGTAGTAATCGGAGATCCAGTTATGGGCGATGCGGTAAAGATAGGCGCGCAAATTCTCATTCGGCAAACCGCCGTTGCGTAGATTCTTAAGGAACCGGAAAAATGTATCGGATACGCATTCCTCAGTGAGCTGTTCATCGCCTAGAAGGCGATAAGCGTACTTAAAGAGCGCGCCCTGGTAGCGGTCATAGATCACCGCCAGCGCGGATTCATCAAACCTCGCGGCTTGTTCGAGTAAAGCGAAGTCTTCTTCAGTGTACACGCTCATTATCTATGACGTAAATATTGCCCTTGGGATACGGTACAATACAGACCAATCTATTGTAATTATACTTACCATGAGAAACCTACCTGATTTACCTTTTTCAGATTCGTACTGGGTGGAACCCGGCTTGTTCATTGCGGGAGAGTACCCGGGTTCTTACACCGAGGAGCTCACCCGTAAACGCGCACTCGCACTTATTCGCACGGGCGTTGACCTGGTGGTCGACCTGACGCAGCCTGGCGATACTCGACCATACTGGGGAATTATGTTGGAGGAAGCAGAGCAGTTGGGATCTGGCGTGCAGAGGCTGAATTTTCCGATCAACGACTTTGGTACGCCATCAACCAGCCAGATGAAGCGTATCTTAGATGTCGTAGATGAAGGCGTCAAATCAGGCAAACTTGTATACGTGCACTGCCTGGCTGGGATCGGTCGCACTGGTACGGTGGTGGGTTGCTACCTGGTGCACCGCGGGTTCACTGGTGCTGAAGCATTGGAGCAAATCACCACGCTGCGCAGCAATACCACCTCCTGGTGGCATCGCAGTCCTGAAAACCAGGACCAGGTGGACTTCATCCTCAATTGGGCGGATGGGACGGACACCCGGGAGCGGGCATAAAGCCCGTCTGGATTTGTCCCACCTGGATTTGACCGATCGGCATGATTGAGGTAAAATCCTGACCTACGT
>JBCFBD010000083.1:0-10078 GCA_038562455.1 Anaerolineaceae bacterium | reverse complement strand
GATCTTTGACCGCGTGCTGGTCACGATCTCCCCGGCTCAGCTAGCGAAGATGGCGCCACAACTGCCCGAGGACTATCTCAAGGGACTTCTTAATCTGAAGAGCATGGGCGCCGTCGTGATGGTCATCGCGCTAAAACACCAGCTATCCCGTGAGGGCTATTACTGGTACAACCTGCCTAAGAGCGCGGGCTTCCCCTTCCTGGCTCTGGTCGAGCATACCAACTTCCTCCCGCCAGAGCGTTTTGGTGGCAGCCACCTGGTGTATTGCGGAGATTACCTCGATCCCTCGCACGAATATTTTCAGTTAAGTAAAGAGGAGCTGCTGGAACGCTTTATACCCAGCTTTAAGCGCATCAACCCTGCCTTCACTCCTGAATGGGTGACCAACACCTGGTTGACCCGCACACCTTACGCCCAGCCGGTTCCGCTGATCAATCACTCGAAAAACATACCAGCGATCGAGACACCGATCGAGGGGCTGTACTTTGCCAGTATGTCACAGGTATACCCATGGGATCGGGGGACAAATTTCGCGGTGGAGATCGGGCGACGCGCCGCTGGGATGATCATGGATAACCAGAAACCGGGAAAATCGCTTTAATAATGTTATTGAATGGAAAATTCAAGTTCAAGTATTAAAAAAATGAAATACCAGTTTTAGAAAAAACACAGCTCTTGAAACATAAAATAGGATGCCTTGAACTTTTATAGTTGTGCGCCAATTTAGCGCGATTTGTCGTAAAAACCTGACTATCCCCATATATGGGGGTGAGCTCAGTTGGAATAAGCACTGGTTGGGTAAAAAATAATCAGAAACGATGTGCAACCCGGCAAATTATTCCAGTTTTCTTTAAGGTTTTAAATCTTAAAGAATCTGAAAATTTTAAGGTATCGTAGGGTATTCGGCTTGTTACCCATCCCTCTTTCTGTTAGAATGCTGTTACACGGTTTAACGAAGCGTAACAACAGCTTCGAGTGCGCCATAGATACAAGATAACAACATTATATTTTCCTCAATCCGCTCCAGCCCTGCTGGATTGGCTAGTTATTGTTACACCTTTGACCGATTACATTGATGGAGGTGCAGCTGGATGGACTATCAAAACGCCTGGTCGGCAGCCGTCGGCCAACTCCAAATGGACATGTCCCTGGCATCTTTTGATACCTGGGTCAAACCCGCTGAACTGGTTGGTTACAAAGACGGCCAGTTCACGATCGGAGTTCCCAACGCTTACGCCTGCGACTGGCTAAAGTCCAGGCTCACTACGACGGTCATCAGAATCCTGACCGGCTTGATGGAAACGCCACAGGAGGTGGAGTTCATCGTCTGGCACAAGGATTACCAGGAGCCCCCTCAGCGCGAGATCGGCATGGATTCTCTATTGCTTAATGCTCGCCCGGAGCTCGAAGCAGCGATCCCGTCGGTCAATCACCGCTACTGTTTTGATAATTTCGTAGTCGGCTCTTCCAATCGGCTGGCGCACGCTGCCTGCCTGGCGGTGGCAGAAAATCCTGCGCAGGCTTACAATCCGCTATTCCTGTACGGAGGGGTCGGCCTGGGCAAAACCCACCTGCTGCATGCTATCGGAAATTACGCGCGGGACCACGGGCAACAGGTGCTCTACGTATCCTCCGAAGAGTTCACCAATGATCTGATCAATGCCATCCGCACGCACAATACCCAGGCATTCCGCGACCGCTACCGGCGCATTGACGTACTGCTGGTGGATGACATCCAGTTCATTGCCGGCAAGGAATCGACCCAGGAGGAGTTCTTCCACACCTTCAACACTCTGCACGGACAGGATAAACAGATCGTCATGTCTTCTGACCGACCGCCAAAGGCGATGAATACGCTCGAGGAAAGGCTACGCTCACGCTTTGAGTGGGGACTCACCGCGGATATCCAACCACCGGACATCGAAACGCGCATTGCCATCCTGCGCGCCAGGGCTGAACGTTCACGCCATAAGGTGCCGCCTGTGATCATTGAAATGATCGCCCGCCAGTTCCAATCCAATATCCGCGAGCTGGAAGGCGCTCTGACCCGCGTGACAGCTTACGCTGACCTGCGCGGCAAACCTCTCACAGAGGAACTTGTCAACATCGCGCTCACTGACTTGCTGCCGCAGCGCAACTCCTTCGAACCGGCGCACGTGGTCGATGTAGTGGCGGCTTCATTCGGCATCACGCCTGAAAAATTGCTGGGGCGCGACCGCAGCCGTGCCGCCGCGCTGCCCCGCCAGGTGGTGATGTACCTGCTGCGCCAGGAAGCCAACGTGTCGTTACCCCAGATCGGCGAAGCCATGGGCGGGCGCGACCACACCACGGTGATGTACGCCTGCGAAAAGGTGGCAGACATGATCGAAAGAGATGACCGCCTGCGCCGCCAGGTACTGCAGATCCGCGAAAGGCTTTACGGCAAACAGACCCTCTGATCGATCAACACAGGGCAGGTCTTCCATAGATATAAAAATGCGTCAATAAGCATTGACAAAACACTGGACTGGTAAAAGATCTTTTTGTAAAAGATCTTTTTGGATTAAGATAGTTATAATTATTAATGGAGCTTGAATTATCGAAGGAAATTGAATAATGTTTGAACCAAACAGCGATTCGAGAGAACTAGCCGCTTTTCTATTAAGACACAAAGCCGAAATTATAGAAATTTCGTTGCTCTATCGGGATACTCATTGGGAAGAGATACAATTCGTCAAACCAGGATCCGAAGATTGTTACATTGGCTGTTGTTCTGATTTTGATAATTTGATCAGCGTTTTAGATGAAGGCGTTTTCTCAATTATTAGTTGGCAATGGGTCCGCGATAACGTTGCGAAAATAATTCGCTTGGGAGCCAATCAAAAGATTGGTGTGGATTTTTGGCTCCAAATGAAAGAAGTCATGTCTTCATTCATTTGGAATGAATACAAAGCGAACCAAGACAAATTACTTACCATGGTCTCGATTCTTGATCAATCAACGCGATTTCTTGTATCGAATCTGGCTCAATTGTTTCAAAATGAAATAATCCAGGTGATGTACAACGAACGGGTGCAAGAACTTATCCTGGAAGAAAGACACAGGCTTTCAAGAGAAATACATGACAATTTGTCTCAAGCATTTGGCCTAGTCAAGATGAAATCGTCTCTGGCTGCTAAGGCATTGGAAGATTCCGAATTTGAACAGACCAATGCCTACTTGTATGAAATCCATGAATTAGCATCTAGAGCGTATACCGATGCTCGCGAAGCAATTATGGGCTTACGTTGTTTTGGCAATCAAAATGTAGCCTTCGAAGAAATCCTGGAAGAGTATTTGGTACGCTACCGCAATTCGTTCGGGATGGATATCGATCTAGATTATGATGCTAATTCCAGTGTTTTACTGGCACCACTTGCGTGTGCCCAAGTTTTCTATATAATCCAGGAAGCTTTATCCAATATTCGCAAGCATGCCTATGCTGATAAAGTGAGTATTGAAATCCAAGTAATTGAAAATTGCTACTTTTTTGTTGTACGCGATAACGGTCGAGGTTTCAACCCCGCTGCTATTAATCCATTTAATACCAGTAGTGTAGGTTTGAACATAATGTACGAAAGAGCAAAGAGCATTGGCGGTGAATTAAAAATCGCCAGCACACCCGGTCAGGGTTCTAATGTCACACTTATCATTCCAAAAGATTCAGAGTAGAGCATTATGAAAACTATGCGGATAATGGTTGTCGATGATCATACACTTTTTCGGAAGGGGATCGCTTGTCTAATTTCCAGCCGGGATGATTACAAGATCGTGGGAGAAGCAAATGATGGAATCGAGGCTATTGCACAAGCACGAAAATTAAAACCCGATTTGATCATCCTGGACATCAACATGCCCCGTATGGACGGGCTGACCGCGCTACGGCAGATTTTAACGGAATTGCCGAAAACTAAAATCCTTATGTTGACTGTGTCAGACGACACAGATGATTTGTTTGATGCTATTAAGAGCGGCGCTCAAGGGTACCTATTAAAAGACCTTGAGCCACATCAATTAATGGATATGTTAGATGGCGTCCATCGCGGTGAAGCCGCCATCTCAGGGCAAATGGCAGCTAAAATTTTTGAACATTTTATGCATGAGCAGGTTACTCCTCCCAATATGAAACAACCAAAGAAATCTTCAAGCAATATTGAAATAAATAGTGGAGAATCCCTTTCCAACCGGGAAATAGAGGTGCTCGATTTAATAAAAGCCGGTTTAAGCAACGATGAGATTGCAGAGAAATTGGTCATTACCCGAAACACGGTGAAAAATCATATCAGCAATATTCTCGGCAAACTGCACATGCGCAATCGTGTCCAATTGGCAGTGTATGCTGAATACCAGCAAATCGACAAAAACAAAGATTAAAAACCCCTGGAGCAATTTTCGAAGCCAATTTTTACGGAAAAATAGTCCAAATAGACTATTGTTTCCGGGGTTCATCCCTCCAGGTTATCTATAAATAATCAAATAACCCCCCGGATGGTTCTTTACAAACCATTTTCGCCATCGCTACACTAATAATAATACTTGAGGTAATCGTTGATCGGCAAACCGAAGAATCTTCACACTAATGGGTGAGGATAATTTGGTAGTTGAGGGCCAACTGCGATAAAAACGTTCCTGGAGAAAAATATGTGAATAATAAACGTCCACCATTCATGAAATTGGCAGAAATTTAATTTCATTAACAACTATCTGAAGGAGACTGAAATGGGTGAGAAAAATTCTGAGCAGACAAGAATCTCGAGGAGAGACTTTGTTAAGGGGACAATCGTAGGTGTTGCCGGGATCGCCAGCGCTGGCGTTCTAACAGGCTGCGGTGAGAAAGTACCGGTGAGCAGCCCTTCAGTAATCGAAGAGACCGTTACCGAGGTTCCAAAGCCTATTTTTGAAGTCCACGAGGCTGACGTATTGATCATCGGAGGTGGGATTGGCGGGAACAATGCTGCACTGGAAGCAACCAAACTGGGAGCGAATGTTATGCTCGTAGACAAGGGGCCTTATGGCTTTAGCGGTGGCGCTTCTTGCTTGCACTGGGGGACAATTGTCACTGAGGCGGATTCACCAGACGAGGAATTCAAATACTCGGTATGGGGATCTTATGGCCTCATGAACCAGAAACATCTACGTTCCGCAGTCGATACCTCAACGGATATTCTTCAACGATTTCTCGAAAATGGAACTGCAGATTATATGCGGCTTCCCGATGGAAACCTGTTTACGGCCCCCAGCCCGGGCGGAACAATGGCCTTTGGATATTTGCCGCGTTATGATGCAGGTCAAACCCGTTGGGAAGGCGTCCAGGTGTTTGAAAAGACAATGATTACCGATCTGCTAATTCAAGATGGGCGGTGCACCGGGGCGGTCGGCATCAATATACCTACCGGAACTTTTCACGTGTTTAAAGCCAAATCCACAATCGCAGCAACTGGGCCTTACCCCTGGTTTTGGGGGTGGATAACCCTCAATTCGTACACACCGAATGCTCCAGATAATACCGGAGACCTCGACGCGATTGCCTATCGCCATGGCATTGAATTACAGGATCTTGAATTTTGGGATTACTCGCTCGGAATGCTCAAGCCTGAAGGGCTCGCCATGAGTATAACAGGGGGGATAAGTGGATTCAGCCTGAATGCAGCAAATATCAGCGATAAGAACGGGGATTTTTGGATGCGAAGCATCCCTATGCATGAATTGACGAGGCCCCGGTTCACATACGAGGTTGCGAAGATAATGGCTGAAGGAAAGGGTGGACCGAATGGTGGCGTTTTCTTGGACCTTACTCCTGAAGGTGCAGTTCAGCAGCTTACGCCAGAATCTGCGAGGAACGTTGCGCCATTAAGGGATAAATTTGGGATGGACGTTTCGAAGGAACCAGTAGAAATGAAGCTTCGTATTATCGAAATGGTAGGCCATCCCGTTGCTGATGAAAACCGCGAGTCAGCGATTTCAGGATTATTCTTTGCCGTTCCGGCTGGAAGGGCTACCCAACCAGTTGCTACCGGTGATGGCGTGTGGGCGGCGACGGGGGGGCTCATTGCAGCCAGAAAAGCCGTAGAGCGGGCAAAAGAGCTGACGGATGCACCTATAAATTTAGATCTGGTAAATGCTGAGTTTGAGCGGGTACACTCGGTTCTAGCAAAACAGGTTGAAAATCCCATACGTCCGCATGTTGTAAGGCATCATATTCAAGAAGCCTGTTATCAAGCCTTGGGTGTGTTAAAGAGCGCCAAGGATTATGAGGCTGGCCTCGCTGCGCTGCAAAAGATCAGGGATGAAGAACTGCCCCGCATGTGTGTGCAGAATAAAACTCAAAACTACAATATAGAATGGAAGGAAGCCCTGGAAAATTTCAACATTCTCGATATGGGTGAACTCAGTATTCGAGCTTCACAATTCCGCGAGGAATCACGTGGTCCGTTTATCCGCTCGGATTTTCCTAACGAGGATAATGAAAACTGGTTGTGCAATGTAGGCGTAAAAATCGGACCGGATGGGAAACCCACTGTCGAAAAGAGAGAGATTGTTTGGACTGAATACTCACCTGATGCTATAAAGCAGCTATTAGCCACCGGATTCCAGGCATAAGGAGCCAGAAATGAACATAAAAATTCTTCGATATGATCCAACATTAGATGATGCCCCTCATTTTGAAACATATGAAGTTCCATGGAAAGAAAACATTACCGTTCTCGAGATATTAATGTACATATATGAGAATTATGACTCTTTAGCCATTGACTTCGGATGCCGTGGCAGGGTTTGCGGGCGTTGCAGCGTCATGCTTGACGGGCAGCCTGTCGTTGCATGCTACACGCCAATTCATGAGGATAAGGACCTCACGATCGAGCCATTGAAAGGTTTCCCCGTTATTCGTGATGTGGTCGTCGATAAAAACAAAGCCAAGGACAAGATCAGGCTGATTGAAGTTCGTCAACCGATCAAATCGATTTCCGCTGAAGATGTTCTGAGTCCAAAAGATCCGGCAATGTCTGCCAAAGGCGACATGCTTAAATGGTGTGCGAAGTGCCTTTGCTGCGTGGCGGCTTGCCCCGTTGTCAACTCACCTGATACACCCAGTTCCTTCGCAGGACCAGCAGCCATGGTTGCGATCGCTTACCGCTATTATGATCCCAATGATTACGGAGACCGTGTTGTTCAGGCGGTGTCGGAAGGCATTTTCGATTGTGCCATGTGCGGAATTTGTACTCAGGTTTGCCCTGCCGCAATTGATCATTTACCGATTTTCGAGGAGCTGCGAGCAGAAGCGAAAAAACGGGATCTGGTTGTTTGACAGTGTTTGGAGAATATCAATTATAAGAGCCAGAGTTGAATCTCCTGGAGAACCCTAATTTTCGAATTATACACATATGTTGTTCTGCTTGAATTTGGAGAAGAACCCGCTTTCCCACGGGTTCTTCTCGATAATTCCAACCATCAAACCAGGCAGACTGCCTTGCTCGATAGCATTTCTTATTCTAATTCTTCGATTCCTATTTGCAGTAGATTGTGCCCTTCCCTTCAAGAACATACCAGGCTAATAGCTTTCAGAGCTGCGTTGATTTCTGTCAATTTTTCATTCGAAATGCTGTCTGAGGGAAACGATTCACCGTTTTCAATGTCATTCTCTTAGCCAGTTTGAATTGTGGCTCTGTAGAGACTCGCTAAATGTAAATATCAGCCAAGGCAATAACCAAAGCTCTTTCACAGCTCATCCATTTTTCAAGTGTTGAGAGATAAAAGCTGTCTTCACGCACCTGCGGCACGGCAAAGGTGATGTCTGCTATCCAGGTTCGTACGGTCTTGGGTTTGTACCTATTCAAGTGTCCAATTCGATCCTCTATTCGTCCGTATTCTTCTGCTTGCAGGTATTTCGCTCGTTCGACCTGCATCGCGTTGTGGATCAGTACGCGCATCAGTTTAGGAATTGCATCCAATCCTCGTTGTCAATTCGGCTGAGAATTTGGATAATTATAGGGTATAATAAGCGGGTTGAAATTGTAGTTCATTATAAAGTCGCAGGTTTGCAACAGGTTGACGCAGTATTTTGTACGAACATTGAATTGTTACTCTGAGCGATCAGAGATGAAGTGTACTGACAAAATAGAAGACCCATACAAACCCGGGCAAGTTTTCAATGCCGGGATTTGTTTTTAATGAATTTATCCGCAATCCTTAGGGGAAACCTTTCGATGCGGTTTAATCACTATAGCAACATAAAAATATGAAAGGTTAGTAAGTAATGAATAAACAAAATAAGAATACAAATACGCCGCGGGAATCTTTAAAGATCATCCCACTGGGCGGACTGGGGGAAGTTGGCGCCAACATGATGGTATATGAATACGCCGACCAGATCCTGGTGGTGGATACCGGGCTGATGTTCCCGGAGAACGACATGCTCGGCATCGATTACATCATCCCTGATATTTCGTATCTCATTCAGCACCGCGACAAGGTTAAAGGCATCATCATCACGCATGGTCATGAAGACCACACCGGCGCCATCCGCCACGTGCTTGAAGAGATCAACGCGCCCATTTATGCCACGCCGCTCACCCGCGGTCTGATGGAAGTGAAACTGGCGCGTAACGGACTGGCTTCAAAAGTGAAACTTGAGACCGTCAAGGCCGGCGATACGCGTAAGATCGGTCCATTCACCGTGGATTTCTTCCACGTGTGCCACTCCATCCCCGATGGCGTGGGGCTGGGCATCGATACTCCCGCCGGGCTGGTGGTGCATACGGGTGACTATAAGTTCGACCACACACCCGTGGACAACTGGCCGACCGACTATGCCAAGCTGGCCGAGTTCCAGCGGCGCGGCGTGCTGGCACTGCTGGCTGACTCCACCAATTCAGAGCGCAAGGGCTGGACCCCCTCTGAACGCGTGGTGGATGATGCCTTTGACAAGGTCTTCCGCGAAGCCAAAGGGCGCATTATTGTCGCCAGTTTTGCCTCGCTCATCTCGCGCATGCAGCAAGTAGGTAATGCCGCGCTGCAACACCGCCGCAAACTGGCGTTTGCTGGTGTGAGCATGACCGACAACATGAAGATCTCGCGCAAGCTGGGTTACCTCAACCTGCCTGACGATCTGATTGTCAGTCTCGATGAAGCTTCGCACATGAAGGATAGCGAAGTGGTGATCATGGTGACCGGTTCGCAGGGTGAGCCGACCTCGATCCTGGGGCGCCTTTCTACCGGGTCGCACCGCTCGTTCGATGTAAAAAATGGCGATACCATCGTGCTTTCTTCGCACCCCATCCCGGGCAACGAGGAAAACGTGTACCGCACCATCAATCGGCTTATTGAGCGCGGCGCGGACGTGATTTACGAATCCATCGCCGCGGTGCATGTCTCCGGTCACGCCAGCCAGGAGGAGATGAAGCTATTGATGCATCTCACGCAGCCGCAATACTTCATTCCCATTCACGGTGAACTGCGGCAGCTCAAGCAGCACGCCCGCCTGGCGGAGGAGATCGGCATCCCCCAGGAGAACATTGCGGTCATCCTTAACGGTCAAAGCGTGGAATTCAGCCACGGTAAAATGCGCCTGGCGGAAAAGGTTCCTGCTTCCTATGTGTATGTGGATGGATCCGGCGTCGGCGACGTGAACCCGGACGTAATGCGCGACCGCGAAGTACTCTCAGAGGAAGGGCTAATGATCGTCAACCTGGATATCGATCGGTACACCGGTCAACCACGCCGCGAGCCCGAGTTCATCACCCGCGGGTTCATCGCCAGCCAGGAAGGCGGTGAACTGCTGACCAGCCTGCGCCGCAAGGTGATGGATACCGCGCTGCACGCCAACGGTCACATGCAGCGGGACGTGGAACAGGCAGTCTCGAACTTCCTGTTCAGCGAGACCCGCCGTCGGCCGATGGTGCTGGTGAACATCCTTAAAAGCTGATCAATGCCAATAAGCAAGGGGCTGCCTAAAAAGTAGGCAAGAACACAGGAAACAATAAAAAAAGAAACTGGCGGGTTATGCAGCCGCCAGTTTTGCTATATTATGGGCAATAGAGAGGATTCCCCACTCAATATTTAC
>JBCFBD010000163.1:0-1753 GCA_038562455.1 Anaerolineaceae bacterium | reverse complement strand
AACGGTGATACCGGTGACATTGCCTGCGATCATTATCATCGTTATAAAGACGATATTAAGCTCATGCGCCGCCTTGGCTTGAAAGCGTATCGCTTCTCGACTTCCTGGCCGCGTGTGCTTCCGGCTGGGCGTGGTCCGGTCAATTTACGCGCCCTCGACTTCTATGACCGCCTTGTGGATGTGCTCCTGGCTGCCAATATCGAACCCTTTTTGACTCTCTATCATTGGGATTTACCTCAAGCACTCCAGGACGAAGGTGGATGGCTAAATCGCAGCACCTGTTATGCCTTTGCCGATTACACCGCCTTGATGGTGAAATGCCTGGGTGACCGCGTGAAGTATTGGACAACCCTCAATGAACCCAGCGTCATCATGAACTCAGGTTTTTTGACTGGTGAACATGCGCCCGGATTGCAGGATGTGAAAGCTGCTTACCAGGTTGGGCACAACCTCATGGTTGCTCATGGGCTGGCGATGCAAGCTCTCCGTGGAGCGGATCCTTCAATCAATGCAGGTATTGTCCTGAACCTGTGGCCGGTAGATCCTGCTACCGACTCTCCCGCAGATGTTAGCGCTGCGAACTTTGCTTTTGAAAGGAATGAAGCCCTTTTCCTTGACCTTCTCTTCAAGGGTCATTATCCCAGCGCTATTTATGATTTTCTTGGCGAAAAAACACCTGAGGTTCAAGATGGGGATCTGGCTCTTTTTACACAAAGACTCGATTACCTTGGAATTAACTATTATTCGCGCAATGTCGTTGGTGCGCAGGGGAAGATCGAATTCGTCCCTGATTCTGAATATACTGAAATGGGCTGGGAAGTTTGCGCACCTGCCCTGCGTAGATTGCTGGTCAAGATCAATAATGAATATCGTCTGCCGCCCATTTACATCACGGAGAACGGTGCAGCTTTTAAGGATGAGGTTAGCGCGGATGGCAGAGTGCATGACCCGCGCAGGCTGGCTTATCTGAAGAATCATTTCATCCAAACTCGTCTTGCCATGCAGGATGGCGTGGATGTGCGTGGTTACTTTGTCTGGTCCTTGCTCGATAACTTCGAGTGGGCACATGGATATAGCAAACGCTTTGGTATTACTCGCGTGGATTTCGATACACAGGAACGCACAATCAAGGATAGCGGTGAGTGGTACAGCCAGGTCATTGCCGCAAACAGTGTGATGGAATGAACTGAGATGCCGGGGAAGGAATGAAAGCTTCGCTCACGGACGAAACTGAAAATATTGTGCTTACTTTACAGATAATGACCATGCTTAATGGAAGCGCACATGTCGTTGGTCTTTAAAAAGGGACAATCATGAAAATGAAAATCACTGTTATTGGTGGCGGGTCGACCTATACACCCGAATTGGTGAACGGTTTTCTTGACCGATCAGATTCATTACCTCTTAAAGAACTTTGGCTGATGGATATTGATGCAGAGCGGCTTGCTATCGTCGGTGGGTTCGTACAGAGAATGGTCAAAGCCAGAGGTGAGCCCTTTAAGGTGGTACTGTCGCAAAATCAGCGGGAAGCGATTGCGGATTCGTCGTATGTGATATCGCAATTGCGTGTAGGGAAAATGCCTGCTCGCCGTGGAGATGAATATCTCGGTCAGCGCCATGGGTTGATTGGTCAAGAAACAACCGGTGTCGGCGGAATGGCGAAGGCGCTGCGTACTATCCCTGTCATCCTTAAAATTGCAAATGACATTCGCGAGCTCGCATCCGGAGCATTGCTGCTCAATTTCACCAACCC
>JBCFBD010000082.1:0-10289 GCA_038562455.1 Anaerolineaceae bacterium | reverse complement strand
AAGGTGAGCGGTTTCGAGTACGTTGCTTCGGCACCGCTCTTCCAGGGTGGCGGGGCGTTCGGGTTGTTGGTCGCCGCGGGGCAGGGTGGTATCCCGATCAACCTGAGCCTGGCGGGTATGGAGCTGCTCTCAGCCCTGCTGCTCTCCACATTTCAGCAGCAAATGCTCGTGAATAATCTCATAGAAAAGGTCGAAAATTCTGTCAAAGTCGTCCAACTGCGCAACCTTGCCTTTGATTATATGAATGAGGCTGTGCTGATTTTGGATGACAATATGGTGATCGTTGAGATCAACCCAGCGGCTGAGTATAAGCTGGGGTATGCCAACTGGGAGGCAGTAGGGCAGAGTTACGAGAATATCCTCATTGGCACGGACCGGCTGCTTCCGGCACTAAGCGACGCACTGAAGGGTCAGGCCACCTTCAACATTGGAAAAGCCTCATTGAACCGGCGTGATGGGCAGTCCATTCCAGTCGAGGTCAAGGTCATCCCAGTGGTTTCCGGTGATTCGGTGACCGGCATGGAAATTTTGATCACCGATATCAGCGAGCACGAGGAAAGCAAGGCGGTCACGCAGCAGCTTGAGCACCGCGCAGTATTAGGTGATTACACTGCAGCTTTCGCGCACGACGTGCGCAACCCGATCAATAATATCTCCACTGGGCTGCAGCTGCTTTCAGCGTCAATGGATGAAAAAGATCCCAGCCAGGAAGTGATCAGCAAGATGCTGGGAGATTGCACGCGCCTGAACCACCTGATGGAATCCTTCCTGGCGTTTTCACGCCCATTGGAAATGAAATTTGAAGCCATTGAGGTCGAATCCTTCCTCAAGCGTATCATTGACCGTTGGCAGCCGCGCATGGCGCGTGTCAACGTGAAGTCCATCCTGAACGTCAACAAGGACGTGATGCCGATCACGGGCGACCCGCGCTCGCTTGAAAACGTTTTTACTAACCTGATCTCCAACGCGCTGGAGGCGATGACCGAAACCGGTGACACCCTGGCGATTAAAGCCGAAATGGTCAAGGAGATCAACGGGCATCCGCACGTCGAGATCAGCGTGTCGGACAACGGCCCGGGCATCCCGGAGGACGTGAAGGAGCGTATTTTTGAGCCATTCGTCACCACGCGCAAAATGGGCACCGGGCTGGGCCTGGCGATCACCAAGCAGATCGTGAATGCCCACAAAGGCAGCATCAAGATCGATACATTCCCCGGCGGGACAGTTTTTACTGTACAATTACCTGCTGAGAGGAATGATGCCTAATGAGTTTTTCAGTTCTGGTCGTCGATGATGAGGATAACGCGCGCGAATTTGTAGGCGCCCTGTTGGAGAAGAAGGGGTACGAGGTCATTCAGGCTGCGACACTGGGGGAGGCGCGTGAAAAAGTAAAAAAGGGTGTCGGGGATGTGGTGCTCCTGGACCTGCAATTGAAGGGCGAGTACGGGCTCAACCTACTGTACGAGACCAGTGCAATGGCTTTGAGACCGCCGATCATTGTTATCACCGGGTTCGGCGACATCGAAACCGCGGTCGACGCGATGAAGAACGGTGCAACAGACTTCCTGGCGAAACCCCTCAACGTGGCACAACTCGAGAAATCCCTTACTCGCGCGTGCGAAACCGTGGCGATGCGCCGCGAACTTGATCATTATCGCGAGGCGCAGTTAAAAGCTGTCAATTTTGTGGTCGGCAATAATGAAGTGGTGAAAGACACCGTCAAGCAAGCGCTGGTCGCAGCAGAGAAACAGGTTTCCGTGCTCATCACCGGTGAGACCGGCAGCGGTAAAGATGTGATTGCCAAGTTCATTCACGCGAGCGGACCGCGGGCAAACAAGCCGTTCATCTCCATCAACTGTGCCGCTATTCAGAACACCATGCTGGAATCTGAACTGTTTGGTCACGAAGCGGGCGCATTCACCAGCGCAGATCGCAAGAAACCCGGGCTGATGGAAATTGCAGATGACGGCGTGCTCTTCCTGAATGAAATTTCGTCGATGCCGGTGGATATCCAGGCAAAGCTGCTGACTGCCATCGAATCCCATTCTTTCCGCCGCGTGGGCGGAACCGCCCTGATCAATGTGGATGTGCAGGTGCTGGCGGCATCCAACCGCGACTTGAAGGAAATGATCCGTAAGGGCGAATTTCGCGAAGACCTTTACTTCCGCCTCAAAGTGGTCGATTTGGATATGCCGCCGCTGCGCGAACGTAGGGAAGACATCCCTGAGCTGGTAGGTTTCTTTGTGCGCGAAAGCAACGCCCGCCTGGGCATGAACGTGATCGAGGTCTCCCCGCAGGCGATGGAGCTGATGTATAAGTATGCCTGGCCGGGCAATATTCGCGAACTGGCCAATGTCATCGAAAGGGCAATGCTCTTTTGTGACGGGATGACGATCAACGTCAGCGACCTTCCGAAGGATATTACAACCTCCGCTTGAAACAGCGTGGCATATAACTTGCATCATACCCTCCAGAGATACTAAGCTGGAGGGCGATATGTTTGCAATGAGTTCGAACGATTTCATAATGACCATGGCCCTGGTACTGCTGGCGATCGGCGTCATCGTCCTGGGCATTGGCGTGTATACCTTGGTTAAGAAGGTTTTGGGCAAGGAACTGAACACCATTGCTGACCAGACGGTGAAAATTGCTCAGAAAGGGATCACCGACGAGATTTCAGGGTTGGTGGGCAATGCCCGCGCCTTGATCGAGGTGCTAAACGAAATGGTCAAAACCACTACCGGCATCGGCATCTTCCTGGTAATCCTGGGAGGGTTATTGATGGCTGGAGCGTACCTGCTGGTCAAAAGCCTCGGTTAACTTCTATTAAGAAAACTTTTCCCCGCCAATCGAGAGGAGTTGCGATGCGGTTTGACGAACTCATCACCAGGATGAACAGCCTCGTCAGCGATGAAGAGGTTGCAAATTACTATAAAGCCCTGCGTCAAAACTCGGTGATTTGGGAGGGGTTCAAAGATCTCGAATCGGAGGACCCGCGGGTGGCATCGATCTCCCGCCAGGCGCAACTGCTCAATGCTGGGACGCTGGCGCTTACCACATTTGACTCTGAGTTTAATTTTAAGGCTCTTGCTGAGAAGCGGCTGACGCCCGCTATGCTTGAGAAGGTAATGCTCGGGTACGAGGAGTATTTACTCTCCGGATCGGCTGTCGAGAACATTGCCCAGGCAGGTAGACTCGCGCTCGCGTTAACGGCAAAAGCCTGGGACGCGGGAAATTGGACCGGGGTCTTCCAGGAGCTCCTGGAGCGTATGAAACTGGGGGATGAGGAGCAATTTGAGCGCTGCTGGCTGCCTGTATTGATCGTCGTGTTCAACCTTATGGAGGATAAGCCTGCTATTCTTGCCCAACTGCTGGCATCAGACACTATTGGGATTGTGTTGAGCAGCTTGGTTAAAGTGGTGCTCTGCCTGCCATCGGCTGATGAATATAAAACAACCCTGCTGAAAGAACGCTTGTTAGGTCTGGATGAACAGGCACAGGTGCATGCGCTACGTGTGCTTAAGCAAACCGGTGGAAATGAGATCACGGTGGGTGTGGCTGTCCACTTGATGGAAAAATACCGCGAGCTTGACATGAGCAATCGATCTACCCGCGAATATTGGCAGGATCCACTCGCGTCGACCAGGCTGGCTTTCAAGTACCAGGCGGTCGCCGATATTGCTATGATGGCTGAGGAGAACGATACCGCTTTGCAGCTGAATGAAAAAGCGCTCACCATCCTGGGTGCGCTGGTCAAAAAAGGCAAGGTGAAAAAAGCCGGAATCATCAGGCAAGACCAGGCAGCCGATCGCTTCGCAGATATTTTTGTCAGCGAAGAATTAAGCGACCCTGATATCCAGGCGGAGCTGGTCTATACACTCAACGAGGACGAACTCTCTTCGGATGTGCTGGTCCACCCGGTCAAAGCCATTCAGCAGTCGAAGCAACTGAGTGCAGCCGGCAATCCCGAAATGGCGCGCGAGGAAATTGAATCCAAGTTATTGAAACTGAGCGACAGAGAACTTGAAGAGCTGCTGGTAGAAGGGCCTGATTTGATCCAAGCCTGGGAGCCTGTAGCGTTGTTGCAAACCCTGCTGGACGTGGGCGCATACGAGGCGGTGCAGCGGGTAGCGGCGATCCTACTGCGCGATAATCCCACCAGCGTGCCGGTCAACCTGGCAGCCGCCAAAAGCGCCGAAGCATTAGGCGACCGCCGCGCAGTTGTTAATCACTGGGAAACGCTGGTATATATTCAACCGGATGCGCTGGATCACAAACGCAAGCTTGCCGAAGCGTATGTAACCGAGGGCAGGCCAGATCTGGCTTACCATATCTACAAAGGATTGACCTCCCGCCAGGAGCAGGTGGAAAAGGCAGATCTGTTGGCAATGGCCGAATTAGCGCTCATGGTTGAAAAACCTGCTGATGTAATGGAAGCAGCCGAAAAAGTGCTGGAGATGGACGAGGAAAACAGCCGGGCTTATACACTGCATGGAATCGCCAGGGGAAAGATGGGGTATTTGCCGGCAGCTGAGGCAGACCTGCGCAAGGCCATCCTTTTTTCGGAGGATGACAACCGCCCGTGGCTTGAATTAGCAGAGATGCACTGGTCAGCGGGAGCGCACACTGAAGCCATCGCTGCACTGAAGGAGGGTCTGGCTGCGAATCCGGGTGAGACGAGCATACAGGCGCGCCTTGCCAGGAAAATGATGTTGGATGGCCTGGTCTCAGAAGCCTACCCGCTACTGGCTGACCTTTCAAATCGTGGTTCAAACCTCGAAAGTGACCTGCTGATGATTGAAGCGATGGAAACGCTGGGTATGGAGGGCGTGCCAGAGATGCTGCAGATGATGACCGAGCGTTACCCGGAAGATGCGCGTTTCTATGGAGAATACGGCAAGCGGCTGGTTTGGAGCGGCGATACTGAAAAAGGGCTTCGGTTGCTCACGAAATTGGGCGATGAACTCGAAAGCAATCAAGCCTGGAAGATGGCTTATCTTGAAGCAGTGTACAAGCCTGATTATTCCATCCTTGTTTTGAAACCGAAAGTCGAAAAACGCGAACTTACCGATGCGTTGGCATTCCTTGATGATTTTTTGAGCGCTGACCCTGAAAATGAATTTGCCCGCCTGTTAAAAGCCGAATTATTGTTTTCGGAAGGTAGGTATGATCTTTCGTACCAGATATTCGTCGAACTTCAGAGGGAGAACCTCTCAAGACCAGTCGTGCATCAGGCAAGATTATTCACCGGCTTGTCGCTGGTTGCCGCTGCTTGCGGTGAGCTGGAAATCGCTAGCTCCGCGCTTGACCAAGCGTACGAGCTTGAGCCAAGCTGGTACAGCTTACAAGCCTTGAAAGCACATTTACTCCACCTTTCCGGAGATGATGATCAGGCGGCAGCACAGGTATTCAAAGCCATTGAGCTTGCACCGTCATCAGCAGAAAACCAGGCTTGGGCGGTCGAGATGCTGCAGAAAGTTGATAGGCAGGCTGAAGCTGCGAAGCTGCTCAAAGAGTTGCTCACAGCCTACCCCGACCATCTCGGCCTGAACCTGTTGACAGCAGAAATCATGCTGAACGGCAATCCGGTTACTGGCAAATCACTTGATGGTGATCAGCTCTACGGGTTGCTGCAGGGTGAGGTTGATGCAGAGCAACTCGTGCGCGCTGCGGCAGTATTTGCCGAAAGCGGCGACCCTGAGCGCACGGTGTGGTGCCTTGAGCAGGCTGTGACGACGGGCAGCGAAGCAGCGCAGCTTAACCTGGCAGGTTTGCACAGGATCAACCACGATTATCAATCTGCGCTGGAAGCTCTGGGTCAGTTTGAAACATCTTCAGCAGCGATCGATCTGTTGAAGACTGAGACAGCTTTTGCCAGTGGGGAGACCGAAATTGACCAAACTGCATTGGCTGGGGATAAAGTCTTTAATCAAAAATTGCCTTTTCTTGATACCTTCCTGCCTGCCGAGTGGAAGGAGCTGCTGCAGTCCTCAAAGCCGGTAGTCACCCTCGGGTTCAAAGTTGCCATGCAAACAGGTCAATTCGATGCAGTGGCTGCGGCAGTTCGAGATTGGATCAATGCGGAACCAGGAAGCATAGAAGGCAGAGTATTTGGTATAGAGATGGCGTTAGCTTCAACTGATGTGGATTGGTATGAACAGTTGATGTCTAGCGAATTTGAGCCCCAGGCAGAGGTATTTGGGAGTCAATACTCTCTACTGCGCGATGAATATTATTTTGACCAGGGTGCTCATGAAGCAGGTCATGGCGAAAGTTCTGATTTTTTCGAGAGCATCCACGCAGATGAGCCCGAAAAACTGGCTGTCATCCGGCAACTGCGCAAGGTGGGCAGGCTCGCGGAAGCCGAAAAAACTTACGAAATGGCGACCGGCGTTTTTCTGAACCTGGATGAAAAACCACTTGTTACTCGGTTGGGCATGCTGCGCAACCTGGCGAAATGCGCCTTTGATCTGGAACGCTGGGAAGAGGCGATCGGCATTATTCATCGCTCGCTCGAGATTGCCCCGGCGAGTGAAGGGTTGATCATATTGCATCACCAGGCGCTGGCGCTGGCGCTCGAATTTCAAAATCGCGCCCAGGCGCTGGCGGTCAGTGTGCACGGCTATGCTGGCGTACGCGAATCTACGGAGAACATTGTGCAATCGGTTGACAATCTCTCCATTTCGCAACCAGGGCAGGCTGCCCTGGATCACTGGACTAATCGCCTACGGCTGGCATACGAAGCAAAAAATGAGCATATACGCGCGCTGGCGAGGCACACGCCCAGCCCGGATGATGCTGCTGCAATGATGGCAGGATTG
Organism: Anaerolineaceae bacterium; assembly: GCA_038562455.1. GTDB lineage: Bacteria > Chloroflexota > Anaerolineae > Anaerolineales > Anaerolineaceae > UBA6107. The sequence goes on along the minus strand of JBCFBD010000082.1, from coordinate 3,468 downwards.
CGCAACAGTGGACAGGTGAAAACCGCGTTGCTGGTGGGGAAGAAATATACACAGCAAACATCTGTCCTACTTGAAGCGGCGCTTTGCGTCCAGGATGCACATGTTAAAGATGCATTGACCTGGCTGGAGAAATCCTTGGAGCTTGATCCTTTCCAGCCTCTGGCGTTGCGCTTGCAGAGCTTGCTGCTTGAGAAGACAGGTGCCATCCCTGAATCGGTCAATGCGCTCGAAAGCGCGTTGGAGCTATGGCCGAATGAATCGAAATGGCATATAACTGCCGCTGACCTTTGGAAACGCCTTGGTCACACCGAGCGACCGGTGGCGCACTTACAAATTGCGTCGACATATGTTCCACAAGATGTTGAGGTGAAAAAATTGCTGGGTACGTCATATCTTTCAGCCGGCAATCTCAATGCTGCGCTGTCTAACCTGACGGCAGTGGTGGAGAAGAATCCGCAGGATTACGACACCTGGATCGCATTATCTGAGCTGTACCAGGCAACCGGCGACCTTGAACCAGCCATGCATGCCGCAGAACGGGCTTCCGAGGTGAACCCGAACGGGGTGAAAGCCTGCTTGCAAGCCGGGCGCATCAGTTGGGCGAAGGGCGACCTCAAACAAGCCACAGCCCATGCAGAAAGCGCTATCGCTCTTGATCCGGCAGACCCGGCGAACTATGTGTTCCTCGCCCGCCTGGCGCGAGAGCAGGGCAACACAGCGAAAGCGCTTGAATTACTGGAAAAAGCTGCTGGGGTTGACCCGGCTCCACTGCAAACGGTTATCGAACATGCCAACCTGATCAAAGAGATCAACGGTGTGGTCGCAGCTCGGGACTTAATCGCAGAGTTCAGCCGGAAGTTCCCTGAAAATCCCGATCTGCTCACGCTGCTGGCGGAAGCCGAAGACCAGTGCGGTGATCTGCCCAGTGCCGAGAGTGCTGCCAAGAAAGCTCTCGATATCAAACCCACAGAGCAGGCGATCCATCTGCTGCTGGGACGAATCGTGGAAAAGTACGGCAATCTCGACCAGGCGGCGCATTATTACAGCCAGGCCGTCAGCCTGGACGGCGCGCGGATTGATGGCTATCTTAAGTTGAGCCAGGTGTATATCAAGCAGCGTGAGTTCCAAAAAGCCCGCCGCGTGCTGGAGCAGGGCATCGGGAAGATCCCCGGCAATGTGGACCTGTATCTTTCTTGCGCTGCGCTGCTCAAAGAGTCAAAGGATTATCGCGGCGCGGAGCAAATGTTGAGAAAAGCCAGTCAAATCGAACCGCGCAATGTCGCAATCCACAGGCAGCTTGGCGCAATTCTTGCACTAAATATGGTGCATCAATCACAGGAAGTGGGCTCACAGGTATGAATTTGCCAACCTCTTTGCCGCAAAACAAACTCAAAGCCGTCGACCGCCAGCAAATGATCAAGATCCTGTCGGCCGGGCTTGCCGTTAACTCGATCCGGTTCACCAGGCAGGCAGCACTAGCCTGGTTGACCTCCTTCCCGGGCGACCTTGAAGTCAACCTGATCTATACTCGAGCGTTGATGCAGGAAAAGCGCTTCCTGCACGCAGCACCGGTGCTGTTGAAGATCCTGCGCGCGGACCCGGAATACGCCGAAGCCGCCATCCTGGGTGAGGAGATCTTTGCCATTTCTGACCCATTGCTGTTATCGAAAGCGGCTGGCACCATCAAGACCCTCGGCGGCAAGCCGATACGCGAAAACACCATTCCACAATGGGCATATCAGTTGCTAGAGGTGCGCAAAGCTTTTTCCCGCAATGACCTTTCCGCTGCTGAAAGCCTCTTAATGGGGATCATCAGCGAAACAGAAAGTATTGAACTGGTTAGTTACTATCACCTGCTTTTAACAGAACGGTTGGGTGACCGGGATACACTCATCACCCTGGGTAGGCTCTATCAATCTCGTTTTCCTGACAGCCTGCCGATCGCCTTGGTGCTTGCGAAAGCCCTGATGGATAATGGCGATTCAGATGAAGCGGTGCGCCTGTTGCACTTTTGCGCGGCAAGTGATCCCGCCGGGCAGGTGCCAACGCGGATGTGGGGTAAAAACTTTGCGTACAAGCCCATTTATCCGCAAAACATGCGCATCGAATTTGATATGCCTATCCCCGCTGAGGTGGCTGGCAATCTTGGATTGAATGTGCTCGGTGGAAGCACAGGTGGACCTGGGTCAGGTGTTGCGAAAACCGATGTTTCTGCTTTTGACGGCTATAAAGTGGTTTCGGATTCCGGTGAGGTTTACCCGGCGCATCCCAAGCTTAAAGATGAACCCAGGAAAATCAAAACTGCGTTTGTACGTGAAATTGAAGAAACCTTCAAAAAGGTGGCCACGGATATCGGGCAACCAGCGCTGACACATACCGATGAGCGCTTCCCGGCTTATGTCATCCTAACCATGAAATCAGGCTTGAAGCAGCAATACGGCGGCGAAAGCGCGAACCAGGTCATTGATGGGCTTAAGAAGCTCGCCAAGGTCCTTGAGCAGCGGGCAGGGTGGACCTCAGTACTGTTCATGCCCGATGATCTGAACATTTGCGGCAAATACAACATCACCCCGGTTGATTCTCTCGATCCGTGGAAGATCAAGCTGGCGCTGGTAGACCTTGACCGCGCGCTTGAGAAGACCGGCGAGAGAATTGGCAGCCTGCTCATCGTCGGCGGCGACGCGGTGGTGCCTTTCCACCGGCTGCCAAACCCCACCGACGATTCTGACGATACTGTCCCTTCTGATAACCCGTACGGTGCGCTGGATACCAATTATTTCGTCTCGGACTGGCCTGTGGGCAGGTTGCCGGGAGAGCATGGCACCGACCCTGGTCTACTGCTGGAGCAGGTTCAGACAGTAATCGATTACCATTCTGCCGATCTCAAGAAACCTTCCACTTTGGAATCAATTATGCGCGTGGTTTTCTTCTGGGATCAGCCGTGGGCGAAGTACTTCAGCAACATCGGGCTTACGGCCGCGGTCTGGCGGCGTTCGTCGCTGGTCACGTTCCGCCCGGTGGGCGAGGGCAGGAACCTCTTCCTGTCACCCAACGGCAAGACCAGCAGTTATGATCCCCGCAAGTTAGCCCAATCGCAGGTCGGGTATTTCAATGTGCATGGCATCGAGGACGGTAGTGATTGGTATGGGCAGAAGGATCCCACTGAGAACGAAAGTGGACCGGATTACCCGATCGCGCTGCGCCCCGTCGATGTGCAAAAACTCAGCTCCGCCCCGCGCATTGTATATTGCGAAGCCTGTTACGGCGGACATGTGCTCGGGAAGCAGGAGCAGGAATCCATCGCGCTGAGCATGCTTGCAAAAGGTGTGCTGGCGATGATCGGCTCAACCGCCATCTCGTACGGCTCAGTCACCACGCCGTTAATCGGCGCCGATCTGCTGGGATACCTGATCTTCAAGAATTTACGCGAGGGGCTGTCCGTCGGTGCATCGCTGGCAAAATCAATGG
>JBCFBD010000162.1:0-1805 GCA_038562455.1 Anaerolineaceae bacterium | reverse complement strand
TGAAGGACCTCTTCAGATACATCTGATATTGGGAGCAGGTCACCGAGAATAACCAGGTGTACTCCAGACAGGTTCTGTAAAACACCACGAGTAGAGAATGCTTCCCGTACTGAGAGATTGTCAGTCTGGGAGAGTGCTTCCAATACTTTTTGATCAGGTTGATGAGCCCCAAGCAAAATATCAAGAGCCGAATTCCGTTTCAAATTAAAGGAATTTCCAAAACTAAATTTCATGCTATTTTTCATCTCCTTGGATGTTTTTTGATGGGTAGGACAAATCTGCATAGATTGCCAGTAGCACCGCAGTAACCAAAAGCAAGGTGGTTAAGACCGTCAAAATGGTTCCAGGAAGTGAACTGCTACCCAACTTGATATACACGATGGATAAACCACTGATCCCGGCAATTCCAATGGACCGAATCCACATCAAATTGGTCAGAATGGCAGAAACAAATACACTCAACACCGCCAACCAGACTAATTCGTCTTGGACCGCAAATGATTTCATGAGTAGAGCGATACTCAAAGCCAACGCAAAGCACATGTTTGAAAAGTTCCGCACCATATTTTTCACCAGAGTCCAGGAATCAATCGCCAAGGTACAATCCGCATGTAGCAGGCATATCCGTCAATCATTTTTTCTTCTCGAAGGATTCGCCAACATTGAATGAATGTCAGAGCAACAGATAAAAGAATGGCAGTGAACCAATCTGGAGAACTGAAAACCATCATTGCCCTGAACACCAGTTCTCCTAGATACATCGGGTGACGTAAAAACCGATAGGGACCACGACTGGTCAGGCCACGATCCGCAGGGGCAACCCCAAAACGTGATCCTAAAGTGATGAGAGACCACAAGATCAATGAGTAGCCAGCCAGGGCAGGTATGAGCAAATACCATCCGCTATGGCTGGAAGTTGTGAATGTGGGCAAGAATGCGGCGATCAAACCGAGCCATAATCCGGTGCGATCATATTGTTTCGCCGGTGTTCTCCGGGTGTAGAAGAAAGCTAATAACCCGTTATGAATCGCAAACAGCCAGGCCAGGATAGAAGGATGCTGCCAGGCTGCCAACCCGGAAATAAGCGTGACAAAAAGGAAGAAGCCAAAACCAACCAGGTCACGTATGCGATCGGAATGTTTCCGAATGAAATGGAGGGGATTGGTGGCCATTACATCGCACCTAGATTCTGGACAATTGGCCATCCGATTACAGCCAGCAACGTCACCAGGAATGGCAGGAAATAAAAAACCACCATTGGGATTACCAGTTCGGACCCCACTTTTTCTGCTCGCTGCTCAGCGGAGCCAATATAGTCAGCTGCTATACTGGTTGCCAGCTGTCCCATCAATTCCTGTTGGGCAGTACCGCGTCGGATGAATTCCAATTGAACAGACATGCCGATCAATTCGGGGAGATGCGATTCCTGGGCTTCGCGTTGCATTTGCTCAATCAGATCACGACCTTGCGCCATCTGAAGAACCCACCGCATCCATTTGCCTACCAAGCTTTGCGCTTGAGCTGTCCGACGCAAGGCTTCTTCCATCGAAACATTTGCAGACATCTGGGCTGAAACTAGCTGAACAAATTCTGGAAGTTGAGCAATAAACTGACGGCGATAACGACGGGCAACCCCGCCCATAGACATAGCAGGATATTGAAATCCGACCAATCCACCTACCAATGCAAATACTGGTTCTGCAGTGGCTACCATCCCCAATCCAAACCCTGCTACAGCTAAAGCCACCCGCAGAGAGGTAAATTGCACTTCGTTCCAATCGTTCCAGCGATCTCCGATGTGAGCC
>JBCFBD010000081.1:0-10970 GCA_038562455.1 Anaerolineaceae bacterium | reverse complement strand
TTGCCAGAGGATATTACTGAGCTGGTAGTGGTGGATATGGCCGCCATCGGCGACGGGCAGAACTCGGACGAATTCCATGCCACTTTGTGCGTTAAGGATTCAAGCGGACCGTACCATTACGGCCTGAGCAATCATTTGCGCAAACTGGCGGACGAGAACGCGATCCCGTACAGGGTGGATATTTACCCCTATTACGGCTCAGATGGCAGCGCGTTCTGGCGCGCAGGTGGCGAGGCGGTGGTAGCGCTCATCGGTCCGGGAATCGATGCATCGCATAACTACGAGCGCACGCATATTAAATCTCTGGTCGCGACGACAAACTGGGTGCTGGCGTATATGATCAGCTAATTTTTCTTAATATTAATCGCAGAGATTCGATAAATTGCTCGGTTTTTATAGCATTAGAACTAATTGAAATTTTCTTAAATAGAGAATCGACCAAGTTACTGATAGTACGATCACACCATAAACCTCGTAAAATACTCTAAACTCAAATGGAAATCCACCGATAAAATAGAGAATTAGTAACGCAAAACCAGCGCACACCCCAAGAGTAATAAGCGCTGGTTTCTTTTTCCAATTGATAATGAGCATAGTTAACACTAACAAGCTTAATAATACAATAACCGAGATAACAGGAAAAAACAAGAGCGCACCCACGTGATCGGGTAGGGGCAGCAGAAGTATTCAAATATAAAATGAATTTATCCAATTTTCCAGACTCATTCTTGAAGAATAAAAATGATCTGAAAATAACCCAGCAGCCAGATTTCTTATCAGATATTTATATTCACCCGCTACAATAGCCGTGTAAAAACACGCCATCATTTAACGGTACAATGAGGGCGAAAACGGATAACGGTATTTGACCTGTTGCCCATTTATTTTTTGGTAGCGGATTTTCAGGAGGATTTACCTTTGGCTGGTATGGAACGATTTACACAACGCGCGCGCCGGGTGCTTTCGCTGGCTCACCAGGAAGCGGAACGCATGCGGCATACTGCGATTAATACCGAACACATTCTACTGGGACTCATCGAAGAGGAGGGCGGCATTGCCGGGCATGCGTTGCGAGAGCTAGGATTGGAAACCGCCCGTGTGCAGGAAATGGTAGAGCGACTGGCTCCTATCGGTCGCACTGAAACACCCACGCTGGAGCTGTCGGTGGGCGCGCAGCAAGTACTGGAGTTCGCCATCGAAGAGGCGCGCCTGCTGGGGCATCAATTCGTCGGCACTGAACACCTGCTGCTGGGGCTTACACGCTCCACTGAAGGGCTGGCGCTGGAGGTGCTTAAAAAGCTCGGCGTCAGCGCAGAGCAAGTTCGCCGCCAGACCCGCCGGGTGATGGAGGACAGCGTGAGCGGTCCAGCCAGCGCAGGTGGGGCACCGCTGGCGCGCCGCGAGGAAAAGAAGGAAGCCAAGACCCCGCTGGTGGACCAGCTGGCGGTCGACCTGACCGCCATGGCCGAAGAGGGCAAGCTTGACCCGGTCATCGGGCGTCAGAAGGAGATCGAGCGCGTCATCCAGATCCTTGCCCGGCGTAATAAGAACAATCCGGCGCTCATCGGTGAACCCGGCGTGGGCAAGACCGCCATTGTGGAGGGTCTCGCCCAGCGTATTATCGAGGGCGACGTGCCTGCACCGCTGATTGGCAAGAAGGTGTTGCAGTTGGATGTTGGCTCGCTGGTCGCGGGCACCATGTACCGCGGGCAGTTCGAAGAGCGCCTCAAGCGAGTCATCGAAGAGCTTAAAACCTCAAAGTCCATCCTTTTCATCGACGAACTGCACATGCTGGTTGGCGCTGGCTCAGCTGGCTCTTCGATGGACGCCGCCAACATCCTCAAACCCGCCCTCTCGCGCGGCGAACTACAGGTGGTAGGCGCTACCACGCTCGATGAATACCGCAAGCATATCGAATCCGACGCAGCGCTCGAGCGCCGCTTCCAACCCATCATCGTCGTCGAACCGACGGTCGATGAGACAATCCAGATCCTCAAGGGCATCCGCAAAGCCTACGAAGAGCACCACCGCCTGGTCATTTCGGATGCCGCACTCGAGGCCGCGGCCCACCTTTCGGCGCGCTACGTTACCGAGCGCTTCCTACCGGACAAGGCGATCGATTTGATCGACGAGGCATCATCGCGTGTGCGTATGTACAAAAGCCCCGCCGCTCAGACCTTTAAGGAATTGATGCTCGAGCTGAAAGACGTTAAAGCTCTGCGGACCGAAGCTGTGGAAAACGGGCGCAACGATGACGCGATGGAACTTTCGAACAAGGAAGCCGACCTCAAGGAGCGCATCGAACGACTGCGCAGCGGATGGGACCGCGCCACCAGCCCGGTTGTCACCCCGGACGACATCGCCGAACTGGTTTCGATGTGGACCGGCGTGCCAGTGATGCAGCTCGCCACCGAGGAATCGGAACGCTTGCTGCACATGGAAGCAGAAATGACCCGCACTATCATCGGGCAGGAGGAGGCGATCAAGACTATCGCCAAGGCTGTGCGACGCGGCCGCGCCGGGCTTAAAGACCCGCGCCGCCCCATCGGCTCGTTCATGTTCCTTGGTCCCACCGGTGTGGGCAAGACCGCACTCACCCGCGCGCTGGCTTCTTTCCTCTTCGGTAGTGAAGACGCGCTTATCCAGATTGACATGTCTGAGTTCATGGAACGTCACAATGTCAGCCGCCTGGTCGGCGCGCCGCCCGGGTATGTGGGGTTTGATGAAGCCGGTCAGCTCACCGAAGCCATCCGCCGCCACCCGTACTCCATCGTGGTGTTCGATGAGATGGAAAAGGCGCACCCTGAGACTCACAATATGTTATTGCAAATCATGGAGGAAGGACAACTTTCCGACGCACGAGGTCGCAAAGTGGACTTCCGTAACAGCATCATCGTGATGACCTCCAACATCGGCGCGGAGATGATCCGCCGCCAGGGCACGCTGGGCTTCACCCTGCAGCGTGACGAAAAAGAGACCGAGGAAAAGGATTACGAGGAAATGCGCAAGAAATTGCTCGACTCATTGCGCAAGGTCTTCCGTCCTGAGTTCATCAACCGTCTCGACGCAGTGATCGTTTTTCACCCGCTCAACCGCGAGCACATCCGCCGCATCGTCAACCTGGAGCTTGAGAAAGTGGCAGAGCGCATGGCGGACCATAACATCACCATCAATGCTTCCGACGCCGCGCTGGATTACCTCTCTAGCGAAGGCTACAACCCTGAGATGGGCGCACGTCCGCTGCGTCGTGTCATCCAGGACAAGGTTGAGGATAGGCTTTCAGATGCCGTACTGGCGCACGAATTCAAGGACGGCGATATCGTCATCGTAGATGTAAACAGGGATAAGGAGATCTTCCTGAAGCGCTCACGCAAACGCGCCGCAGCGGCACGCGCAGAACCTATGGAAGATGAGGTAGAAAAACCGGAGCAGATGCCGGCTTGAGCGAGAAAATTTCAATACCCATGCACGAGCAGGGAGTCACCATTCTCAGCCCTTTTCTAGTTTACGAGTTTACGAGTGTGAATTGATTGAAACCAGGGATTAAATATCATATACTAATGAAATCCGATATATACCCCGGAAAGGAGAGAAAGCATGCTCACGATTGCAGACATCCTGCGCACCAAGGGCAACACAGTGTATTTCGTCGAAAAAGGTACCAGTCTGCTTGAAGCGCTTGAGATGATGTCCAATAAGGGGATTGGCGCCCTGATGGTCATGGAAGCAGGAGAACCGGTAGGGATCTTCTCAGAACGCGATTTTGCACGCATGGTCGCGCGTGAAAAGAAAGCGGACTTATCCACGCCGGTGGAAGAAATGATGACCCGCAATATCTACTGTGTTACCAGGGAGGACACGATCGATGAAGCCATGGCGGTAATGACCCGCCAGCGCTTTCGCCACATGCCGGTTCGGGAAGGGAAAAAAATAATCGGTATAATTTCCATCGGCGATGTGGTAAAGAACCTGATCGAGGATAAAGACTTTCTTATCCGCAATATGGAGGATTACATTCTCGGTCGCGGTTACGGGCAATAACAAGTCAGTAGCGCTTACATAACTTACCAGGGTCGGCTGCTCTACAGTCGGCTGCTCTAGATATTGCACGCCTGGTTATATGCGTCTATACTTTTACCACTGAGTAGTGGAAAGGATTATCCATGCTCCCGATAGGCGATGATAATTCTCAGCGCAGGTTAGTTCCGGTCGTTACCTGGCTGCTCGTGATCGCGAATGTTCTGGTGTTTTTCCTCGAAACCACCGGTGGAGAGGCTTTTATTCAAAGATGGTCATTCATTCCAGCCCGATTTAGCCAGGATCCAGCCGGTAATTTCATTACCATCCTCACCTCCATGTTCATGCATGCCGGTTGGCCGCACCTTGGTGGCAACATGTTGTACCTGATCATCTTTGGTGACAACGTGGAAGACCGCTTCGGTCACCTAAAATTCCTTATCTTTTACGTTTTGTGCGGCATCATTGCGATGTCCGCCCAATATATCGTCGCTCCTATGGTGAATGTCATCAACCTTGGTGCTTCGGGTGCCATTGCCGGGATACTGGGTGCGTACCTGTTGCTCTACCCACGTCGCAGGGTGCGTGTGCTGTTAGGGATTTGGATCGTCCACCTTCCCGCGCTGTTGGTGATCGGAGGTTGGATCTTGTTGCAGCTGCTTAGCGGCCTGGGTTCAGTATCCACCGCAAACGGCGGGGTGGCGTACATGGCGCATATCGGCGGTTTCTTCGGTGGACTGGTGTTTTCGTATTTCTTCCGTAAAAGAATCCGCGCGCTGCCGCCTTCTTACAATTAGATCTTTCTGGTAATTCTTACAGCGCAATATTGCATTCACCACTCCGCATCATTGACGCTGTAAATTTTCTCAAGTATGCTTAACTTATAATGCAACTTTCTGCCACATAATTCGCACCAATCTTGGAGGGATGAAATGGCTGGAAATGACGACATTCTCGGTGTAATCCTGGGCGGGGGTCGCGGATCCCGGCTTTACCCATTAACCAAGGAGCGTTCTAAACCCGCCGTACCAATGGCTGGCAAGTACCGCTTAATCGACATTCCCATCAGCAATTGCATCAACTCCGGCATTTATCGCATCGCCGTATTAACACAGTTCAATTCGGTATCGTTGCATCGTCACATTTCGCGCACTTACATTTTTGACGCTTTCCACACCGGCTGGGTGCAGATCTGGGCTGCCGAGCAAACTGTGGAAAATACCAACTGGTATCAGGGGACTGCTGACGCGGTGCGTAAGCAGTTGCTGGAAATCTCCTCCGCCCGCACCTCGCATGTGTTGATCCTGGCTGGCGATCACCTTTACCGCATGGATTACAGCCAGATGGCTGCGTTTCACGTGGAAAAAGACGCTGATATCACGGTGGCAGTGCAGTCTGTCTCGCGTGAGGACTGCAGTCGCTTTGGAATTCTCAAGCGCGATGTCAAATGCCAGCTCACCGAATTTTATGAAAAACCCACCGATCCTGCTGTGCTGGACGATATCGTCAGTCGAGAGGATCCGGTCAAACCCTATATAGGTTCAATGGGCATCTATCTCTTCAAGACGCAGGTGCTGGTTGATCTGCTGCGCACATACGATTACGACGATTTTGGCACCCACGTTATCCCTGGGGCGATCAAGACCCACAACGTATACGGTTATGATTTTGAGGGGTTTTGGGAGGACATTGGGACGATCCGATCCTTCTACCAGGCTAACCTATCGCTGACCGAGACCAACCCACCCTTTAATTTCTTTGACCAGAAATTTCCCATCTACAGCCATCCGCGCTTTCTGCCCGGCTCGACAGTTGAGAACAGCACGCTGAAAGACGTGCTGTTGGCTGAAGGTTGCCGCATTGAGCAAGCCAGTATCACCCACTCCATCATCGGTCTGCGCAGCCAGATCCGCCGCGGCGCAACCATCATTGACAGCATTCTGATGGGCAACGATTACTACGAATGGCCGGAGACGAGCGAGGCTAAATCGGCGCCAATGGAGATTGGCCAAGATTGCCATATTGAAGGCGCGATTATTGATAAAAATGCCCGCATCGGTAAGGGTGTGGTGATCAAGACATTCCCTCCCGGCACAGACCTTAATGGCGACGGCTGGGTGGTTCGGGACGGCATCGTGGTCATCCCAAAATCCGGCAGAATATCAGCCGGCACACAGATCTGCCCATAAGGATAAAGGTGAAATACATATGACAGATAAGACGACAAATCCCAGTAAAGGGAACCAGGATATTTTGGTATCCTGGCATTCTTTGAGCGCCGAGGAAACATTAAAACGCCTGGAAACACCGCTGTCTGAGGGGTTAACTACAGAAGAAGCGCAGCGCCGGTTGAAGGAGCACGGTCCGAATCAGCTGGTGGAAAAGGCACGGCGCACTTTCGCGCAGATGGTGTGGGAGCAATTGAGAGGTTTTGTCATCGTCCTGTTGATCGGTGCCGCGATCGTCTCAGCCATACTCGGGGAGTATGTAGATGCTGCTGCCATCATCGCTATCGTGTTGCTCAACACAGTGCTAGGGGTGGTACAAGAATCACGCGCCGAGGAAGCCCTGGCGGCGCTCAAACGCATGGCTGCGCCAGACAGTCAGGTGCTGCGCGACGGCAAGCGCGTCACCGTACCTGCACCTGAACTGGTGCCCGGCGACATTGTTTTTATGGAAGCCGGCTATTACGTTCCCGCCGATGTGCGCCTGATAGAGGCGGTGAACATGCGTGTGGAGGAGGCTGCCCTCACCGGTGAATCTGTTCCGGTGCAAAAGAACGCGGCAGCCACACTCGAAGCCGGCGCGTCACTAGGCGACCGCAAGAACTCTGCTTTTATGGGTACAGTGGTTAATTATGGGCGCGGCAAGGGTGTGGTCACCAGCACCGGCATGCATACCCAGCTTGGTCTCATCGCTACCATGCTGCAAGCTGTGCAGGAGGAACAAACTCCGCTGCAAAAGAAGCTGGACCAGCTCGGCAAGACGCTGGGCATCGCTGCGTTGATCGTCTGCGGACTGGTCTTTGTAGTAGGCGTGGTCGAGAGCATTGGCTCGATCGATATCGATCTGATCGTCGGACTCTTCATGATCGCAGTCAGCCTGGCGGTCGCCGCGGTGCCTGAAGGGTTGCCTGCGGTTGTGACCGTCAGCCTGGCGCTGGGCATGCAGGAGATGATCAAGCGCCACGCGCTGATCCGTCGGCTTTCCTCGGTCGAAACACTTGGCTCCGCCACCGTGATCTGCTCGGATAAGACCGGCACGCTGACCCAGAACGAAATGACCGTCACGCGCCTATGGGCAGACGGAACGCTGGTGAAGGTTACCGGCCAGGGCTACACACCGGTGGGTGACTTCCTGCTCGGTAATAAGAAAGTAGACCTCACGGAGTACCCCTCCATCCGCACAGTGTTGTGGCTGGGCGTGCTCAACAACGACGCCGTGCTCGAGGAGTCGGAAGAGGAAAGCGGCAACCGCGAATTTCGCATGGTGGGTGATCCCACCGAAGGGTCCATCCTGGTGGCGGCATATAAAGCCGGTGGGGTAACCCGGGACCTAAACAAATCGTACCCGCGCACCGATGAGATCCCCTTTGATTCTGACTTCAAGCGCATGGTAACGGTGCATTCAGTTGCGGATTCGCGCTTTGATGACCTTTCACCCTTCACAGATGATGAGCGTGAAGGGTCAAACGTGATCGCAGTCAAAGGCGCGCCGGATGTGGTGTTAAGATTGTGCAAGTATTACGCGCCGATTGCGGGCGGTGAACCTGTGCTGCTCGACGAAGAAAAACGCACGCAAATCATCGGTGCGAACGACGAAATGACCCACGAGGCGCTGCGCGTGCTTGGTGTGGCATACCGACTGGTCGAAGAACTGCCCAACGAAAAGAATCGCGAGGAACTGGAGAAGGATCTGGTATTCGTCGGCTTGATCGGCATGATCGACCCGGCGCGACCGGAAGTAGCGCCTGCGCTCGAAACCGCTTACCGGGCAGGCATTCGCACCATTATGATCACCGGAGATTATCCCAACACCGCGCGCGCAATTGCGGAGAGCATCGGCCTGTTGCGTTCGGGTCACCATGTGCTCACAGGCGCGCAGCTCGAAGCCATGAGCGACGAGGAACTCAAGGAGGAAGTGAAAAAGACCGATGTGTACGCGCGCGTCTCGCCGGAACACAAGCTGCGCATCGTCAACGCGTTGCAAGCGAACGGCGAGGTGGTGGCGATGACCGGCGATGGCGTCAACGACGCACCGGCCATCAAGCAGGCGGACATTGGCGTTTCGATGGGCATCACCGGCACCGATGTGGCAAAAGACACGGCAGACATGGTACTCACGGATGACAATTATGTCAGCATTGTCTCAGCCGTCGAGCAGGGCAGGATCATCTACTCGAACATACGAAAGTTCGTGTACTTCCTCATTTCCTGCAACATGGCCGAGATCCTGATTATCTTTTTGCCTACGGCAATAGGCGCGCTGATCCTGCCTGAACTCACCACCGAGCAGCTCTCACCCCTCGCACCCATCCAATTGCTGTGGTTGAACCTGGTGACAGACGGGGCGCCAGCACTAGCGTTGAGCACCGAGAAGGGCGACCCGGATATCATGGATCAACCCCCCAGGTCGCCGAAAGAACCAATCATCAACCGCCATATGCAGGTGGGCGTTGTCACACAGACCATTGCGATCTCGGCAGTGACCCTGGTGGCATTCTGGGTTGGTCTGCATCACGACGGCGGATCGATCATTGACAACCTGGAATTTGCCGAAACGATGGCCTTTGTGACCCTTTCCACATCTGAGTTGATTCGGGCGTTCACCGCACGGTCAGAGCGCTACCCCTTGCTCAAGATGGGCGTATTCTCAAATAAATGGATGAACTACGCAGTCCTGGCTTCACTGGCGATGGTATTGCTGGTGGTGTATGTGCCCTTCCTCAACCCAATCTTCAAGACGCAGCCGTTGGGCTGGGAGCAATGGCAGCTGATCCTCCCGCTATTGCTCATCCCATCCATTGTGGCAGAACTGGTGAAGTGGTACATGAGCCGCCGGGCGAAGAAAGCGAACCAAGGCTAAGAACTAAACTCTGACGAACGAGCGGATGAGATTTCCGCTCGTTTTTTATTTCATGGATGCTTTTACCGGGGAGTAACTGAAGCGGTGCAACGGGCACGGGCCGAATGCTTGCAATGCCGCCTGGTGGGCGCGCGTGCCGTATCCCTTATTATGTTCGAACCTGTAACGGTTTTCCCGGGTTGCCAGCTCCTGCATGAAGCGATCGCGGGCGGTCTTTGCCAGGATGGACGCGGCGGCGATGCTTAGGCTGCGCTGATCGCCTTTGATTAGGGAAGTTTGGGGAATGACGATTTCAGGGAGGAACAGCGCGTCGATGAGCAGGTGAAGAGGGGCAGGATTGAGGGACTCAAGCGCGCGGGTCATCGCCAGGCGTGTGGCGGGTAGGATGCCGATCTGGTCGATCTCCTCGTTGGATGCAAATCCGATTCCCCAGGCGCAGGCGGTTTGTTTAATGATGGGTTCCAGCAGCCAGCGCTGCTCAGGGCGAAGCTGTTTCGAATCCCGCACACCCGCCAGCAAGTGATCAACAGGGAGTGAAGGGTCAAGAATGACCGATGCGGCGGTCACCGGACCCGCCCATGCGCCGCGTCCGGCTTCATCCAGGCCAGCGAGACACTCAACGCCGGATTGAAAGAGTGAACGCTCGAGCGACAGGTCGGGGGAGGACGGAATCAAGGCAGGGTCGAACTTAACAACCATAACAGCCGCGGCGTAATTTTTGGCGGATGGCGATCAGGTCCCGCGCCATGCGCAGCGAGTCACGAAAAACGCGCACTTTGCTATACGGATGGTAATACCACGGGATGGGAAGTTCCTTTACCCGATAACCCATCTTGAAGGCGATTGCCAGCACCTCCACATCGAAGGTCCAGCCAGGGATGGTGACGAGTGGGAAGATGGTTTCAACAGCCGAGGCTGTGAAGCACTTGAACCCGCATTGCGTATCCTGGAGCTGCGGCAGGATCATCCAGCGCACCAGGTTGTTGAAGATGCGACCGATGAAATGGCGGTAATAGGGCTCGTCGTAGCGCACCGAGCCCGGGGCTTCACGCGAGGCAATGACGATGTCAGCATCTTTGGTTTGCGGTGGTAGGAAGCGCGGGATCTCACTGATGGGCATCGAAAGGTCTACATCACAAATGAAACGGTATTGACCCTTTGCGGCGAGCATGCCGCGTTGTACAGCCCGACCCTTGCCCGCTTCATCGTTGTGTAGGACGGTAATGTTGGGGTTTTCTGCAGCGAATGCGCGGGCAATTTCCAGCGTGCGGTCAGAGCTACCATTTTCGACAATGGTGATCTCGCTAGTATAGGCTTGAGACCGAGTGAACTCAAGTGTGGTTTTTAACGTTTCGGGTAGGCGCTGCTCTTCGTTGTATGCGGGGAAGACGATGGAAAGGAAAGGTTGTTCGCTGTGCATGAATCCAATTATAAGCGTGATGCGGGGAAAAACACCCAAGGTTTGATTTGTGAAAAACTGCTGGCGATATGCCTAAGGCGTGCAGAACAAGCCTTCGCAATGATGTTGAAAAAAAGGGGTGGGTCGCGCAACAAACCGTAAGTGCGGACTTTATTATCCCTCGATGGGAGAAGCGACGACGTGGTGACAAGAATGGCAAACCCGGGAAATTATTAGCGAACCAGAATACCGTGTAGCTTGCTACGCCGGTTCCAAGCTTTGAGGCGGCTGACGCACTTATTTTTGCGTAATACTCCGCCAGCTTGCTGCGGAAATAATAAAAACAAATCCACCAGTTTATTGGTCGGGGTGGGCGGACTTTATTATCCCTCGATGGGAGAAGCGACGACGTGGTGACAAGAATGGCAAACCCGGGAAATTATTAGCGAAGCAGAATGCCGCGTAGCTT
>JBCFBD010000080.1:10572-11233 GCA_038562455.1 Anaerolineaceae bacterium | reverse complement strand
CTGGTCCAGGCTCATTTGCTGCGGTGGCGTTAAACGGATCTCGATATCTTTATTGGACGAGCGCATATTGGTTAGATGTTTCTTCTTACAAACATTCACCGTCAAATCGTCAGGCCGTTGCGTCTCGCCGATGACCATGCCCTCGTACACATCCACTCCCGCGCTTATGAAAAGGACACCACGCTCTTCGGCATTCTTGAGACCATATGTGGAGGTTAGACCGGTCTCCCAGGCAACGATCGAGCTCGACGCACGCGAAGTGATTGGTCCAGAAAACGGATTGTAACCGCTGAATAAAGAGTTAATTACGCCGGTACCTTTAGTAACGGTCATGAATTGGTAGCGGAATCCGAGCAATCCCCTGGTTGGAACCAGGTATTGCAAATGCACGGTGTTGTCCGGATTGTTTTGCATATTGAGCATTTTACCGCGCCGGTTGCCCAGCATCTCGACCACTGCCCCAACAGATTCAGGGCTGGTTTCGATATGCAATTCCTCAAAAGGTTCCAATAATTTGCCGTTGTCACCCTGCTTGAAGATCGCCTCAGGTTTGGAAACCTGGAATTCGTATCCCTCGCGACGCATAGTTTCGATCAAAATTGCCAGGTGTAGCTCTCCCCTGCCCGATACGAGGAAAGTATCGGCTGCATCTGTTTCCGCT
>JBCFBD010000080.1:0-10562 GCA_038562455.1 Anaerolineaceae bacterium | reverse complement strand
ACGTTATTGCGCAATTCATCGAACAACCTTTCACGCAGCTTCCGTGAGGTGCTCCACTTCCCTTCCTTGCCTGTGAACGGCGAAGTGTTGACACCAAAGGTCATGCGCACCGTAGGTTCTTCCACATGGATGGCAGGCAGTGCGACCGGATTTTCCAGATCCGCCAGGGTTTCGCCGATCTCAATCCCCTCAAGTCCCGCAATCGCGACGATATCACCCGCGTCTGCCGAGGTAACTTCCACCTTTTCGAGGCCTTGGAAAGTGTACAGATAACGGGCTTTCTCGTTAAGCGCGCTGCCGTTCTTCTGTATACGTACAACCGACTGACCTGCAATGATCTTACCGGCGTGGATGCGACCAACCGCCGTTACACCACGATAATCATCGTACCCCAGGTTGGTGACCAACAGCTGGAGCGGAGCATCCTGGTCTACGACTGGAGCAGGGATAGTATCAAGAATAGCCTTGAATAGCGGCTGCAAATCGTTTTCCAGATCGGGTGTAAAGCCGGCTTGCTGCGTGATGGCATTCGCGTAAATAATCGGAAAATCAGCCTGCTGGTCATTTGCGCCCAACTCAATGAATAGGTCAAAGGTCAGGTTCACCGCGCGCTCCGCGTCTGCATCCTTGCGATCCATCTTATTGATGACCACGATCGCCCGGTGACCCATTTCCAATGCTTTTTTTAGCACAAAACGGGTCTGCGGCATGGGACCTTCGGCTGCATCCACGAGCAGCAGCACCCCGTCGACCATGTTCATCACGCGTTCCACTTCACCACCAAAATCAGCATGACCGGGTGTATCGACAATATTGATCTTAATCATCTCCCCAGTGTGCGGGTTCGGGATCAAAATGGCAGTGTTTTTCGCCAGGATGGTAATCCCGCGTTCACGTTCCAAATCATTAGAATCCATCACCCGCTCAACAACCTGTTGATTTTCTCGAAATACCCGGGCCTGTTTTAGCAAACCATCGACCAGTGTGGTTTTCCCGTGGTCAACGTGCGCTATGATCGCAATATTTCGAATATCATTACGTTCTGTTTTCATTTTTTCCTTATCCGGTCCGACCCTTGTTCGAACAGGGACGAATATTATCAGAGGGAGCGGGTCTTGAACAGGGTCGAATTTCTAACAGGGTCGAATTTCTACAGGGCGAATTTCAATGCAAGAGCGCGCAGCATTGACTCTGCGCTTTATTCATGACCGGAATTTTCGAAACCTTACGGTTTCATACCAAATTTCAGAAATATTAGATAAGCGCCAACCAGAATGAGACCAATGGACCCGGTATTGCTCAGAAAACCCATCGCGTTTTCGGGGTTTCCCCCAATGTATAAACCGGAACCTACCATCAGAAGAATTCCACCGGGTATTAATGGCCACCAGATAAATCGTTTCTTCATCACGCGAGAAAAAACTGTGATCAGCAGCCATCCCAGGGCAAACCAAACCAGCATGATGCCCGTTTCCTGTAGACCGCCTGGTTGATCGGGATTGCTCCACCCATAGTAAACACCGGCTCCGATAGCGATCAGCAGCGCACCAGGAATGATCAGCCCTAATTTGCCAGTAAAACTTCCCCAAAGCAGAAATACCAACCCAATCGCGACAGCCAGGAAGAAAATGAACACCAATAAAGAAAATCGTTCTGCAAGAAAAATGTACCCCAAAGCGGCGCAGCTGAATGCGATGAACAACGTCCACCAAGGTAGCCGCCCGGTTAACCATCGGATAACGAAGAAGAGGGTCAACCAGATGGCGGCATTCCCGGAAAAAGCATAACCAATGCGGCTGTTTGTACCAGCAGGGAGTAAATCTCCAAAGATAAACAGGGTCGCCAAGCCAAGCCCGATAATGATCATACCGGGTGCGAACCACCACACCGTTCGCTTCACCATCCCATAGCCAGCCAACACAATCCCAATCGCAAGCGGTATCGAGATAGAAATCCAACCAGTCGCCAAGCGTTGATCCAACAGTAATAGCAATCCGCTGACAACGAGGATCACCCCGATTAATGGTGCGTGATGGTAAAGTTTGGTCCTTAAATCCTCTCTACTTGATGCTGTCATATGCCACCTGTTTAGATATCGATGATGCCGTATTCCCGGGCTTTCAGAATCGCTTGCATACGATCGCGCACACCTAATTTGCTCAAGATGCTCGAAAGATGATTCTTCACCGTGCCTTCAGAAATAAAAAGATGCTCTGCGATCTCCTTATTGCTTGCCCCCTGGGCGACTATGCGCAGAATCTCGATTTCTCTGGGAGAAAGCGGGTCAGGCATAACCTCGTTCCTGGTCTTGCGTGCCGGCTTGGAGATCTTTGAGAATTCGGAAACTACCTTGGCGGTGATCGAGGGAAGTAGGAAATACTGTCCCGCCTTGGCTGCCTGAATGGCTTCGACCAGCTTGTCGGAAGATACATCCTTCAGTAAATAACCGACCGCGCCGGCTCTTAATCCGTCAAAGACAGTTTCGTCGTCATCAAAGGTGGTCAACACGATCACTTTGATCCCTAACCCTAGCTGGTTAATGCGCCGGGTCGCCTCCACCCCGTCCATCACAGGCATGCGTAAATCCATCAAGATCACGTCTGGAGAGCTGGAAACCGCCATACGTAGTGCTTCCTCCCCGTTCGCTGCTTCACCGATCACTTCCAGGTCTGCATTCGCACTGAGCAGTATCCTCAGCGCTTCCCGAAAGAGGGATTGATCATCACAAATCAGCACTTTGATCGTCATTGAGTCACCGGTAATTGGATCTTCACCATAAAGCCTGCGTCTGGTTTATTTTCGACCAAGACATCACCTTTGAGCAATCTGACACGTTCATTGATCCCAATGATACCGTATCCAGCCGTAATTTCTCCCGCGCTGCTGCCATTATCCCTGGAAGCAAACGTGAACCTGCTGGGGTCCGAATAATCCATTTCCAGGTAAATCCTTGAACCGCTGGAATGTTTTTTCGCGTTATTGATCGTCTCTTGGGCTGCGCGGTAGATCGTCAGGTGTGCCTGCGGGATCAGCGGGTAAGGCTTACCTATAACGTTTAGCGCGATTTCCCAACCCGGTGTGCGCGCCCCATCCACCAGCAAGGTGATTTGACCTGGCAGGTCTTCAAGATCCATATTCTCTTCACGCAGGGCGTACACAGAATCCCGCACATCGACTAGGGCATCAGATGTCAATCGCTTGGCCTTTTCCAGCATTTCAACAGCTTTGGCAGGCTCCTTTGGGATCAACGCATTTGCTGCACTTAGCTGCATATTGATCGTGGTCAGGTAATGCCCGATGCCATCATGAATCTCACGGGCGAACCGGTTCCGTTCCTGCGTGACCGTCAATTCCTTGACCTGGGCTGCGTATTCACTGAGATGTTGATTTGCTTCAGATAGTTCCTCAGCCAGATTCTGCAGCCGTTTTCGCGCTTTTTGCTCGGTGACAGCCATTTGCGTGAAGATGAGCACAATCACCTGCCCGGCGAAAAAGAGTGGAAAACTCTGCCAGACTGACAAAAGGTCCTTGGAGGATCCCCATACCGAAATAAAAAAGGTGAATAGGATGCCAATATTGGTTAACAGCGACCAATTTTCATCCATTGCAATCACAGAATGAGCCACTATCGGTAGCAAAATCAGTGTTGAAAGCCCGGCTCCACGTCCATAGTAAATGATCAATCCGCCGATTAAGAATTGGCTGAGAAAATAAATGAGTTTGACAGCCGAATTGGTGGATTTTCTTACATATGAAAACCCGTAGATGCCATTGGATATATACGCTGTACCCAATACGATAATGATGAGAATCAGGAACAACGAGGTTACCGGTGCAGATGAAAAAGCTGAAAAGAAGGAAATGAACACGACCAGCGCAAACGCCAGGTCTGTACCGGTATAGAGATTGATGCTACCGTTGGATTCTCCTTCCATCAGAATGTATTATAGCATCCTGGGCATGTGGCACTTATCTCCTAAAAGTCATACTTTGGTATGCCCAGCTTCATAATTTCAATTTTGGTTATGTCCATCGACACATGGCAGGAAAATCTTCCCCACATATACTCAGTGAAACGGAGATGGACATGCGTATTTTAATGGTCTATCCGGAATTTCCGGACACATTTTGGAGTTTCAAACACGCACTTAAATTTATCAATCGCAAAATCAATAACCCACCGCTGGGGTTGATGACAATTTCAGCCATGCTGCCTAAGACTTGGGAAAAAAGGCTGGTAGATACGAATATTCATCCCCTCACGCGTGCAGATATTGCCTGGAGCGATATGGTTTTTATCAGCGCAATGGAAGTGCAGCGGAAGTCTGTCACCCAGATCATTGATAAAGTGAAGAAACTTGGCAAGCCGATCATCGCGGGCGGTCCTTTGTTTACCGGGTCCATGGAAGGATTCCCACAAATCGACACCTTTATCCTGAATGAAGGTGAGATCACCTTTCCGCAATTCCTGGCTGACCTTAAAACCGGTAACCCGCTCAAAAAGGTGTACGAAACAAGCGAATTCGCGGATATCCAACAATCCCCCCTGCCCGACATCTCGATCTTGGATATCAACGAATACGATACGATGAGCGTGCAGCTTTCTCGCGGTTGTCCGTTCCATTGTGACTTCTGTAACGTGACCGCCCTCCTCGGGCACGTGCCGCGCTTGAAAACAGTACAGCAGATCATCGGGGAACTCGATCAGCTATACGCAGCCGGTTGGCGGCACAATGTGTTCTTCGTGGATGATAATTTCATCGGCAATAAGAAATACATCAAGGAGGAAATCCTACCCGCTTTAATCGAATGGCATAAGGATAAACCCGGGTTCCGCTATTCCACAGAAGCCTCGATCAACCTGGCGGATGACAGTGAATTGCTTAACCTGATGGCTGAAGCTGGTTTTGTGGATGTGTTCATCGGTATCGAAACCCCGAATGAAGATAGTCTGATCGAATGCAATAAGAAACAGAATTCCAGACGCGACCTGATCAAGAGTATTAACGTCATTCAAAATCACGGGCTGCACGTGATGGCTGGTTTCATTGTGGGTTTTGACCACGATACCCCAGCAATTTTTGACCAGATGATCTCGTTCATCCAGGATTCCGGTATCGTCACCGCGATGGTCGGTCTTTTGCAGGCGCCTTTTGGCACCGAACTCTACCGGCGTCTGGCCGGAGAGAACCGCATTATCAAGGAGATGACCGGGGATAACGCGGATGGCACTACCAATATCCGCACCATCATCGAACGCAATGAATTGCAACAGGGTTACTTCAGGATCATGCAATCGATCTATTCACCTGCCATGCTATACCCGCGAATCAAGATCTTCCTCGAACAATTTCACCCCGTCAGGCAGAGTATCGGCATCCGTGTCAATGAGATACTTGCGTTTCTGCGCACGGTCGTTCGCATGGGTTTGAATGTAAAAGAGGCCAGGTATTATTGGGGCTTGATCTGGTGGACGATCACACACGACGTGCGAAAATTCCCGATGGCGATCACGCTGATCATCTACGGCTATCATTTTCGCACCGTCACCCAGCGCAATATCCGTTCCCTGGCAGGGGCATGATCATGGGATGGACAACTGAACGACTACTGGATCGTGATCGCTCATTTGTAGAGTGTGGTCAAATATCGAGTTGAGATGAACGATTTGAATCGAACTTGACCAGTTTGTATTGCCAGACAACAGGATGTAGTCCAATTGGATGGCATTCCCATCCAGGATATACGAGAACCGTTCGTTTGCCGGTATTGCAACGCTCAAATCGCCTAAAAGGTCGCCATTGAGCGTCTGCAGTGTTTTTGACCACGGATCGTCATTCAAATCACCTGCCACAACAATGGCGATATCCGGATTCCGTCTGTGGAAACTACGCAAGTATTCATTGATAAATGCCGCCTGGGCGACGCGTTTTTCCTCTTCAGGCTTTGCGATCGACTGAACACTGCCAAAGAGTGGGGAATCAGCTCCACGCGAGGTTAAGTGCGGCGTGATTACGAGCAAGCGGGTATTCCCGAATTCAAATAGCGCTAGGAGTGGCTTTCTTGCGGAGGAGAAAGGCCAGTTGTCTGGACCAATGCGGGTGGGGTTCCCAGGCAGGCCTACAGATTTGGGATCCCCCAGGCGCAACGTATCTAAACGATAAAGCATTACCGAGCGGATATTTCCGCCGGCGATCCCGCCGTCCTGATTATTATTTGGCGCTACATCGATGAAACCATAGTCAACCCCAGCTTGCATTTCAATTAGGTCGGTCAATCTTTCCAGTGATATTGCCGCCGAAACCACGCCATCGTCTTCGACACCTGAATCATCGAGGATCTCGTGTAGCACCAGCAGATCTGGATGGTCGAGAATAGTCCCGATATCTTCCGCAAGTTGAATCAAACGCGCGTTATCAAACCTTGAGAGATTTTCAACGTTGTAAGTTGCGATGGTGAGTGCGCCTTGCGTTTTTTCGATCGCCGCGACTTGATGCTCAAAACTAGAAAATGTTGCAATACCAAAAACGTTGACCTTGTAGTTGCCGTAAGAGTAATCCATGATTCCAATTACGGATTCAGAAAGTACAGCGCCCACATGGATTTTTGTCCGATTTTCCTGGTTGAGGTCCAAGATGATCCTTTCGGGATTCGGATCAGATGGTTGTTGCACCAGTGCACCGGTGATTGAGACTTTATTTTCACCAAGGGAATCCATGGGAATGATCACTACTTCGTTGTACTGATTCCTCGCGCCAACCACCAACCCCGCATCGATCCTCACCAGCATGGATTCCAGACTTTCGTAGAAATCAATGCCATCAGATGGAGGATCGTAAACTGCAAATCTGTCATCATCGATTACATTTGCAGGCACCATGATTCCACCAGAGCCGATTAGCGAAGCTGCAGGCAGTACA
Organism: Anaerolineaceae bacterium; assembly: GCA_038562455.1. Taxonomy (GTDB): domain Bacteria; phylum Chloroflexota; class Anaerolineae; order Anaerolineales; family Anaerolineaceae; genus UBA6107. Next base: position 3,642 of record JBCFBD010000080.1, on the reverse strand, counting down.
TTCCCGCACGAAATGAGTTTGATTTCAGGTGAGACCAACTGCGTCAGGGTCAGGTTATCGCTCTCGATGCCCCCCGGCTGGTATTCATCTACCCGACCTGTGACCAAGATCCGGTCACCCGGCAGCACGTCGGGAAAGTTGCTGGTAAACACAAAAATGGCTTCCGAAGAGCAGAACTGATCGTCCGGTTGATCGTCCTGTAGATAAAAACCGTTGGAAATCTTACGTGTAACGATTCCGCTCAGGTCCTCAACTACGCTTCCGGTGTACGGAGATTGATGAGAACAACCCTGAACGTCATGAATCCTAATCTCGCTGGCAGACGCGGGTAATTTTTCAGGTACAATCCGCCCGCTACATCCTATGGTCAAACTCCCGACCATGATCAGCGTGACCAGTAAATTGAAGAATCTAGCTTTTTGCTGCAAGACCATGGCTTATTGTATAATTTTTTAATACTCTCAACCGGAGGTTTGCATGGGCAATTTTGTCGCAGCCATCGACCAGGGCACCACCAGCACGCGGTTCATCGTTTTTGACAGGCATGGGAACATCGTCGCGGTGGATCAAAAGGAGCACAAGCAATATTACCCTGCGCCTGGATTGGTTGAGCACGATGCGCTTGAGATCTGGAACAACACCCGTGAAGTGATCCAGAATTCCATGCGCATTTCCGGCCTGGCGCCCGAAGATATTGCCACGTTGGGTATCACGAACCAGCGCGAAACAACAGTGATTTGGAGTAAACTCACCGGCATCCCCATCACCAACGCGATTGTCTGGCAGGACACGCGAACTGCTGACATATGCAATCAACTTGAAAATTCAGGCGCTAAAGAAATTTTCCAACATAAAGCGGGCCTTCCACTGGCAACTTATTTCTCCGGACCTAAGATCAGATGGCTGTTCGACCAACACCCTGAATGGCGTATACAGGCAGAAAATGGTGAATTACTCTTCGGCAACATCGATACCTGGCTGATCTGGAACCTCACTGGGGGGGTGCGTGGCGGTGCGCATGTGACCGATGTGACCAACGCTTCCCGCACCATGCTGATGAACTTGGAGACGCTGCAATGGGACGAGGAGTTGCTGGCGTTGCTGGCTATCCCAAAACAGATGCTGCCGGTGATTCGTTCCAGCTCCGAGGTATATGGTTACGCCACTGTCAGCTTGCCGCAAGTACCTATTTCAGGCGACCTTGGCGATCAGCAAGCCGCCCTTTTCGGTCAATGCTGTTTCAATGCTGGAGACGCCAAGAACACATACGGCACTGGCTGTTTCATGTTGTTGAATACCGGTGCATCTCCTGTGCAAAGCAAAAACGGTTTATTGACCACGGTCGGGTATAAGCTTGGCATCTCCCCGGCGGTGTATTGTCTTGAAGGGTCCATCGCCATCACAGGCGCTTTGGTGCAGTGGCTGCGGGATAATTTGCAGATCATTGATAAATCCAGTGACGTTGAGCCGCTTGCGCGCACGGTCAAAGACAATGGTGACGTCTATTTCGTGCCGGCGTTTTCCGGTTTATTTGCACCCTACTGGCGCTCTGATGCACGAGGCTTGATCGCGGGTCTCACGCGTTATGCCAACAAAGGTCATATTGCCCGTGCAGCCTTAGAAGCCACGGCTTTCCAGACGCGTGAAGTGCTGGATGCCATGCAGCGCGATTCGAGCACTGCATTGACCTCCTTGAAAGTCGATGGCGGCATGGTGGTCAACGATCTGCTAATGCAGTTTCAGTCTGATATTCTCGGCGTACCAGTTGTGCGCCCGCGTATTACCGAAACGACCGCACTCGGCGCAGCCTACGCAGCCGGATTGGCAGTCGGATTTTGGAACAGCACGGGTGATCTCATTGAAAACTGGGTTAAGGATAAGGAATGGACCCCCAGGATGGATGAGGTTATGAGAGAAAATTACTACGCAAAATGGAAAAAAGCAGTCGCAAAAACGCTTCAATGGGTCTGAGCCACCGCTTTAACCCTGCTCCTGACCTGATATGCTCCTGACCTCTTCTCAACATGCTCCTGACCTGACCTGACCTGACCTGACCTGACCTTGACGCAAACCGCCTGCCAGCCTATAATTCACCAGCCCTGCGGGGTAATACAATCTAAACAGAGCGATGGTAACCGCACGCGTGTGTGGTGAGAGGCGCTCGAAGGAAAAAGAGATGGAAAAACTTGAAATTATCGCACAAAAAAGAACTACCATTGGCAAGCAGGTTAGTGTTTTGAGGCGCGAGGGAAAACTTCCCGGCGTAATCTACGGTCACAAATTCGAACCCACCGCCATTGTCATGGATCTGAAAGAAGCCACCCGCGTCCTTTCCCTGGCTACTTCCTCCAGCCTTGTGACAATCTTGCTCGAGGGCAAGCCCCTCTCCGTTCTTGTTCGCGAGAGACAACGGGATTACTTGAGAAATCAACTGACTCACGTTGACTTTCAATCAGTCTCGCTCACTGAAAAGATCCGCGCCAATGTCAATATCGAATTGGATGGTATCGCTCCTGCGGTGAAGGATTTTGACGGCGTTATCGTGGAAGGGCTGAACTCGATCCACGTAGAAGCGCTTCCCACAGACCTGCCGGAAAGGTTCATCGTCGATATCTCCGTACTCAAGGAGATTGGCGATTCGATCTTGGTTAAAGACCTTGTGATCCCAACCAACGTTGAGGTCCTCACCCCGGAAGATGAATTGATTGTGCTGATCACCTCCCCGGCCGCTGAAGAAATGGAAGAGGTCGAAGAAGAACTTGAACCTGAAGTGATCGAAAAGGGCAAGAAGGAAGAGGAAGAGTAATCTTCATCCCGCGTGACATAGACCGGGCGATGAATTGTCGCCCGGTTTTTTATTTATAGCTTTGCGGTGATCTTTTGAGCAAGGCTGGCAGTTATCCCCCAAAGGTGTTCGCCTTGAAAATCTTCGTAATGGATGACTGGCTTTGACTCACCTGATGCAAAATGGAATTCCTCGATATACCAGTGGGTATCCTCGCGCAGCCAACTGACGGGAATTAGGATGATCTGCTCGACCTCGGAGGGGTTAAGTTTCAGTTCTCTTGGCCATTGAACAATCCCGACGACCGGCAAAATACAGTAATTAGAAACCGTCGGGACCGGTTCCATAACCCCGATGATCTCAATGGACCCATCGCATACGCCAATTTCCTCACAGGCTTCGCGGACCGCGGTTTCGATCAGGTCTCTATCACTCGCTTCTGCCGCACCACCCGGAAAGGAAATCTCTCCGCGATGTTTTGCCACCTCAGTCGTCCGTTTGGTGAATAACAGGTGCCATTCACCTTCAAAATGACAGAATGGTACAAGAACAGCCGCTGCGACCCGTGGCGCAATGTTAGGCAGCACTTTGGCAGTATTGTTTTCGAGCACCGTTTTCAATGTTGAAACAAGAGCTGTCTGGTCGTTAGTCATCCAGTTCCTCCTGTGATTGTTCATTCGTTTCAAGTTTACTGATCAAGCCAATCTCTTTAAGCAGTTTTTCGTCGCTGCCAGAACGATCAATTGATACCGGCCGGGCAAAGACAAGGTACCCGGTATGGGCGATCATGCGGTCTGTGGGTCTGAAACGAGATGGTTCAGTTTTATAAAAACGTACAGAAACGTCACACACTTCCA
>JBCFBD010000161.1:0-1871 GCA_038562455.1 Anaerolineaceae bacterium | reverse complement strand
ATTAAATTCCCATAATGTAAATGAACAAAAAGGATGCCCGCCTTCACAATTTTCACTCAAATTAATATAAAGGATTACTTTCAATGATGAAGCCTCATAATATACTGATAACCGTTTTGCTGACCATAATCCTTGCAGCCTGTAGCACGCCCTCAGCGGCAACAACCCCATCAATCCCGGTTGCGGAAGTCACGACAACCTTGTCTTTTGTTGAGACATCGATGCCCGTCATCGTAACATTTGCTGATCCGGTGCTGGAAGCAATGATACGTGGCTCAATGGGCAAAACAGAAGGTGACATTACCGTGGCTGAGGCACAGGCGGTGACGAGGATGAATTTCAGCAATGAATTACAAAGCTACATTTCAGAAGAGACACCGATCAAGGATCTCAGCGGACTGGAGAACTTCACCAGCCTTGAAACCCTCGACCTGTCCAATCATGCTGTCACCGACATATCCCCACTGCAGGAACTGACCAGCCTCACCGCCTTGTCGCTGGCTGGTAACCCCGTTGCGGATGTCTCGCCACTCGCAGGGCTGACCAATCTTAAGCTGCTGATCCTTTCTGGCAGCAAGGCGCAGGATTACAGCGCGCTCTCGAACCTGGTCAATTTACAGGTTCTCATGCTGGATAATTCGACCATCTCTGATCTCACTCCCCTAGCCGGGTTGACCAACCTGCGGCAGCTCCATCTGGCAAACTCCTCCATTGAGGACCTGTCCCCCCTTGAGACCATTTACCCAAACCTCGAAGACAAGGATTTCATCATTGCCACAACCCTGACAGAGCTTGGATTTCGCCTGGATGAAAACACCCACCAGGCTTACTACGACGGCGAGGGTGCTTCCTTCACCATCCACCACACCGCATGGGGACCTCCCCCTTTTGAATGGGATGAGAATATCATCCGAACTTCAATGTATCTCGAGGGTGATTACAAGTTGTCGGTTGGTTATTATGGCGTTCACAAGGTCTACGTCTGCCAAATGGACAAGGACGGTGAACAACTCATGAACTATATTTACAATACCAACGACGGCAGTAATAATCTCGATCCAGCAAATCGCTCGAGTGTAGAGCAGGCGATACGCGAGGCTATGGACGTTATGGAAGGCGAAGATATACTGCTCGCACCTGTGCGTATTTTTAACGAGACTCTTAAGAACACCTTCAGCATTACCTCTGAAAAATTGTACACGCTGCCATATGAGCCGCCGACTCTCAAGAACCTGGGCTTCTACGCGGATGAGCCCAATGCGGTTTATTTATATGAATATCGCGGCGAAAAAGACGTCAACATGGAAGTCCATCGCCCTGAATGGGGGGAGAAGGAGTTTGACGTTCGCTTTTTCACTCCCATCAGTGATGAATATCGCATCGTTATCACCTGGCACGCGGCCGACAGGAAGTTTCTCGCCAGCGTGGACGATAACAGCCAGGGCGGTGGGAGTTTTGAATATTTCATCGATACCGGCGAGCATCTCGATATCTGGTGCAGCTACAAAGACAAGACCGTGGAAGAATACTTCATCAAAGCTTACAATGACCCCGCGATCGAAGACATTTACCAGCATTCCGTGGACCTGATGATGCAATACGTAAGTGATACCTTTGGCATGACGATCGAGGAGCTGTATTCTCTGCCGACAGGTGAATAAGGATTAAAGGGTGTCAACGAGACCTGTAAGGTAAGATGACATTAGATCAAGTACAAGTAGGTAATCTTTAAAATTGATGACTATTGTTCGGTTCAATCTCTATCTGTCGAGCCCAAACTAATTTTACCGATCAAATTGAAATATAACTGGTTTTTGGAAATATTGTTATAATAAATAAAGTTTCCTAAATCGTCAATTTTTCCATAATTT
>JBCFBD010000160.1:0-1892 GCA_038562455.1 Anaerolineaceae bacterium | reverse complement strand
GTCCGGAACTAAGCATTTTGGCGTGTATGGCCCAATAACTCACCTCATGCGGCTCGGTTGGACGGGTACCGGAGACGTCCGTTTGGTTCACCCTGCGGGCAAGTAAATGAAAGCCATGACGGAAGGCGCTCAAGGCGATACGTGGCATCGACTGTTGTCAATTGAGCCGTCTATGTGTGGCAAGCACCCGCTGCGAATGAAGTGCTACAGTCTAAGTAGGGGCAAAACCTTCATTCTTTCCCGGATTTGAGTTTCTGCGGCATGACGGTGAAGCCCGAAGGTGCCAGAATGCAAACGTGCATTTGCCATCCGGTCTAAACGAGGATCACGTAATCCCAGCCGAACGTAGTTGACTGCAACGATAGGAAAAAGATGATGGCAAAAGACAAAGAACTGCAAGAAATCACGCTGGATGTGCGCGGCATGACCTGCGACAGCTGCGCGATGCACGTCACCAAAGCGCTCTCCCTCATTCCTGGAGTCAAACACGTTGACGTGCCTGGCTGGCAATCGGGGCGAGCGACGGTCAAAGCCAGCGATGCGGTGCCCAGTGAAGCGCTGATCGGTGCGGTTGAGGGAGCGGGCTACCGGGCCAACGTGAAACAACGGCGCGAACTCAATCCTGTGGTCCCTCAACGTAACGCTTCGCCGGACTTTGACCTGATGGTCATCGGCAGCGGATCGGCGGGCTTTGCGGCAGCGATCAAGGGGGCCGAACTCGGGCAGCGTGTGGCGTTGGTCGAGGCGGGAACGATGGGAGGAACCTGCGTCAACGTGGGGTGTGTGCCCTCAAAAACGCTCATTCAGGCTGCCGAACTGCATTACCGTGCCAAACACCACCCGTTCGACGGTGTGCCCCGTGCTGCTTCTGCTGGACACTGGGGTGCGGTCGTGGCGCAAAAAGACGAACTGGTCAACCGGCTGCGCCGGACCAAGTATGTCGATGTGCTGGCCGCTTACCCTGACATTACCTACATCCAGGGCTGGGCCAACCTGCTTGGCGGCAGTCGGGTGGAAATTACCCCGGTCGATCACGATGCCGTTTCCAGCGTGTACACTCCAGGCAAGATCATCATAGCGACCGGTGCGAGCGCGTGGGTGCCGCCTATCCCCGGCCTGGAGCAAGCGGGCTACCTGACCAGCACCACTGCTTTGGAGCTGGCGGAACGCCCGGCTTCGATGATCGTCGTTGGAGCCAATGCAGTCGGGTTGGAACTGGCCCAGATGTTCGCCCGGTTTGGCACCCAAATCACCGTGTTGGAAGCCATGCCAGCCATCACGCCCTTCGAGGAACCAGAGATCAGCGAGGCGCTGGCCGGTTATCTACGCGACGAAGGATTAGTCATCGAACCGGGCGTCAATATCACACGGGTGGGCAAAAACGTACATGGTTATCACCTCACAGCGGAACGTAGCGGCGAAAAGCTCGTCTTTGAAGCCGACACGCTGCTGATGGCGACAGGCCGGCGCGCGAACACGCACAGCATGGGGCTGGAAGAGGCTGGCGTAGAACTCGGTCAACGCGGGGAAATCGTCGTGAACGATCACCTGCGCACAACCAATCCTTACGTCTACGCCGCAGGGGATGTGACCGGACGCGATATGTTCGTCTATGTGGCTGCCTACAGCGGCACCCTGGCGGCAGAAAATGCGATCAATGGCACCGGGCGTGTATACGATACTCGCGTGCTGCCGCACGTAACATTCACCGATCCGGTGGTGGCCTCGGTGGGATTAACCGAACGTCAGGCTGAGGATGCGGGGTATGCCGTGAACACCTCCGTGCTGCCCCTGGACTACGTTCCGCGCGCGCTAGCCAACCGTGACACACGCGGGCTGATCAAACTGGTGGCGGACGCGAGGACCAACCGTTTGTTGGGTGCACACATATT
>JBCFBD010000079.1:0-11532 GCA_038562455.1 Anaerolineaceae bacterium | reverse complement strand
TAATGACCCGAAGCCAGCCATTTGATACCCTGACCCAAAACATGATCCATCAACAACCCCCACTTAACCAGCCGATTGCACATGAAGCATGGATTTGGCGTGACACCTTGTTCATGTGACTTTATAAAATACGTAAAAACACTTTTACGGAATGCATCGCGCAAGTCAAGCACTTCAAACGGGATCGCCAATTTTTCTGCGACTGCCCGGGTGTGTTCGATCGCGGGTGAAGTCGTCGCAGTGTAATCCTGTGGATCGAATAAACGCATCATCACGCCGTGAACCTCGTAGCCATTTTCGCGTAATAACAACGCTGCTGTAGTGCTATCTACACCACCGCTCATCGCTACCACTACTTTAATTTTTCCTGATTCACTCTGCATTTTTTCCTGCCCAGTCATTTCATGGATAATACCACAGGCTCCATTCACCGTCATCATCACCGTGCCCGAATCATGGGCGAACTTTTGGCAATTCAGACTATTAAAGGCTGATATAATATTTTTATATCCTATTTTTCAGGAGTAATCATGGCTCACAAGATCATTTTCGGAACTGACGGCTGGCGCGGCTTCATTGCTGAAGACTACACTTTCGAAAATGTGCGCCGGTGCGCGCAGGGGTTCGCGAGTTACCTGCTGCAACTGGGTAAAGAGGGAGAATGGGTCGTGGTTGGTCATGACAAGCGTTTTCTTTCTGAAAACTTCGCCCGGGCAGTTGCTGAAGTACTCGCGGCAAATGGTCTGCGAGTTCACCTCACCGAAGGCGCGACGCCCACACCGGTGATCGCCTATGCGGTAGTTGATAAAAAAGCCGTCGGTGCAGTAAATATCACAGCCTCTCACAATCCACCCACAGATAACGGATTCAAGGTGCGCAATGAGTTCGGCGGGGCAATCGACCCGCAAGGATTGAATGAAATCGAGCGCTTGATCCCTGAATCCGAAGTTGACGTGGAACGCATGCCATTTGCCCAGGCTGAATCTGAGGGCCTTGTCAAGCTATTTGATGCCTCTATCAATTACATCGAGCATTTGAATGACCTGATCGACCTCGAACCGATCAAACGTGCTGGTTTGACCGTGATTGTGGATGCCATGTGGGGTAACGGCGCGGGTTGGTTCACACGCCTGCTTTCTGGTGGAAAAACGCGGGTCATCGAGATTCACGACCAGCGCAACCCAAGTTTCCCCGAGATGAAGCGCCCTGAACCAATTCAACCAAATATTGATGTGGGACTACAAACCACGGTTGACCGCAAGGGTGATGTGCTGCTGATCACAGACGGTGATGCTGACCGGGTCGGGGTGGGAGACGAGAACGGTGTGTTTGTCAACCAGTTGCAGGTTTACGCTCTGCTCGCCTACTACCTGCTGGAGGTGCGCCAGGAACGTGGTCCAATCGTGAAGACGCTTTCCACCACCAGCATGCTGGAAAAACTGGGCAAGCTCTATAATGTTCCGGTCTATGAAACCGGTGTCGGATTCAAGTACGTTGCGCCTAAAATGCTGGAAACTAACGCCATGATCGGCGGTGAAGAATCCGGCGGTTATGCCTTCAGGGACAACGTGCCTGAACGTGACGGTATCCTCGCCGGGCTATATTTCCTCGATTTCATGGTCAAGCTCAATAAGAAACCATCTGAGCTCTTGCTGCTGCTCTTTGATAAGGTAGGAGCGCATTATTACGACCGCGTCGATACACCCTTCAAAGGTAACCGCTCAGAACGCGAAGCAATGATCACCAACGCGCACCCTCAAACGATTGGCGGATTACAGGTAACAGGTCTGGATACGACCGATGGTTACAAGTTTTGCCTCGAAGACGGAGGTTGGCTGTTAATCCGCTTCTCGGGTACCGAACCTATCATGCGTGTCTATTGTGAAACTCTGCACAAAGACAAGGTTCCCGCGATACTCAAGGACGGTCAAAAGATCGCCGGATTGGCATAAAGTGCTGTTCGTTGATACCCATTGCCACCTCGATTTCGACGCCTACGACAATGACCTGGACGAGGTTATCAAACGGGCAGTTGATGAAGGGGTCACGCATATCGTCGTTCCCGGTCTGAATCTCGCATCAAGCCGTAAAATTGTAGAGATAGCAGTACGCTATTCCGAAGTCTATGGCGCGGTTGGCGTTCACCCCAGTGATATCGACGCCTGGCAATCCGCTCAACTCGCCGAATTTGAAGTTATGGTTACTCACCCTAAGATCGTGGCAGTCGGTGAGATCGGATTGGATTTTTACCATCGGAAGGACAATTTCAGTCGGCAAAAAGACATGCTGGAAAACTTCCTTGAGCTCGCTCTTCGATTCAACAAACCGGTGATCTTGCATAGCCGCAATTGCCTTCAAGATCTTATTAATATTGTCGTGAAACATCAATCCGCTACAGGCACTCATAAACTGCGGGCAGTTTTCCACGCCTTTGAAGGAAACCTTGGTGAAGCGCGAGATTTGACTTCTATGGACCACTTCATTGGCGCTGGTGGTCCGGTGACTTATAAAAATGCCGCCATAAAACAGGAAGTTTTTAGTAAAATAGACCTGTCACATGTGTTATTGGAAACCGATGGCCCGTTTCTTGCGCCCCAGGCTCACCGTGGTAAACGGAATGAGCCAGCATGGATCCCCCTTATCGCAAAAAAAATTGCCGAATTGAGACAATGTGATATAAAAGAAGTGGCTGAAGCCACTTACGAAAATGCGAAAAATCTCTTTTACTGGACCTCGTAAATTGGACTCTACAGTAGACACCTTACAAAGCATTCAGTTGGAACTCGATAAAGTCGAGCAATTAATGGTATCACAGGCGGCCGAATACCATCCAGACTTGAAGAACGCAGTGACTGTGATTCTGAAATCAGGTGGCAAAAGGATCAGACCCAGGATCATCCTGTTGATCGGCAACATGCTGCATGCCGACCGGGAGTTGCTGATCTACCTGGCAACGTCCATCGAGATGCTGCACACTGCCAGCCTGGTACATGATGACCTGATTGACGGGTCTCTACTGCGCCGCGGTATCCCGACGTTGAACTCCAGATGGTCGCCTGCGGCAACCGTGCTCACCGGTGATTTCCTCTTTGCCAGCGCTTCGGATATGGCAGCCAAGACGAGGTCTGTTGAGATAATGCGTCTGATCGCTCGCTGCTTGATGACGATCGTCGATGGAGAGATCCACCAGCTATTCTCCAGTTGCTGCAGTTTGAATATTGATGATTATTACCGGCGCATTTTCGCTAAAACAGCCTCGCTTTTCGAAACCTCCACCCACTGCGCAGCAATACTCGGCACCGAGAGCCCAGATCAGGTGGAATCCCTGCGCCGCTTTGGTTATGAACTCGGTATGGCTTTCCAGGTGACCGATGATATCCTGGATTACACTGGCGATCAGACCACGGTCGGAAAACCAATTGGCGGTGACCTGCGTCAGGGGCTGGTCACCCTACCTCTGATTTTCTACATGGATGCCAATCCGGATGATTCTTCAGTCAAAACATTGCTGGCTGGTAATCGCATCCAGGAAGAAGAGGAAATTCAGCGCCTGGTCCAAAGTACCGCCGCCAGCGACGCCATCCAGCGGGCGCATAATGTTGCCGTTGAGTTTGCGCGCAAAGCCGAAGCCAACCTGGCAGGCTTTCGCAACTGCCCTGAGCATGACGCCCTGCTGGAGATTACCAGGTTCATTGAACGTGAAAAATAACTCGAGAATGAATGCAAAAAGCCGCCTTCAGCGGCTTCCTTTGTGCGCTGGGTGGGAGTTGAACCCACACGCCTTGCGGCACATGGCCCTCAACCATGCCTGTCTGCCAATTCCAGCACCAGCGCAATTGCTCGGTTATTATAACCGCGTATTAGTTATTGTCAAGAAATTCAACTCTGTTTGAGGGAAGGAGCTCAATTATGCCTATTGTACTCGACGCCATGGGGAGTGATGATTTCCCGGTACCTGAAATTCTAGCCGCGCAGGAGCTGTACCGTAGCGGTGAAAAGGTGCTGTTGGTCGGAAAAAAAGAATTACTCGAAAGCAAAGCCAAAGAATTGTCTATCGATCTTACACCAATCGAGATCGTTGACGCACCGGATATCGTGGAGATGACTGACAAACCGGTCGAGTCGTTCAAGCAAAAGCCCAACAATTCAATGGCAGTCGGTTTGGCACTGGTTAAGGATAATAAAGCCGATGCTTTCGTGACCGCAGGCAACACTGGGGCAGCCTATTTCAACGCGGTGATGATCTTGCGCAAGCTCCAGGGAATTTCACGCCCCGCGCTTGCCGTGTTGATCCCAGTGAAAAATGGCAAGTGCGTCTTAATGGATACCGGCGCAAACGCAGACTGCCGGCCTGATTTCCTGTTGGAATTTGCTGTGATGGGTAGCGCATACGCTGGTAAAGTTTTTAGCATTGACTCACCCACAGTAGCGCTGCTCTCGAATGGTGAAGAATCCACCAAGGGCAATCAATTAGTCAAAGATGCATTTCCACTGCTTGAAAAGAGCGGGCTCAATTTTTATGGAAATGTTGAGCCAAAGGAGATCTACGCAGGCAGCGTGAATTGTGTGGTCACCGATGGTTTTTCAGGCAACGTATTCCTGAAATCAAGCGAATCAGTCGCCCGGCTGATCACGGATACTCTCAAAGAAAGCATCAAGTCCAGCACACGTAACAAGATCGGCTACCTGTTCATCAAGCCGGCATTCAACGATCTGAAGAAAATGATGGATCCGTCTGAGACCGGTGCGGCGATCTTGCTGGGTGTAAATGGGCTGGTGTTCATCGGTCACGGTAGATCAGATGCCCGCGCATTAGTAACAGCTGTTCGACTCGCTCGCCACACGGTGGATGGTGACCTAATGGGCTCGATGCAGACTGAGATCCAAAAACGCATCAGTACACCTACAATTTCGTAACTGAAGGATGAGTGGATGAAGATTTATTCGAATGACAAATTGATCAAACGTAATCGCAGGATCGGCAACATCACTTCGCTGCTCAGCATCCTCATCCTGGGCGCAGGCATGGTGCTTTCGTTTCGCGATCAAACCGGTGAACTGTTGCCATACACCTTTGGCTCATTGATCGCTGGTTTCCTTCTTTTCCAGGTGGGTAATTTTTACATGTCCAAATGGGGTAAATCTCCGCGCCCGGATGAAAAACTCACCAGCGCGTTGAAAGGGTTGGACGATAGATATAGCCTTTATCACTACCATACCCCCATTTCGCATTTGCTCGTCGGACCGGCTGGCGTTTTGTGCCTACTACCCTACCAGCAGGGTGGAACAATCCGCTATGACGGTGACAAACAACGCTGGAAACAAAGCGGTGGTAATTTCTTCCTGAAAGCCTTTGGCGGTGAGGGTCTGGGTCGCCCTGAGAGGGAAATGAAATACACGATTGATGATGCTAAGAACTTTCTAAAGCGCGCTGAAATCGACCTGGGCAATCATTCGCCTGAGGTGATTCTAGTGTTCACCAACAGCGCGGTTAACCTTCAGGTTGAAGATTCGGAAAATCCAGCGATCACTGCTGCGAAGTTGAAAGAATTTATTCGGAAAAAAGCTAAAACTTCCGTCCTGTCGGATGAGACCATTAAGAAGGTCGAATCATCCATCCAGGTTTGAGCAGAAAAAGACTGGTGGGAGATTCACTTCCCACCAGTCTTCTTTTTGTCCGGTGTACTGCTTACAAAATCCTTCAAGCGCCCTATCTCATCCGTGGTCAAATTACGAAATTCTCCCGGCTTTAGCGGACCAAGCTGCAACGGCCCGATGCGGACACGCATCAGTTTGACGATGAATAAGCCGGTGGTTTTCGCCATCTCACGTATCTGTCGTTTGTGTCCTTCTTTGAGCACCACGTTCATCCAGGTGCCCTTCCCGGCGTTGGATTCCACACGCACTTTGGCAGGACGTGTACGGTGCCCATCTTCGAGCACCACCCCCCTGCGCCAAATCTCGATCTGTTTGTCATCCGGGTGCGACGACACGAGCACGCGGTATTCTTTCTCGTGCTGATAGCGCGGATGGGTCAAGCGGTTGACGATGAAACCGTCATTGGTTAGCAAAACCAAGCCTTCACTCTCGTAGTCAAGACGCCCGACCACAGCAAGTTCATCCCCATTTTCAACCATTTCAAAAACTGTCTTGCGGGGATCGTCAATGGTCTTATCGCATAGTACGAACCTTGGTTTGTACAATGCAATGTAGCGCGCACTTCGGAGCCGTGGGATGGCTTTCCCATCCACGGAGATAATATCCTTCTCAATATCTGCCTTTTGCCCCAGGATTGACGGTTTACCATTAACATTAACCCGCCCCTGTGTAATCAAATCCTCACAGGAGCGTCTTGATCCAAAACCTGCCTGGGCGAGAATCTTTTGTACTCTTTCTTCACTCATTACTTAATCCTTCAATAAGCCGTTCTTGGGTTTTTCTTCTTCCACTTCAATCTCGTAAGGCGGAAGTTCATCCAGCGAGCGCAGGCCAAAATGCTGCAGGAAATCGACGGTGGTCGAAAACAGAATTGGGCGTCCCGGTCCATCAGCCCGCCCGACCTCCTGAATCAACCCGCGTGATAGAAGGCTACGGATCACACCATCGCTGCTCACGCCACGAATCGCTTCAATACCCGGGCGTGTAATCGGCTGCCGGTAAGCGATAATCGCCATCGTCTCAACCGCCGCACGGCTTAAACGAGAGGTAATTTCAAGACCCAGAAATTTCTCAACGTCCGCAGCATAATCCGCAGCGGTGGTCAATTGGTACTTGCCGCCATAATGTTGAATACTGATGCCACGTCCAGAGTATTTTTGCACCAGTTGTTGTAACAGCTTTTCTACCTCTCCAGTTGACAACGTGAGACATTCTGCGATTTGAGAAGGCGTGACTGGGTTTGTAGCGACGAATAATAACGCTTCAATCCGTGCTGAAGCGTTTCCACTTATCGGTTCGGAGAAATCATCTATCATGCTATAATAACCAGGTTAATCAATTAAAGCTTATTATAATCCAAGTAATTGTGGTCATTGAAATTCCTTGAAGACGCTACTACCCTTCTTTTTCCTCGCAATCTTACTCACCGGCTGCATGTTTATTGAGACCGAAGAAACTATTTCGGTAACCATTTCAGATGCCAATGAAACCTTTACAGTCCAGTCTACAGCAGGGATAACCGTCGATCTGGTATTGCGCGAGCATCAAATCAACCTGAATCCCCTGGATCGGGTCGAGCCGCCTTTAACCACCTCTATAAAGGGAAATGAGTTTATCCTCATCACCCGCGTGACGGAAGATTTTTCGGTCTCCGAATCGGTTGTACCTTTCGAGCAGCAAACTGTAAAAAATGAATCTCTAGCAGAAGGACAGACGCTTCTGATCCAACCCGGAGTGAATGGTTTGAAACAGTCCACATACCGCATCCTGCGGGAAAATGGTGTGGAAGCCTCAAGAACGCTGGTCAAAGAGGAGATCATCCAACCTTCCAAACCCGAGATCGTGATGATCGGCGTGCAGTCTCCCTTTATAGCGCAGGATATCAATGGCGTCATCGCGTACATCTCATCTGCGAATGCATGGATCATAAAAAGCAATACCGGTAATCGCAGGGTCGTCGCATCCTCCGGTGATCTGGATGGGCGTGTTTTCTCTCTATCATATGATAGAAAATGGCTCTTATTCTCGCGGTCAACCGATGCAACCCCGGGTGATCACATCAACAGCCTGTGGCTGGTCGATATCACCCTTGCAGGATCGACCCCATTTGACACGGGCATCCGCAATGTGGTGCACTACGCCGAATGGGTACCCGGCAGGGAAAATACATTTGCTTATTCGACAGTCGAACCCCGTGAAACTGCACCGGGTTGGCAGGCGAATAATGATCTGCACATTTTCACCATCACAGATACTGGGGCAAAAGAACGCGATTTTCTGCAGGTGGAAACAAATTCTGGCGGCATTTACGGCTGGTGGGGAACGTCGTACAAATGGTCTCCCGATGGCAGCCGCCTGGCTTATTCCCGGCCGGATTCCATCGGGCTGGTCAATTTCGTAAGCGGTCAATTGGTCAGCCTGCTCGATTTTGAGCCTTACCAACCGAAAACGGATTGGGCGTGGGTGCCGGGTATCGAGTGGTCAAGGGATGGGTCAGCCATTTACACAGTGCAGAAGTCGGTCAATTCCACCAGCAACGATAGCGGCGAGTATGACCTGGTTGCGTTGCTAGTCGAATCAGGGAAGGTTTTACCCCTGGTGGATGGCTGCGGCTTATTCTGTTACCCCGTCCTTTCCAGCAGGGACGCATCCGGGTACACACGCGTCGGGTATCTCAGCGCGATATTTCCCGCGCAAAGTGAAACCAGCCGGTACAATTTATATGTGATGGACCGCGATGCGTCCAATCGCAAAAAACTCTACCCTGGCGAAGGTCAGCAGGGCTTGGACCCGCAGTTGGTAGCATGGTCGCCTGGTTCGAGGTCAACCAGCTTCCTGGCGTTCATCGCACAGGGAAACTTGATGCTTGCCGAATTGCCATCCGGGATTGTCAAACAGATCACCGGTGATGGTTCAATATCCAGGGTCATTTGGAGATAACATGAAAATTCTCATTACGGGTGCAGCGGGATTTTTGGGATCGCATTTATGCGAGTATTTGCTCAACCATGAGCATTCGGTAATCGGTATGGACAATTTCATCACCGGCAGCCCGGAAAACGTCGCCCACCTTGCCGGCAACGACAGGTTTTCTTTTATCAAACATGATGTTTCGGAGTATATTTTCATTCCTGAAAAAGTGGATGCCGTGCTGCATTTTGCGTCTCCAGCCAGCCCCAACCCGGCTTCACCCTATGGTTACCCCAGCCTGCCCATCCAAACCTTGAAAGCCGGCGCATTAGGCACCCACAACACTCTGGGAGTTGCCAAAGCGTGTGACGCCCGGTTTTTACTCGCTTCTACCAGCGAAATCTACGGCGATCCACAGGAGCATCCGCAAAAGGAGTCTTACTGGGGTCACGCCGACCCGATCGGATTTCGCTCAGTGTATGATGAGGCTAAGCGGTTTGCCGAGGCATTGACCATGGCATACCACCGCTTTCATGGGTTGAACACGCGTATCGTCAGGATCTTCAATACGTATGGTCCGCGCATGCGCCTCGATGATGGCCGGGTCGTGCCAAACTTCATCCAGCAGGCACTGAAGCACGAGCCGTTGACCATCTATGGGGATGGATCGCAAACCAGGAGCTTCTGCTACGTGGATGACTTAATCGAAGGGATCTATCAATTGTTGCTGTCTGAGGAGCATTATCCTGTCAACATTGGCAACCCTGCAGAGATTTCGATCCTTGAATTCGCACATGTGATCAATGAATTGACTGGAAACCCATCAGGCATCGTGTTCAAACAGGACAAGCGGCTAGGTGATGACCCGCAGCGCCGTCAGCCGGATATCACCAGGGCAAATACTATTCTTAATTGGACGCCTACCACCGGATTGCAGGATGGCTTGGCGGCGACTATTGAATATTTCAGGGCAAGGATCAACCATTCATGAGCCTGCTCTACGATCCAAAGGAACGCGTCAAATTCCTGCGCTTCGCCGTCGTTGGTACGTTGGGCAGTGTGGTGGATTTCGGCGTATTCAACCTGTTGGCTACTCTCTTGAAGGTGCAAGCGGTGCCAGCAAGTGTGGTGTCTTTCTCGCTCGCTGTGATCAATAATTTCATTTGGAACCGCTACTGGACGTATCCCGAAACTCGCCAGGTGCCCATCGCGAAACAGCTTTCACAATTTGCCATTGTCAGCGTTGCCGGATTGGGCATTCGCACACCATTGTTCGCCCTGATCGAGAAACCGCTGATCAACCTGGCAGAACGCACGATCCCGAACTTACTGACCCCGACCATCGTTGGTCATAATGTTTCCCTTGCCGTCGTGATCCTGATCGTATTGCTATGGAATTATTTTATAAATCGCAAATGGACTTTTCGCAAACCAATAGAGAATGAGGAAGCCAATGAACCATCGACAGAGGCTTGAAGCCTGCCTCGCCGGTAAGCCGATTGACAGGGTGCCCGTTTCACTATGGCGACACTTCCCGGTGGATGACCAGAATCCAGGTACGCTTGCCCGCTCAGTGCTGCTATTTCAACACCTTTACGATTTTGATTTTGTAAAACTCACGCCTGCTTCCTCGTTTTGTGTCAAAGATTTCGGCGTTCAGGACGTGTGGAGGGGCAACCCCGAGGGCACCCGGGATTATATATATTACCCGGTGAAGGAACCGGCTGATTGGAAAAAGTTGAAAGTACTCGACCCAAAAAGCGGGTATCTTGGACCCCAGTTGGAGTGCTTGCGCCAGGTGAAACTAGGGCTGGATGCCGATCTACCGTTAATACAGACCATTTTCGATCCGCTATCGCAAGCCAAGAACCTGGTTGGTCGTGAAGCGCTGCTGGTGCACATGCGGCAAAATCCGCAGGAGGTGCTCGCCGGACTTGAGACATTAATGCGCTCAACGATCCTTTTCATCGATGAATGCATCAAGATTGGCATTGATGGCGTTTTCTTTGCCATCCAGCATGCCCAAGCCTCTCTATTGACCTTGGATGAGTTCAAGAACTTCGTCCTCCCTTTCGACAAGCAAATACTGGAACATGTGGCAAACCTGTGGCTCAATGTGGCTCATCTTCACGGCAAAGACCTATACTTTGACCATATTCCTACACAACATTTCTCGGTCCTGAACTGGCACGATCGTGAAACTTCCCCCTCGCTGGAAGTGGCAAAACTTAAGTTCACTGGTGCGGTTTGCGGTGGTCTGCGGCAATGGGAGACACTCGTTTATGGAATGCCGGCAGACGTGACACGCGAAGCCAATAGCGCAATCACCGCAACGATGGAAGATCGCTTTATTCTGGGCACAGGCTGCGTGTTGCCCATCATTGCGCCGCATGCTAATATCACGGCTGCTCGTAGCGCTGTTGAAAAGGGTCAACCGTGAGCCAACCGCGCATCATCGCTGGCACAGCCAGAGGCATCCGGCTGGACCCAGTGCCAGGCGAGTCGACCCGACCAATCACCGACCGGGTGAAAGAAGCTCTTTTCAATATCCTATCGTCTGATATTGTTGATGCATCCTTTCTTGACCTATTTGGAGGCACCGGCAGCGTGGGTATTGAAGCCCTCAGCCGCGGAGCAAAGCATTGCCTTTTCCTTGAAATCAACCCCAAGGCAATGAGCACGTTGAAAAACAACCTTGTGAAGACTAAAACAAATGAAAATGCGCGTGTATTACATGCGGATGCGCTGAAGTATTTATCCATGCCGGCATCCAACCAGTTCGATTATGTGTATATTGCACCGCCGCAGTACAAGGATATGTGGCTAGATGCCATACAGCGGTTGGATGGCAACATTTCTCTGCTATCAGAAGATGGTTGGGCGATCGTGCAAATTCATCCTATCGAATACAGGAAACTCGAGCTTGAAAACCTGGTCGAATTCGATCAGCGGAAATACGGTTCT
>JBCFBD010000159.1:0-1919 GCA_038562455.1 Anaerolineaceae bacterium | reverse complement strand
TACGCAGATGTTCCGCTGTTGGAATAGCCGGATACCCCTTGCTGCATAGGTGCAGCTTGAGTCAGGCTTGCCCGGGCTGTCATCGCAGCACCATAAGCAGCCTGGATGATCTCAGTCCAATTGACCGGCGCGACGAAAACTCCTCGCACAGTATCTACCTTGGTAAAAGCTCCCTGAAAATCCTTTTGAGCCAAAGGCAATACCACAATCGCAATTCCACGCCAGGCTGAAATTTTCTGAAGGGCACGAATCAGGGTATCCGGATCAGGAGCGATATCGGTCTGGACGATCACCAGATCCGGCCGCAGGTTGTTCAAGTTCGTCTCGAACATGGACCATTGAGCGGCGTGACCAGAGATCATAAAGCGTTGGTCTGCCAGGATCGGCTGCTGCATTTGGTAGTAAACAACATCATGACCGGCTCCTGCCAGCATGACGGTGATTTTATTGGTTTGGTAAGCGTAATCGCTCATTTTGATGTGGGCGCCAGATACCCTCTGCCTTTAGGCATTAGGATGAAAGCGTATCTCCTTTTCAGTTTTTGTAGATTGAAACAACAGAACATTTGTTTTATAATTTATATATGAAATTGACAGCACAAGTTAAACTTCTCCCAAATCCCGACCAGGCTATTGCCCTTCTGCAAACGCTGGAAATTGCCAACGATGCCTGCAATATAATCAGCCAAAAAGCCTGGAACACCCATTCTTTTCGTCAGTTTCCGCTTCACCACCTGACATACCAGACAATTCGTGATATTTTCCCCCTGACCGCTCAGGTTGTTGTGCGCTGCATCGCAAAAGTGGCTGATGCGTATAAGGTTGACCATAAGGTAAT
Organism: Anaerolineaceae bacterium; assembly: GCA_038562455.1. GTDB lineage: Bacteria > Chloroflexota > Anaerolineae > Anaerolineales > Anaerolineaceae > UBA6107. The sequence continues at coordinate 1,082 of JBCFBD010000159.1, read as the reverse complement.
GCGTGTTTTTCGACCGCATGGCGCAATCGCCTACGACAACCGTATTCTGTCTTGGAAGTTGGACGAATCTGAGGTATCGATCTGGACCATTGCTGGGCGGACGCGCATCCCATTTGTTTGCGGGGAACGTCAGCGGAAATTGTTGGTTGGAATGCGGGGCGAGAGTGATCTGTGCATTCATGAAGGCAGCTTTTATCTTTCCACGTCCTGCGAAGTGAAGGTTCCAGAACCCAAACCGGTTACCGAAGCACTGGGTGTAGACCTGGGAATTGTCAATATCGCATCGGACAGTGACGGAATCATTTACAGTGGGGACGTTGTTGAGACCAAACGCAGGATCTATTCCCATCGTCGCCGCAACCTTCAAAGGAAAAAGACGAAGGCAGCAAAGCGAAAACTCAAGAAAATTTCTGGCAAACAGGCTCGTTACCAGAAGGACACCAATCACCTGATCAGCAAACGGCTCGTGCAGAAAGCGCAAGACACCGGACGCGCCATCGCCATGGAGGACCTTGGCGGTATACGTGACCGGGTAACGGTTAGAGGGCGCAAGCAGAGGGCACGACACGCAAACTGGTCGTTTCACCAACTTCGGCAGTATATCTCCTATAAGGCAGAACTTGCTGGGATCCCCGTGATTTTCGTTGACCCGCGCAACACCAGCCGAACATGCCCCATATGTGGTTGTGTCGATAAGCGCAATCGAGTTACTCAATCTCTTTTCTCCTGTGTATCTTGTAGTTACTCTGCACCTGCAGATACAAACGCGGCAGTGAACATCTCTGCCAGGGCTGTTGTCAACCAGCCTATGGTCTCGAACCATAATGGTTCAGGGACAAGCCATTCGCACTAGTTAATGGCCGTTGATCTCGTTATACAACTCACCCAGATTGAGGGTAATCACGTCCGCAACATCCAACGCCAACCCTGAGGTTGGTTCCAAGGCAAGGTGAATAATGCCATATTGGTCGAGAGCAGCTAGCAAGGTTGCCGGATCAACCTTGAATCCTGGAGTTACCTCGATCAACCCCGTGGGAACATCCAGAACGATCACACTACCTTCCTGAGCTGACATGCTTGTT
>JBCFBD010000078.1:2515-11925 GCA_038562455.1 Anaerolineaceae bacterium | reverse complement strand
CGGTCAAAGCGCTGCAGCCACTCCACGACACCTGGCAAGGGTCGGGTGCTGCCACGCACGCCCTCGCGGAAGTACTGCTCTTTCCGCTCGCTGAGCAGGTGGAACTCATCCTCCGCCAGCGGGCGGTCGAGCAGCGCATTGAAGATATTGCGGTTGTTCATGCCGAAGGTGCCGCGGAAGTCATTGAGTGTGAACGGGTGCTCAAGTTCGGCAAACAGGCGCGACCAGGCGCGGAAATGCCCGTCGAAGGTATCGACCAGCACGCCGTCCATGTCCCAGATGACGGCTTTGAAAGGCAGGGAGGTTGTCATGCGGGCAATTATACCCGCTGACGGATGAGAGGCTCATCCCAACTCGAAAGTTGCATGGTCGACCATCAACCATTATCGATCGATAGGCTTGGATTCCGCGCACTCATTGAATACTCAGTGAACATCACCAAGTCTTCACTGGTTGGTTAGAATACACAGTTCAGCGACGATCAAAACAGTGCCGCTGATCATCGCGGTTGGATGAAGAAAGCAGTGCATATTCTCATCTAATTCGACCACGGCCTTGCAGGCTCCACACCAGCTCCATCCATCCGCCGGGTGAGACTTGACCATCTCAGGCTGTTGTGAAGACATAACCCAGGCGACATAGTCGTATTTGTTGTGCCTACCAGAATGACGGCTTTTTGCATTTCCAGCACGCGGTTAAGATTTGCAGGTGCCTGTTCAGGTTCGCTGGAGAGATGCCATTTTGCCCAGTCAAGGGGTTTTTCGGATGCAGAGGTGCGCTGCAACTCAAAGACCAGCCATATCAGCGGGACCGCAATGGTCAGAATCACCCAATACACCGGCAAAATGAAAACACAGCCCAGGTCAGGCATCTCGGCACCTTGCGCGATATTAACCAGCACGAAAACCCCTCGCGCGTCTGGTCATATGGGTTGACCGTATGGCAATGATTGCAGGTAATCATAAGGCTTCCAACTTGAGGAAGCAGATGCAATTGTTCAATGAGCGGGGATTGCTACACCCCTAAATTACATCTAATAAATCCAAATGTTACAGGCAGTCTCGTCACAAGCGAGAATATTAAAATTTAGCTTGATGCTGGCGTAATTCAATGAATTTAACTTGTGTTTACTCATTAAAACGCTACACTTTATATAAGGAAAAATTCCTTAATGAAATTGCATTTTAATATAGTCGTACGATTACGCAAATTTTTCGGTTGAACTCCCTAAAACAATGGCCGTGTTTATGCCGCCACTGAGAGGGGCTTGAAATTGAGAAAAGTGAAAACAGGAGGAAAAATGAAAACAACCATGATTACGTTTTTGCGGATCTTCGTTGGACTTGGCTTCATCCTATCGTTGATCGGGGGGAGCAATTCCAGCGTTAAAGCCGCACCCGCGCTCGATTTGTTCTTTTCGGAGTATATCGAGGGATCGAGCAACAACAAAGCGCTGGAGATCTATAACCCCACCGCAGGGGCGATCGATCTCTCAGCAGATAATTACAATATCCAGATGTTCTTCAACGGTAACGCAAGCGCCGGCTTGACCATCAGCCTGACCGGCAGCGTGGCCGCAGGCGATGTGTTTGTGATCGCCCATAGCAGCGCAAATGCAACCATACTCGCGCAGGCTGACCAAACCAACGGCTCCGGTTGGTATAACGGTGACGATGCGATTGTACTGCGCAAGGGTACAACTGTCCTTGATGTGATTGGGAAGATCGGTACTGATCCCGGCTCGGAATGGGGCACGGGCTTTACCAGCACAGGCGATAATACCCTGCGCCGAAAATGCAACGTCTTATACGGCGACACGATTGGGTCCGATGATTTTGACCCGGCGTTGGAATGGGACGGTTATGCCACCGATACCTTCAGCGGGCTAGGCACGCACATCATCACATGCATTCCAAAACTCAATGAATTCTCAGCCAGCACCACCGGCACGGATGTGGAGTACGTGGAAATCTTTGGCGCGAGTAGTTATGATTTCAGCGCTTACAGCGTGCTGGAAATCGAGGGGGACTTTGCCACGACTGCCCGCGGCGTGGTGGACGAGGTGATCGCGTTGGGTACAACGGACGCCGATGGGCTGTACCTGGCGAGCCTGGCGGCCAACGCGCTGGAAAACGGCACTCTCACCCTGTTGCTGGTGAGAAATTTCTCCGGGGCGTTGAATGATGACCTGGACACAAATGACGACGGAGTTTTCGACGTTACCCCCTGGGACGCGATCGTGGACGCAGTGGCGGTGAACGATGGCGGCGCTGGCGACCTGACCTACGGCACGCCGACCCTGGGTGTGGGATATGATGGATTATCTTTCGCCCCCGGCGGCGCTTCGCGCATCCCGGATGGGTTCGACACTGACGCCGCCACCGACTGGGTGCGCAACGACTTCGACCTGGCGGGTATTCCCGGGTACTCCGGCACGATCGTGCTGGGTGAAGCCTACAACACCCCCGGAGCACTCAACGTTGCCTACACGCCTCCCCCTGAAGCCTGCGGCGACCCCTACACCCTGATCTCTGCTGTGCAGGGCAACGGGCTTGCCAGCCCATTGGTTGGAACAGAAGTGGCCGTGGAGGGCGTGGTGGTGGGTGACTTCCAGAATAACGCCATGACTGATAACGGCAACCTGAATGGATTTTTCTTGCAATCCTATAACAGTGATGTCGACGCTGATCCATTGACCTCAGAGGGTATCTTCATTTACTACCCAAGTGGCAGCACTGATGTGAGGACCAGTGATATTGTGCGGGTACGCGGGAATGTTTCGGAATACAACGGTGTCACCGAAATCACAGTCGCGCAGATCTGGGTTTGTTCCATTGATAACATCAACCTGGCTCCGACCGAGATTGCTCTGCCTGTTTCAGACGTGAATGATTTTGAAGCCTTCGAGGGTATGCTGGTTACCTTCCCGCAGGACCTGGTCATCTCAGAATACTTCAACTATGACCGCTACGGCGAGATCGTGCTGACCTCGGAGCGCCACCTGACTCCTACGGCGCTCTACGAACCTGGTTCGCCCGAGTATTATGATGCCGTTGAAGCCTTCACACGGGATAAGATCACGCTGGATGATGGGCGCACCTCGCAGAACCCCAATCCCGCCATCCACCCGAACGGGCTGGAATTCACCATGGAAAACCTGTTCCGCGGCGGCGACCTGGTAACCAATGTGACCGGTGTAATGGATTATAGTTTTGGTCTCTACCGCATTCACCCCACCAAAGGAGCAGATTACACCTCTGCCAACCCAAGACCCGAGACCCCGGCTAGTGTCGGCGGAAACATCAAAGTTGTATCGATGAATGTGCTTAACTACTTCTCGACCATCGATACCGGCGCGTGGATCTGCGGACCGAGCGGAGATATGGAATGCCGCGGGGCTGACACGGCAGAAGAGTTCACACGCCAGCACGATAAGATTATGGCTGCGATTACAGCCATGCAGCCGGATGTTGCAGGCCTGATCGAGATCGAAAACCACGCCACCGATGCGGCAGTACAAACGCTGGTAAACGGCTTGAACGCTATTTTGGGCGCGGGTACATACGATTACATCCCCACCGGCCCGATCGGAAGCGATGCCATCAAGGTGGCAATTATCTACAACACGGCGACTGTAGCCCCGGTCGGCGATTTCGCCGTGCTGGATTCCAGTGTGGATTCGCGCTTCCTCGATACCAAGAACCGCCCTGTGTTGGCACAAACTTTCGTAGACAAATACAACGGCATGTTCACAGTGGTGGTCAACCATCTCAAATCGAAGGGGTCGGATTGTGACGATGTCGGCGACCCCGATCTGGGTGACGGCGCGGGCAACTGCAACCTCACCCGCGTTGCTGCTGCGCAAGCCGAAATGGACTGGCTGGCAAGCGACCCGACCGGCAGCGGCGACCCCGATTTTCTCATCATCGGCGACCTCAACTCTTACGATAAGGAAGACCCGATCGACGCTTTCCGCGCCGGTGCGGATGACATCGTGGGCACGGCGGATGACTTCGTGGATATGACCTTCGAGTTCCAGGGTGAAGCTGCCTACTCTTACGTCTTCGATGGGATGATCGGCTACCTGGATTACGCCGTAAGCGGAGCGATGATGAGCCAGGTCACCGGCACCACGGTCTGGCACGTCAACGCTGATGAGCCCGACCTTATCGACTACGACATGAGCTTCAAAGCCTCTGAGCAGGACGCGCTCTATGCGCCTGACGAGTACCGCTACTCCGATCACGACCCGGTGATCATTGGGCTTGACTTGCTTTATACGAATGCAGGTGGTCCGTACACGGTGGTTGAAGGAAACAAGATCATGCTTTCCATCCCGCCGCAGCCTATTTACCCGGCTGAAGGTCCGCTCACCTATTCGTGGGATCTCGATAACGACGGCATCTTCGAGACACCGGGTATACAGGCACTGTTCGATGCCACCGCACTGACCGCCCCGGCAACATATAAAGTCAATTTCAAGGTGACCAATTCCATCGGGCTCTATACGATTGATTCGACCACCGTGGTTGTCATCTACAACTTCAACGGATTCCTCTCGCCATTGAAGAACCCGGACGTACTCAATGTGGCGACTGCCGGGCTGGTCTTACCGGTCAAGTTCAGGATCGGTGGCGACAGGGGGCTCGACATCCTGGCTGCCAGGTCACCCAGCGTCACCGAGATCGACTGCCCGGTAGGCGCGACCAAGAACCAAATCATTAAGTACACCAGCCTGTCCGATCCCGTGCTGAAATACAAGGCGAATAAATTGCTCTACAAATTCACCTGGCAAACCGACCCGGCATGGGCGGGAACCTGCCAATTGTTCACCCTCGAGTTGAACGACGGCACAACGCACTCTGCGATTTTTAAGTTCAAATAGCTCGATGTACCACACGGCGGGGGCATGTTGAACATGCTCCCGCTTTTTTTGTGTTCAATCAGCAAGATCCTAGACCACACGGTTAAATTTGGTAATTTGGTTTGGTAATTTTAAGTATATTTATGGTTTTTTTATTGCTATAATGTATAGACAAAAGTGTCATCGCTCGGTTAAAGAAATAATATACCTTTTTATTCGATCTCAGACCGATAATTGAATAGTAGAAATAGGATGCATTGATCCGGGCAGACCATCTGGTCGCAAAGCCAAATTGGCAGTCTCCCCGGGGAGCGAATTGCGAAACCGGCCTAATCATACAGGCTGGTTTTTTTAATTATATTAACTCAGAGGAGGTCCATCGGAAGCATCCAAATTTTCGCCATCAGGACAATCATGAAATTTCTTTTGTCAGTAAACAGGAAGGGAGAAAGCCATTATGAGAAAAATTTTACTTATCATCAACCGTGTAATCTACATCTCGGCAGCCGCGATGATGATCGCCGGCCTGGTCTTCACGTTCAATGGACAGCCAACCGTCGTGCGTGCCGATGCCATCTGGACCACCAACGGTGACTGCGGCAGCGAAAGCCAGGACGTCAATCATTTCAATCACGGCGATACCGTCTATATCAACGGATCCGGGTTCGCTCCCGGTGTGTACGAATGGAGCATTGAAGGTAGACCGGGAGGTGCATCGTGCGATCCAGGAGCTGTGGTCGCTTCAGGTACTTATCCAGTTGGTGATAGCGGAGCTTTCTGCTTTGAAGCATATACTGTCGCCATGGATGACTGCGGTGAATACCAGGTTAAATTCGGCGTCAAAGGCGACAACTACCGCGTAGGCGACCCTCCAACCAACACGCCCACCAACACACTTACCAACACACCCACCAATACACCTACCAACACACTCACAAATACGCCTACCAATACGCCGACCAACACACTCACCAATACGCCTACCAACACACCTACTAACACGCCTACTAACACCGTCACCAATACTCCTACCAACACACCCACGGGTACATTACCCCCCACAGCAACCTTCACCATGACATTCACACCTACCAATACAGAGGAAGCGACCAATACGCCTACCAACACCCCGCCGCCGCCACCGATTGAAACACCGACCGTTCCACCCACCCTGCCGCCGCCTGTGGTCGAGCCGCCCGATGTACTCATCCCGGTGACCGGCACTGACCTGCACCCGGGCATGCACAACTTCACCTGGGGCGGGCTTGGCCTGCTGGGATTGGGCCTGATCCTGACCGGCCTCCGGCGCAAATATTTCGAGTAATCCTCACTCCTTAACAAGCAAGAGGGCTGGAGGTCCAGCCCTCTTCTCTGTTAAATGGTGACCTCTCAGGGTTCAAACACGACGAAATCGTCGAAAGCGACCTCCACCCCGGCCTGCTCCAGACTGCCAGCAATCAACCCCACATCACCTGAGGTCAACCGGGCATCTTCGACCATTAACGCCTGGTACCCGTTCACGTACAGGGTGAGCGTGGAATCTACACAGTCGAAGCGCAGGTGGTTCACCCGGCTGCCGCCTTTCACGCTGGGGGCCGGTTGCAGCCCGTCGCCGCTCAGCAAGCGAAAGCCCCCCTCCTCGTACGCGCCGATACCCGCATACCCGTGACTGGTGATAACAGCGAAGTAGAAATTGTCAGCGTCCTGGTAGCGGCAGATGACGCCCATGCTGGCACTCTCCGGTCCGGCGGTCCGTACCGCGTCTACTTCGATTTGCACGTCAGCAAAGTCCAACCAGGCAGTCCCCCACAGGTCAAGGCTGGGGTCAGCGACTTTCAGCACGTATTGCCCGAAGTCGTAACCGCTCGAACCCTGCACGCCTTGTTGGACATCCCAACCGGAGATGGTATGGCTGAAATCATCATAGAACAATACACCGGGCGCAGGATCCAGGTAGCCGGCGCGCAACAGGTTGGCGCGCGTGTAGAGAAGATACGCCAGGGCTGCCAGCAGCAGGATCATGACGGAGAGGAAGATCGTCCAGCCAATACGCAATCGGCGTGTTTTCATAGGATCTCGCTCATGGTGATTCGATTATAAGACAAGGACCTGGGATAATTTGATATTTCTCAAGCCAACAACTCATTATGTTGTCCTCAGAATAACCACCCCCCGCTTGAATTAACGCCTATTTTAGTATAAAATAGGCGTATGTATACGCCTATTTTATGCTGAATTTGGCGTATTAATCCAGAGGTGAACATGGAACTCGTAGAACGTAAAATTCATGATGAAGTCGAAAGGTGGTTTTTCAAGAACAAAGCCATCGTTATTTATGGAGCGCGCCAGGTGGGCAAAACTACTTTTGTGAAACAACTTGTCAAGAAACGCGATGAGCCTTCAATCTACCTGAACTGTGACGAACCGGATATTCGCGAATCACTCACTGAGAAGAACTCGCTTGAACTTCAACTACTGATCGGCAAAAATAAGATCGTCATTATTGACGAAGCCCAGCGGGTTCCCAGCATAGGGGTAACCATCAAACTCCTGGTTGATAATTATCCGGAGATACAAGTAATCGCCACCGGGTCTTCCTCTCTCGACCTCGCCGCGGGGATAAAGGAACCATTAACTGGAAGGAAAATCGAATTTACGTTATACCCATTGTCGGTTCAAGAAATTTTGTCTGTTGAAAAACCGGTAGATTACATGCGCCTGCTACCCACCCGCTTGATTTTCGGATCATATCCTGGGGTAATTTTCTCGGCAGATAGAGAATTACTTATTAGAGAGATCAGTGAAGCATACCTTTATAAGGACCTGGTGGAACTTCAAAAAGTGCGCAATCTTGATCAACTGCGGAAACTCCTCCAAGCACTGGCATTACAGATCGGTTCAGAAGTTTCTTATAACGAACTCGGAACCATGCTCAATCTCGATAAGGAGACTGTGGGCAGGTACATCCAGGTATTGGTGCAAACACAGGTAATTTTTGAGCTTTCCCCATTCAAGAACAATTTACGCAATACCATCGGAAGACTGAGAAAAATCTATTTCTGTGATCTTGGGATCAGAAATGCGATCATTAATAATCTCAATCCCCTGGACCTGAGAACTGACACTGGCGCATTATGGGAAAATTATTGCATACTGGAAAGACGAAAACTTAATTCCAACAATATGCGCTTCCCAAACGCGTACTTCTGGAGATCTTACGATAAATCCGAGATCGATTATCTGGAAGAAATGAGTGGAAAATTACACGCATATGAATTTAAATGGCGCGATAGTCGCCCTCACCCACCCAAAGCGTTTTTCGACGTTTACACTGATGCCCCCTACCACCTGGTCAACCGTCACAACCTGTTCGATTTTCTAACCTAAGAAACCCGGATCAATCCGCCCCGCCCGCTGCCAGGTCGCGCGCCTGCTCCACGTACTCGAGCGATTGGTGCCGGAAGTAGGTGTTATAGAGCGTGGCATAGTGCCCGCCCCCTGCCAGCAGCTGTGTGTGGTTGCCTTCTTCGATGATGCCCCCGTTCTCCATCACGATGATGCGGTCAGCCGATTTAACGGTGGATAACCTATGCGCAATCAGGATGCTGGTCGACTGCTTCAAGATTAGGTCGAGCGCTTGCTGGATCTGCCACTCGGTGAACGGGTCAATACTGGCGGTGGCTTCGTCCAGGATGAAGATCGTTGGGCACTGCACCAGTACGCGCATCAGCGCCACCAGCTGCCGCTGCCCCATCGAGAGCCGCCCGCCGCGTTCACCCACTTGCGAATCCAACCCCTGCGGCAGCGTATCGAGCCACTCGCCCCCACCGATGCGTTTCGCCAGGGCAAGGATCTCGGCTTCGCTCGCGTCGCGGCGCGCGTAGCGGATGTTTTCCGCCACCGTGCCCGAGAACAGGAACGGCACCTGCGAGACCACTCCCAGCTGGCGGCGGTACTCCTCCAGGTTGAAACTGCGGATGTCGTGCCCGTCAATGAGTAGCCGCCCGCCCTGGAACTCATAAAAGCGCGCAATCAGCTTGGCGACCGAAGTCTTGCCGGCGCCAGTATGACCCACGACCGCCAGGTTCTCGCCGGGCTTGATGCGCAGGTCAAAGTCAGTGAGGATCTGCTCACTCTCCTTGTAATGGAAGGAGACATTTTCAAACTCAATCTGACCTTTGAGCTGCGGCACCGGATTGCTGGCGTTTTGCACCACCACGGTGGGTGTGTCGATGAGCGCAAACACGCGCTCTGAGGCGGAGAGCCCGTTCTGGATCGAGGTCCAGAACGAGGTGAGGTTCATGATCGGGAAGAGGAACCGGTCGAGGCTGAGGATGAAGAGGTACCACGCGCCCAGCGAAACCGCGCCTTCAATCACACTGTGCCCGCCCGCCAACACCATCACGGCAGTGGCGATCACCGCCAGCGCGTTGAGCGTGGGAAAAACCACCGAGAGCGCTAATCCGCGCCGCACATTGACGCGGTACGAGGTCTCGTTGGCGTTGTTGAACTCAGCGTAGATGCCGCCTTCCTGGCGGAAGTTCTT
>JBCFBD010000078.1:0-2505 GCA_038562455.1 Anaerolineaceae bacterium | reverse complement strand
CGACGGCAATGCCGCTGACTGTCTCCTTGATCGTGGAGTTGACGTTTGCCATGGCGCGCATGCCCTGGCGGGTGACCTTGCGCGCCACCGTGCGGTAGGCAATACCAAACACCAGCACGATGGGGATCATGGCGAAGACGTAAAGCGAAAGCTGCCACTGGATGTTGAGCAGCACAATCGCGAGGATCAACGACTCGATGAACATACTGAACACGTCGGTAATCAGCGTGACCAGCTCACCGAAGTCGCGCGTATCGGAAGTGATGCGCGAGACAATCTTGCCTGAGGAGAACTCATCGTAGAAAGAAAGGTCGTGCTCCACCGAGGCGGCGTAAGCATCGATTGAGAGCTGCGCCACGACCTCCGAAATGGCGGTGGAGGTGAGGCGGCGTAAACCAAAGTTGAAGAACCAGATGGAAACACCCACCAGCAGAACTGCGCCAGCCACCAGCAGCAGGCTGACCAACTGCGGCAGCCCTTCCAACAAATCGATGCCACGGCTAACGATCACCGGCAGCAGCGCGCCAGCCCCTGCCACCAGCAAGGTGAGCAGCGAAATAAGCACCAGGCGTTTGCGCTGCGGCGCGAAATAGCCCACAATGCGACGCGCCAGGTCGCGGTCGCTGTAGGTACGGTCGTACTTTTCTGCGTCTAACGAACTAAAGAAGCCCATAGTTCCTTAATTTCGAGAGTGGAGAATGGATATTGGAGAATTGTCGCGTAGATAGTTCATGACCACTCTCCAATCTCTATTCTCCACTATTCCTCGTTAAATATCCTCCGATAGGCGTCGCTGGTGCGCAGCAGGTCGTCGTGCGTGCCGCTGGCGACGAGACGCCCGTTGCGGATCACCAGGATCAGGTCAGCCCAGCGGATCTGCGACAGGCGGTGTGTGATGATAAAGGTGGTGCGTCCGCGCGCGGCGGCGTAAATGGCGCGCTGGATGTGATCTTCGGTGGCAGAGTCGATAGCGCTGGTGGAATCATCGAGCATAAGGATGCGCGGGTCGGTGAGAAAAGCGCGCGCCAGCGCCAACCTTTGGCGCTGCCCGCCTGAGAGCGTAACCCCACGCTCACCGATGACCGTGTCGTAGCCTTCCGCAAAGGTGGTGATGAATTCATGCGCCTGCGCAGCTTTGGCTGCCGCTTCGATCTCTTCCCGCGCAGCCTCGGGTTTGCCAAAGGCGATGTTTTCAGCGATGGGGCGCGAGAACAGGAAGATATCCTGCTCGATGATCGAAATATTGCGGCGCAGGTTTTCCAGATTCCAATTGCGCACGTCAACACCGTCGACCAGCACCTTCCCGCCGCTAACATCGTAGGTGCGGTTGATCAGGCGTACCAGCGAGGTCTTGCCCGAGCCGGTCTGCCCGACGATGGCGACCGTCTGCCCCGGCTGCACCTTGAAGCTGACCTGCTCGAGCACCGGCTGACCGCCCTCGTACCTGAAGGTTACATCGCGGAACTCCACCTCACCGCGCAGGCTCGCGGCATGACCGGTCGCGTTCTGGTCGAGGTTGTTTTCGCGATTCATCAATTCGAGGATGCGCTTGCCGCCAGCGAGTCCCAGCGAAATGCGCGAGTACGCCCACAGTGAGGAGAAGGTCGGGAAGTCGAGCATGAGGAGCAGACCAAAATAGCCAACCACCCCACCTATGTCAATGAGACCGCGCTGGAAAAGCAGCAGTGCGTGCAGCAATCCAGCAGCCAATGCGATGCCATAGAGCAGTAAGGGCAAGAACTTGGCTTCCTTATATCCCTGGGAGATGAGCGCTTTTTTGTACCGGGTAATATTGCGGTTAAAGAGGCTGACCTCAGCAGCTTCCTGGGCCGACCCCTTGACCGTCTCAATCCCGTCAAGTGATTCCGCCAGACGGATGTTCAACGCGCCGAATGAGTCGCGTACTTCTTCTGTGATCGGTGATAAACCACGCATGTAGATGCGCAACACGACGAAATACAGCACAATAAACACCGTCGGTACCAACATCAACGAGACATGGTAGCGCGGCGCGGCAACGAGCGGGAAGATGAGGAATGCCAGCGACCCCACCACCATGTTGAGCCCCGGGCTGAAGAGGAAATTGACCTCACGCACATCGTTGGTAGCGCGGGCCATGGTATCCCCCACCGGCTGCAGGTTGTGAAAGGTCATACTTTTACTCAGCAGGCTGGCGTACAGTTCGCGGCGCACGTTCCTCTCCACGCGCTGGGCGCAAAACTCAAAGCCGAAGTTGCGCCCGAATTGCAGAATCCCACGCCCGATCCCACTGGCGATGATGACAAAAAAGATATCGAGCAGTAACCTGGAGTCGAAGACCGGAGCGGCAACCACGTTGAACGCCTCCCCGATCTTCACGTTGATCAGTGCCATCAAGCCGGCATTGCCCACCGCTCCCACCAAGGCGACGATGAGGATCCACCACTCGTGCAGGGCATGCGAAATCACCCAACGCGTCGGTGAACGGCGGTCAGTTTTGTATTGGGGTGGGATGGTGAATTCGGC
>JBCFBD010000077.1:0-11979 GCA_038562455.1 Anaerolineaceae bacterium | reverse complement strand
CTTGCAGTACTTGGTGATCGCCGCTGTCAACGTCGTCTTCCCATGGTCAATGTGCCCCATGGTCCCGATGTTTAAGTGCGGTTTGCTCCTGTCAAATTTCTGCTTCGCCATGTTTCCTCTCTCCTTGGAGATGATGAATAATGAAATTTCTGCCTATCGATTAAGAATTTTTTCAGTAACGCTGGCTGAAACCGGGGCGTAGTGGTCGAATTCCATCGTGAACACACCGCGTCCCTGGGTCGCCGACCGCAGCTCGGTCGCGTACCCAAACAGCTCTGCCAGTGGAACAAGCGCGTGGATCGCCTGCGCGTTGCCAGGGCGGATATCCATGCCCTGCACTTCACCGCGCCGCGAGGTAACCTGTCCAAGCACATCCCCGAGATATTCCTCGGGCACAACGACTTCGGTCTTCATGATCGGCTCCAAAAGAACAGAGGATCCTTTTTGCAGACCTTCACGCATACACATGATGGCAGCCATTTTGAAAGCCATCTCACTCGAATCCACCTCGTGGAACGAGCCGTCGATCAATTTAATATTGACATCCGTCACCTGGTACCCGGCAAGCACACCGGACTCCAGTGATTCGCGCACGCCTTTTTCGACCGCCGGAATGAATTCCTTCGGGATGACGCCGCCGGTGATCTTGTTCTCAAAACTGAACCCTGAACCACGCTCAAGCGGGGTGAGTGAAAGCACCACGTGCCCGTATTGCCCGTGCCCGCCAGACTGCTTGACATACTTGTAAGCGATCGAAGGTACTTCGCGCGTGATGGTCTCGCGATATGAGACGCGCGGATTGCCCACATTCGCTTGCACGCGGAATTCGCGCAGCATGCGGTCTACCAACACATCCAGGTGAAGCTCGCCCATGCCGCCAATGATGGTCTGCCCGGAGTTTTCATCCGTGTGGACCTTAAAGGTGGGGTCTTCTTCTGCCAGACGCTGCAACGCGTTGGCCATTTTATCCTGGTCAGCGCTGGATTTTGGTTCGATGGCAATGGAGATTACCGGTTCTGGGAAAGAGATGCTTTCGAGGATAACCGGTTTGTGCGTGTCGCACAACGTTTCGCCAGTGAAAGTATCTTTTAAACCAAGCACCGCGCCGATGTCGCCAGCATTCACCTCGGTGATGTCCTCACGGCGGTCAGCGTACATGCGCAACAAACGACCGATGCGCTCTTTGCGTTGTTTGATCGGGTTATAGACCATCTCACCGGACTTGATCGTTCCGGAATACACGCGGAAGTACGCCAGCCTACCCACATAGGGATCGCTAACAATCTTGAATACCAACGCGCTGAGGGGAGCATCATCTTCGGCGGGAAGCTCAATGAGCGCGTCTTTGTCGGGTACATGCCCGGTCACAGCCGGAATATCGATCGGCGAAGGGAGGTAATCCAACACAGCATCCAGCACAAGTTGGACACCCTTGTTTTTCAGCGATGAACCGCAGAAGACCGGCGTGGCTTTAGTGGTGAGCACTGCGTTGCGCAGTGTGGCTTTTAATTCTTGCTCGCTGAGTTTTTCGCCTTCGAGATACTTCATCGTCAAGTCGTCATCGAGTTCAGCGATTTTCTCCACCATCTGGGCGCGCAGATCTTCAGCCTGTGTAAGCAGATCAGCCGGAATATCAGTGACCTTTGGTTCCTTGCCCAGTTCGTCGTCGAAATAAATTGCTTGCATGGTCATCAAATCAACCATGCCTTTAAAGGAGGATTCGCTGCCGATCGGCATCTGCATCTGTATCGGGTTTGCGCCCAGCCGGTCGCGGATCGTACCAATGGTGTAATCCAGTGATGCACCGGTGCGGTCCATCTTGTTAACGAAACAGATACGCGGTACGTTGTACCGGTCAGCCTGGCGCCAGACGGTTTCGCTTTGAGGTTCAACACCCTGCACGGCGTCAAATACGACCACCCCGCCATCCAGTACGCGCAGTGATCGCTGCACTTCGGCGGTGAAGTCAATATGCCCGGGGGTATCGATTACATTGATTTGGTAACCCTTCCATTCAGCAGTTACCGCTGCGGAAACGATCGTGATACCACGCTCTCGTTCCTGGGCCATCCAGTCGGTGACGGTGGTGCCTTCATCCACGTTGCCGATGCGATAGGTCCGACCGGAATAAAACAGGATTCGCTCAGTCGTCGTGGTTTTACCCGCGTCGATGTGAGCAATAATCCCGATATTTCGGCACTTATCTAAGGGAAAATTGCGTGGCATCTAAACCTGCTGACTCGCCTTTACATCCTGTAATGGGAAAAGGCGCGGTTAGCCTCAGCCATCTTATGGGTCTCTTCGCGCTTGCGTACGGCAGAGCCCTGATTGTTGGAGGCTTCGATCAACTCGGCAGCCAGTTTTTCGGCGTAGGAATTACCGGTGCGGTTGGTCGCAGCGTCGAGGATCCAGCGCATGGCAAGGGTCATACGGCGTCCGGTGGGAACTTCCATTGGCACCTGGTAGGTGGCACCACCCACACGGCGTGGGCGCACTTCCATGACCGGTCCAACATTCTTCAGCGCCAGGTCCATCACCTCGACCGGAGATTTACCGGTTTTTTCCTTGACGATATCCAGCGCGCCGTACATGATCGAAGTGGCAACGCTTTTCTTGCCGCGCTTCATAATACGGTGAATAAAAAAGGAAACTGGGATGCTGTTATAGCGCACATCAGGCGCAACTTCGCGGGGTTCGGGCTTCGTTCTTCGCATTCAATTACTCCATCTACTGTATGAATTACGCTTTCGGGCGCTTTGATCCGTACTTGGAACGTCCCTGCGCGCGCTTGGCAACACCGGTTGTATCAAGGGTGCCGCGAACAATGTGATAGCGAACGCCAGGAAGGTCCTTCACACGACCACCACGGACCAGCACCACGGAGTGCTCCTGCAATTGGTGCCCTTCACCGGGGATGTAGGCTGTGACTTCGATGCCGTTGGATAACCTGACACGAGCGATCTTGCGCAGCGCTGAGTTCGGTTTCTTGGGGGTCATGGTTTTCACAACCGTGCAGACGCCGCGTTTTTGGGGCGCACCTTTTTCAAGGCGGGAACGACGCTGTTTCATTGAGTTCAGGGTGTACTGCAGCGCAGGCGCTTTGCTTTTAGCCCTTCTTGACTCACGACTTTTGCGGATCAACTGATTGATTGTTGGCACTTCTTTTTGCCTCCGTAAAATAATTACCTTTCTTCTTATTCAACAAGATGAGACCATCAACTGCAATGATGGCCTCACCGATTCACACTGATGGTAGAGGATAAGACATCACCTTGCAACTTGAGCAACGGCGAAAAATTATATCATGGGGGTGTACCATGGTCAAGATACTGATACACCCTTGAATAGTCTTTTTCGCTGCTGCTGCAAGCTACAGCAGTCCCTGCAGCTCTTCGCCCAAGCCCAGCAAGCCGGTCTCCAGGCGAGGAGGTCGTACTCTTTCTTCATCTTTTCCAAAGCGGATGACTTCTTTGGTATCCATCACCGCTTCTACAGCCAACCCGAGGCTCTGAAGTTCCTTCACCAGCACTCTAAACGAAGCCGGCAGGCTCGGATCCTCGATAGGTTCACCTTTCACGATCGCTTCGTAGGTGCTGACGCGACCCTGCACATCATCTGATTTGACTGTCAACATTTCTTGCAAAGTGAAGGCCGCGCCGTAAGCTTCCAACGCCCACACTTCCATTTCACCGAAGCGCTGACCACCGAATTGCGCCTTGCCGCCCAAAGGCTGCTGGGTCACCAGGCTGTATGGGCCTGTTGAGCGGGCGTGTACTTTATCTTCAACCAGGTGGTGCAGTTTGAGCATGGTCATTACACCCACCGTCACCGGCTGGTCGTAAGGCTGACCGCTCTTGCCGTCGCGCAGCAACTGCTTGCCCAGGATCGGCAGCGCTATGCCCCTGTCAAGGGCGAACTTTTCAGCCTGTGCGCGCACGTCGTCCTCGGCAATCTTCTCGACATTTTTGCCGTATTTTTCCATCCAAATGCGTAGGCAAATGTTAATGGCATTGGTGTCCACTTCAATGCGGGCAGGTTCGGTGCTGTAGGTACCTTTGCGCAGGATCGGTTCGGGTTCAATACCGCGTTCGATCAGCCAGCTTTCGAGGTTGATCTGGCGGGCGTAAATGCTGTCCGTCGCCATGCGGTCGATATCGTATTTGGTGTTATCGAGTGTCTGCTCGAGATAAAGCAGCCTGACTTCCTCATCGTCCTTTATGGTTTCCGGGTCAAATTCCATGCCGTTCAACCATTCCCACGATTTGATGCTGGCTTCTCTCCAGGCTTCATCCATCAACCAGGCGCGGGCGAGTTCGGCTTCGATCTCAAATTCTGTCGCTCCGTCAAACACCGGGGTGATCGCTTCAAAGCCGAGCTGACGCGCAGCCCAACCAAGATGCGTCTCCAGTACCTGGCCGATATTCATACGACCGGGAACGCCGAGGGGATTGAGAATGATGTCGACGGGCGTGCCGTCCTCTAAGAAGGGCATGTTCTCCACAGGCACAACGCGGGAGACAACACCCTTGTTACCGTGGCGTCCAGCCATCTTATCGCCGGCGGTGATCTTGCGGCGCTGAGCGACTGAAACGCGCACCATCATATCCACACCCGCTGAGAGGTCAACATTATCCTCGCGGGTAAAGACCTTCACGTCCACCACCTTGCCACGTTCGCCGTGGGGCATCCGCAGCGAGGTGTCTTTCACATCACGTGATTTCTCACCGAAGATGGCGCGCAGCAGGCGCTCTTCAGGGGTCAGTTCTTTTTCACCCTTGGGCGTGATCTTGCCCACCAGGATGTCATTGGGGCCGACTTCTGCGCCGATGCGGATGATCCCCTGCTCGTCCAGGTCCTTGATCGCGTCGTCACCAACATTAGGGATATCACGGGTGATCTCTTCAGGACCCAGCTTGGTGTCGCGTGCTTCGACTTCATACTTTTCAATGTGCACGGAGGTGAATTTGTCATCCTGCACCAGGCGCTCGGAGATGAGGATCGCGTCCTCAAAGTTGCCACCTTCCCAGGAGAGGAAAGCCACCATCACATTCTGACCGAGTGCGAGTTTGCCGTCCACGGTGGAGGATGAGTCCGCCAGGATATCGCCCTTGCGCACACGCTGACCCTTGGTCACCGCAGGGCGCTGGTCGATGCAGGTGCTCTGATTGGAGCGCTGGTATTTGCGCAGGTTGTACTCGTGCAGTTTGCCTTCGGCATTCTTGACCACGATCAACTGACCGGTGACAGAAACAACGTCGCCGTCTTCCTGCGCGATGACCACCTGCCCAGAGTCGAGCGCAGCGTAGCGCTCCATGCCGGTGGAGATGATCGGGCTGTCGGGGTTGACCAATGGCACGGCCTGCGCCTGCATGTTGGAGCCCATCAGGGCGCGGTTCGCATCGTCATGTTCCAGGAAGGGGATGAGCGCAGCGCTGATGCCCACGACCTGATGCGGTGAAACGTCCATGTAATTGACGCTGTCAGCCAGCGACATGATGAAATCGCTGTGATAGCGGCAGGAGATCTGGTCCTGCAGGAATTCGCTCATTTCGTCGAGCGGCGTATTCGCCTGGGCAATCACGAACTTGTCTTCGGCATCCGCTGACAGGTACTCGACATCGGCGGTGACGAAAGGTTTGACGAAGATCACATCCTTCTTGGTCTGCTTAATCTTTTTCATGATCGCGGGGGTGATGCGTTCGCCTTCTTTGGCGATGATTTCACCCGATTTCTCGTCGGTCAGGGTTTCTCGCAGCACGCGCCCCTCGAGGCGCGGATCATTGCTGACCAGGGTCTTGAGCACTTTTCGATACGGGGTTTCGATGAAACCGTATTCGTTCACACGCGCGTAGCTTGCCAGGCGGCCGATTAAGCCGATGTTCGGACCTTCAGGGGTCTCGATGGGGCAAATGCGACCATAGTGCGAGTGGTGCACATCACGCACATCGAAGCCGGCACGCTCACGGCGCAAACCGCCGGGACCCAGCGCGGAGAGCGTGCGCTTGCTGCGCAGCTCTGCCAGCGGGTTGGTCTGGTCCATGAATTGTGAAAGCTGCGAGGAGCCAAAGAACTCGCGCAGCGCAGCGACCACCGGGCGGATATTGATGAGGCTTACAGGTGAAACCTGTTCCTGGTCGCGGATGGACATGCGCTCTTTAATGACGCGCTCCATGCGGCGCAAGCCGATGCGCAGCTTGTTCTGGATTAATTCACCGTTGGTCTTCACGCGGCGATTGCCGAGATGATCGATATCATCCTTGTCTTCGCGGCGATTATTAATGAGAATCATACGCCGCACCAGGTGGATGATATCCAGCTTGGTTACGCTGCGGTGTGAAACTGGGATGCGATCCATCAAGTCCAGTTTTTGATTCAGTTTGTACCGTCCCACCTTCTCCAGGTCGTAATGGCGGCTGTCGAAGAGTTGCTCTTCGAGGAACTGCCTGGCATTCTCCAGGTTGGCGGGGTCGCCGGGGCGCATACGCCGGAAAAATTCGATGAGCGCGGCTTCGGCGACGGTCTCGCCGTGGCTGAGGTCCCACACCGGCTCCTGCCGAATGGTGGAGGCGATGAACTGGCGATCGGGGTCGTTATCGATGTCACTAAAAAGGGCGATCAATTCCTCGTCGGAACCGGTCTTGAGGGTGGAATCTCCAGCCAGACGGTCATCCACCGCTGCCATCGCGCGCAGGAAGATAGTAATGGGCACAGTGCGCTTGCGGTTGAATTTCAGGATCAGGTAATCATTCTTCCTGGTCTCGAATTCCATCCAAGCGCCGCGATCAGGGATCAACTTCGCCATTGCCAGCGGATGGCCGGTGGCGCGATCGACCGGCGCTTCAAAGTAGACGCCAGGCGAGCGGATCAACTGGGATACCACCACACGCTCGGTTCCGTTAATAATAAAAGTGCCTTTCTCGGTCATCTCGGGGAAGTCCCCTAAGAAAATGTCCGATTTTACCGGTTCAGGAATATCAGGACCGGAAAGCAGAACGGAAACATACATCGGGCTGGCGTAAGTGAGATCACGCTCTACGCACTCTTCGATGGAGTGTTTCGGCGGCTCGAACCAGTACTTTAATCCCCACTGCTTGGCTTCAGCGCTGCGTCCCGGGAAGTGCAGGCGCATGCCTTTGTTGTAGGATTCGATGGGTGAAATCTCGTCAAACAAATCCTCAAGACCCTCTTCTTTGAGTTGCTTGAAGGATTGCAGTTGGACTTCAATGAGGTTAGGTAAATCAAAAATCGTCGGGATACGTGCGTAAGTTTTGTTGGGTAAAGCAGAAGCCATTGGTTTCTCCTAAGTATCAAACCTGGCGGTAATTGAATATTCTCCACGGCCATACCGGAGCCGGGATGCGCAAATTTTTATTATATCAATGCCTTTGGGAATGGTCAAGGACAATTGAGTTTTTATGAGCTATTTTATCCTGTTTTTGAATCTGTCCCCTGAATACCATCGACCGAACCTGACCATGGCGCCCTGCAGGGCGATGATCTCACCGGAAAACTCGCCATCCGGGTGGATGTAAATTATACCAAACGACTGTTGAAAATCAGGTTTTTCTGCCACGCTGCTTGAACCAGGGTTAAAGAATAATTTTCCACCGATAAGACGGTTTTCAGCGTGATGCGAGTGCCCGTAGATAATAACGCTTGCAGCGGGCGCGAGAGGTGGCAACCGTTTCGTATAACGTTCGAATTCATAGCCATCCAGAAAATTTTTAGCCTTATCGATCCAGTAATGCCAGGCGTTGACCTGCCCGTGCGTGAGAAGCAGATCGACGCCGTTGATGTGGAACAACCTGTGGCGTGGCAGTGTGGGCAGGAACCAATCGCGGTTGCCTGCCACGGCGAACACCGGGGCAATGGCGCGCAGTTCATCGAGCACGCACGATGTAGAGCAATCTCCGGCGTGGAAGATGTAGTCGACTTCGCGGGTTGCCAGTTCCTGCAGCAAATCAGGGTGCAGCGCGTTGACCCGATCAGGCACATGGGTATCTGCCACCACGCCGATCACAATACTGCGGTCAGCATGCAGTTCGATCATGCCAGCAGCGCGCGCACTTCCGTTACCGCCTGGTCTGTATTCCTGAAATGAATTCCATGGATTCCCAAGTCGCAGGCAGCTTGAATATTCTCGATCAGATCGTCCACAAAGATGGCTTCCTGCGGAGCGATCTGTAATTGATCCAGCATCAGCTTGTAAATCGCCGGGTCTGGTTTTGCCAGCCTGACCTCTGCAGAAATGATTACGGCGTCGAAGGCCCACAGGCAGTTGTAGTACTCTTCGAGCGCTTTGCGCATCCCCGTCCAGGCGTTGCTCAGCAGCGCGGTTTTATAGGCAGGGCGCAGAGATTGGATGAACTCGATCAGCGTAGCGTCCACTCGGTCGCCTGACCAGAATGTGTTACGGAAAGCGGAAAGCCTGTCCTTCGCGAGGCCTACTTCATGGGCAACCGTAAGCCAGTGTTCCTCTTCACTAATTGCACCAACGCCGGCCAGTTTTGCAGAGCGGCTGTTGAAAACGAGCTGGTAAAGTTTCTCAAGATCAATATTATGCTTCTCCGCAAGCTTCAGGCGTGGCTCGGCGTCTTCCTCACGCAGCAACACCCCACCCATATCCCAGATAACCGCTTTAATCTTGTGCATCGATGTTGTCTCCACTTGTGGTCTGTCTGCTGAAGTATAACACGCTGAAATTTAAGGGCTGCCGTTTGCACGAGCAGCCCTCAGTAATTGTAGAAAACCTGATTATTCGTCAGGCAGGTGCTGCAGCGACTCCCACTCAGTGCGCAGGATGCCCATATCAATGACGTCCCAGCGTTGATCCTCCTTGAAGATCACTTCGCGTTGCGTGCCCTCGTAACGAAATCCGCATTTCTCGTAAGAGCAAATGGCGCGTTTATTGTACGCAAACACATTCAGATTGACCCGGTTCAGGTTGAGACCTCTGAAAGCGTAGTCAAGCACGAGCTGCATGGCTTCGGTGCCAAAGCCTTTCCCGCGGTATTCCGCGTCGCCGATACCGATGCCCACCCAGCCGCTCCTGGCAGCCCAATCGAACCCGCTGAGCTCGATAAACCCGATCACCCGGTCATCCGCCGCGGCATGCACCATGAACAGCGCGCCGCTGCCGTTGTTCTCCTCAAATTGCTCTTTGGCAACCGACCCCGCGATGGGCGCTGCTGGCGAATCGTCGAGCAGCCGTTTGTACTCGCTGTCCAGGTCCCACTCTTCCCAGTACTTCAGTTCCTTTTCCAAATCCAATGGCACCAGGTTCACTTTTTCTCCAGCAAAAAATTGCCGCACGTTCATGCTTTCACCTCCTGCGCCTGCTTCCATTCCGGGCGTGTCAGTCCATAAACCAATTCATCATAAAAGTTTCCGTCGTGATAAATCGCCTGGCGGCGCTGCGATTCTCGTAAGAACCCTGCCCGTTCGTAAAGCGCGATCTCGCGCTCGTTATGCGTGCTGGTGTACGCACTCACCCGGTGCAGGCTGAGCTCCATGAAGATGTACTGCAGCGCCATCTTAAGCGCAATCCCAGCGTACAATTCAAAGCTCCGCTCATCGATCAGATCCAGGAAGAGGTTCGTTGCCTGATTGCTGGCAGAAACCCACCCGATCTTGATCAATCCAACCAGGCTACCGCTGTCCTTTTCTCTCACGGCGAAGTAATAACGACTGCCGGATTCACTCGCCTTCTTCAGCATTTCTTTCCATTTCTTTTTAATCTCGCTGACCATGTAGGGTCGGAAGATACCATCGAAATAGTGCGCGACGAAGGAAGGCGAGCTGGTCCAGCGTGAGAGCGCTTCTGCATCCTTTTCAGGATCCAGGGCGGTCAGCTTGATGTTTCCATCCATAAACAATGTTCGGTTGATCATTCTTGCTCCAAATTATGGCTGTCTCTCAACAGCCAGTCTAAAAGATCTGTGATGGGGTGCAATCACCCTCGCGGCAAACCAGCAGCTCGAAGCCGCCGACCGCCAGGTAGAGCTGCCGCACATCCTCTGCCACGATACCCGGCGCCCAAAACGCCGCGGCTTCAAGCACGAAAATGCGTTTGAACAGGCCTTCGACCAGGTCGGCTTTCAACTGCCGATACGCTGGTCGCTGCAGGTTGACCAGTTCGTCCACGTCGACATAAATACCGCTCATGTGCTGCATCATTCCCTTGGCGCGAATAAGCATCAATCCGGCGTAGAGCTGTGATTTCGCGTCGCGGCAGTACGGCCCGCTTTCGGCTTTTTCACCACGGATGTAAAACGCAAACGCATCCGGGTCCATCCGGTCTTCAACTTCAAACCTTTCCACACGATAAGCGCCGATTTTCATGAACGTATCCAACATTCTCGGCCTCCTCTTTCTTCGCTTGCACGGTGAACAAAAAAACTAAACACGCACCAGGATCAAATCCTACTTCACACGACCTCTTTCTCGACCATCGCTCCTCCTTCCACTGCTCGACCAGGAATTAAAACAAAACGGTCACGGGTCTTTGTTGCACCCGTGACCGCTAATCGCAGATCTTAAGATCTTATCTGGAAACAGGCGCATTACAACAAGGGGAACCGACACCACCAGCATTGCAAAGGGTGTGTGCGGCTACAGTTGCGGGGATCACATATACCATGTTGCTGCGCTCCTTTCGTCAGATTTCGAACATAAGAATGATATCAAAGATCATTATTTCGTCAAGAGGTGAATCCAACTACTTTCGAAATCTATTCGCCGGCAGCCAGGATGGAGGCGTAAATTCCCAGCACTTTGTCTGCATACCAGTAACCCGCGTCTCCGGGGCCGTACGCCTTCAACGCGTCGCGCGTGTTGCCGTGCTTATCTGTTAACCCCGCGAGCATACGCACCCCGTAGTCCACATTGAATTCGGGATCTTTCAGCTCCTCGATCGTCGGGCGATTGGCGAAGCACGGTCCGTTGATGCACTGGAAGGTCGCCGCGATCCCATCGCGCGGCATCACCTGCATCAAGCCCACTGCGCCGGAGTGCGAGATCACCTGCGGCTGACCGCCGCTCTCCACCAGCATCACAGCCGCGATTAGCAGCGGATCGACCGCGTATCTGCCCGCCTGCTTCTCGATCAACGCGCACCACGGCAGGATCTTTTCCGGATATAGCGCTTTTTGCGCGCACTCGCTGGTTAAGGATGCACTTTCAGCATCACCACCGGTTTCAGCAGCAGCACTTTCAAGGTCAGCGCTGACGGTAGCGCTTGGCTGGACCAATTGATTCAATGCAACCAACAACAAACTACTCACCACAATAGCTGGGAAGATGGCTTTTTGCACCGCGGACATGCTGTACCTCCTGGTCGTTTTCACCATTATAGCACATATGTTCTATTTTGTCAACAAAGAAAAAGGCGGGAATCACCCGCCTTCACTTCTTGGGTAATTAACGTTCCATACTGACGACCTGATGCTCCCAGCGATGCCAGCCGCCAAACTTCTCCTCCAGGATCTTCTTCCCTTCGCCCGGACACGGCAGACCGATCAACTCGAGGTCGGCGTCGACCATGATGCGCACTAGCTCGTGGAACTTGATTTTGGGTTCCCAACCCAACTGCGTGTGCGCCTTGCGCGGGTCTGACAACAGGTAATCCACCTCGGTCGGTCGGAAGTAGCGTGGATCGATCTCCACATACTGCTTCCAATCCAATCCCAGGTAGCCGAATGCCTCATCGAGGAATTCGCGCGGGCTGTGAGACTCGCCAGTGCCGATGACATAGTCATCCGGAATTTCCTGCTGCAGCATCAACCACATCACTTCCACGTACTCCGGTGCGTAACCCCAATCGCGCTTTGAGTCGAGGTTGCCGAGGTAGAGTTTCTTTTGGGTACCGGCTTTGATGGCTGCCACCGCGCGGGTAATCTTACGCGTGACGAAGGTCTCGCCGCGGCGCGGGGACTCGTGGTTGAAGAGGATGCCGTTGGTGGCAAAAATGCCGTAGCCTTC
>JBCFBD010000158.1:0-1977 GCA_038562455.1 Anaerolineaceae bacterium | reverse complement strand
TGATATCATCCTGTGGCTGCTGGATGCCAGCGCACCGCTCACTGCTGAGGATCGGTTGATCGCGGAGAAGCTCGGCAAACTACATAACCTGCCGCCGGTATGGATCGGGCTGACCAAGACCGACCTGGTGAACAATGAGACGCTAGAGGAACGCAAGCGCCAGGCAGTCGAGCTCTTCCCGGCGAAGGACATGCTGACCCTTTCAACCTTTGCAAAAGAGAGCCTCAATCAGCTACTGTTGCTGTTGATCGAAAACCTGCCCGCCGGTGAGCCATTCTTTGACGAGGACGTGGTCACCGACACATACGAGCGCGACATCGCCGCCGAACTGATCCGTGAATCGGTGCTGATGCACGTACGCGATGAAGTGCCGCATTGCGTGGCTGTGCAGATCGACAGCTATGAGGAACGCCCGGACGACAAAGCGTATATCGAAGCAACGCTGTTCGTCGAGCGCGATTCGCAAAAAGGCATCCTGGTGGGCAAAGGCGGCGAAATGATCAAGACCATCGGTACGCGCAGCCGCCAGGAAATCGAAGCCATGAGCGGGCGCAAGGTTTTCCTCAACCTGCGGGTCAAAGTGAACAAGAATTGGCGCAACTCGGCTGACGCACTCGACCTGCTCGGGTTTAAGTTCGGCAAGGATTAGGCATGTTCACCTGGCCATTCTACCTCGCCGCTGCGTTCGCCCTGCTTGATTGGGTCTCCACTTGGCGGGGGTGGAAAAAACGACTGTACGTGGCAAAACCGGCGATCATGGTCTTCCTCATCGTCTGGTCAATTCAATTGACCGGGTGGCAGGGGGAAATGTTGTGGTTCGGTATCGCCCTGGCGCTCTCTCTGGCTGGAGATATTTTGTTAATGCTCAACCCGCGCTGGTTTATGATCGGTGGAGTCACTTTTCTATTCGCCCATGTCGCGTACATCATCGGCTTCCTGCACTCCCCCGCCCCATTCACGCTCGGCGTGGGGCTGATTGCTGTGCTGTTGGGGATCTCAGCGGGGAATGTTTTCAAGCGCATCCGACCAGGTATCATGCGCGCACCGCGGGGCAAGCGCTTCCTCGCCAGCCTGAGCCTGTACGGACTATCGCTCACCCTGATGTTGCTCTCGGCGCTGCTGACTTTGTTCAAGGAGGATTGGCTATTGCTGCCCGCGCTGCTGGTATCCTCAGGCGCGGTGTTGTTTTACACATCGGATACGATGCTGGTCTACGACCGTTTCGTGCGCCGCTTCAACCGGGCGCAAAGTTACGTGCACCTCACCTACCACTTAGCGCAGTTCAGCCTGATCACCGGCGCGGTGCTTCACCACCTGCGATAGCCTTACTTAAACGGCCTGAACCCCTCGCCCAGCGCTTCGTGGGTCACCCCGATCACCATGAACGCCTGCGGGTCAATATCCTTCACCATGGCTTTGAGCTGGTTCACTTCTGAGCGCGTGATCACGCAATACAGCACCGGTCGATCCACCCCGGTGTAAGCCCCGGTGCCCGAGAGGATGGTCACGCCCCTCTCCATGCTCGACATGATCTCACTGGAAATTTCAGCGTGCTTCGCTGAGATGATCAACGCGGTGCGGAAGATACCCGAGCCCTCTGAGATCATTTCTGCTGCCAGCCCGCTCACGTAGATGACCACCATGCCGTAGAGCGCCTTTTCCCACGAGAAAGCAAAACCACCTGCCAGTACCACCAGCGAATCGGTTATGAGGTACGCCGCGGAAATGGAGATGCCCAGACGGTGGTTGAGGATGCGCCCGAGGATGTCGGAGCCGCCGCTCGTGCCGCCGCCGCGGTAGACCAGCCCCAGCCCCACCCCGAGCAGCACCCCTCCGAATAGCGCATTGAGCACGTTGTCCTGTGTCATACCCTTTGCGGGGATTACAAAAACCAGTAGATCGGTGAGAAGCGAGAATGCCCCCACTGCGATGGCTGTGCGCAACGCAAAACGCGGACCGCCCAGGAAGCGCCAGCCG
>JBCFBD010000157.1:0-1978 GCA_038562455.1 Anaerolineaceae bacterium | reverse complement strand
GTCGCTGACCCCGTCCCAGCTGGCGGCCGTCGCCCCGTCACCGATGCCCGCCGCACCCCAGGTAATCCCGTTCGCTACCGCGTCGTTTCCCTGCGGGCTGCTGTCCGCCACCACGGCGCCACTGCTCTCGTTCAGTCGCCAGTACCCGATGAGGTGTGCCATCTCTGTCTGTAACACACGCTCGCTGTACGTTGCCATCATTGATTGCCTTCTCTCCTAATCACTATCCTTCCAGGCACTCTGAAGTTTGTGTTTCTCTTTGGATCAAATGTTCTATTTGAGAGTAAAAAAGGTTACATTCCTTGTCTGAACAACGCTCGGAAAGGATCCAGCAGTTCCTGAATCTTGCTCAGAATCAAGGAGATCGCAGCGTGAATTTTCTCGATTTCCGTTTTCTTCCCCTGGATTATGGCCACAGCCATTAGTTTTTGCATTTCAATGTTGGCTATTGCCGCTTCATGGTTCATTTCGATATCGACTGTTGCCTCTTCTTTTTTCGTATCAATTTCTGCAATTGCTGCCTGAATTAGCGCAACTGCTTCGGTGAACTCGGCAATGGCGTTCAAAACATCTAATGCGGCCGATTCGATGTTGTCAGTTCCAGTCTCTTCCTGTTTTTCTACCATTTGTGTTTCCTCTCGTTCGCTGTGGTTTACAGGTATAATAACCATGAAGGCAGTCTGGAAGGGTTTATCCTATGCAACTAAGACGCATTCTCCTGGCCTGTTTATGCTTCGCGCTTCCCGTAACAAGCTGCTCCCTATTCCGAGAATTTGAGGTTTCCTATTCCGGTATGTTTGAGGGCGAGTTGGCTGGTAACGCTCGCATTGAGCCCTGCTACCAGGTATTTGATGATCCGGTGAGATCAGCTATCTGGCTCAGCGACCACAAGTCATCTAGCTACCTGGTACTGTCCATCCCGCCCACAACGTCTCGTGGAACCTACCAGTTTTCGAGCGATGATTCTTCTGGCCCCGGAATGAGCGGGATTATCTATCAATCTGGAAAATCGCTGTCATGGACCTATCCGAGTCTGATCTCTGGCCATATTACTATCAAGAATTTTCCAGAGAAGCCCGGACAACGCGTACGCGGTGATTTTGAAGCAACCTTGCACGCAAACGATGATCCATCTCAAGTCCTGACCCTACAAGGCAACTTTGATTTCGAAGCAGATTCAGATCCTCCGTATGGTTGCCTGCGTTAGCCTGTGTCACTTTTACCATTCGCCCGTGATGCCGCTTTCCACAACGATTTCATTCCTAAATGGCTTGTACTTGTCCTCTGGCATTTGTTTAACATGTTGTAGTATCCAAAACGCTTCAAGTGGGGGCGTATAGCGATCGTCAGAACCAACCCCAAAATCATCGAAAATCGTAAAGCGGACTGTGGCGGAGAATGAGCGAAACGAGTGCTCTGCTATAAGCCGCACAATCTCTACTTTGAGCCCTTGAGTCCCACCTATCGGGAATCCCAGTTCGATATCAGTGAGTCCCCAACTGATTCCTGGGGGTTCGCGATAAATATCTCGTTGCCATCGTAGTGTTGCACAGTCTACAAACCCGTTATAGTACCGTATAGAACTAGCTGTGGCGTCTCTTGTCCAATCAACCAGATTTGTGAAAACGTCACTTCTGCGTACCTTCTCGGATATCGAACTGCCAGGCCCGTGTACCATTGTTTGACCTGAGCCTTCGATGAAATATTCTGCCATCTGCAATGCGTCGTCCGTTGAACGCAACGGAAGTTTAAAGAGTTGTTCCAAAATACGGCTATCAACCAGGCCTGCAAGAACAAGCTCAGAAGAAGTGAACACAGTATCAGAGATTGCTTCTAGAAAATCTTTCTCGCTTACTTACCTTGATTGCTAGTTGAAAGCGTTCATGCAGTCTCCGTTAGAATGGAAGTTGAGAGACGACCATCTGATGGGAGACCAACATGAACGCCACCTACATTGTAACGAGTTATGTGATTATCG
>JBCFBD010000156.1:0-1984 GCA_038562455.1 Anaerolineaceae bacterium | reverse complement strand
GTTCTCGCGCTGGGTGACAGTCAGCTTAGTAACAATGTGCAACGCGATCAGCGAAGTAGCAGATTCGATCATGAACAAATCGCCCGGGTTGATGTGGTTATCAATATCCCAGATATAGACCTGTCCGTAAAGATTTTCTTCGAAGAAGATTGGGATGCAAAAGCGTTTGACCTTCACACCATCCACCAGGTCAAAGCTTGCTCGAATTTCTGTGGACCCCGGTTCGGCCAGTATGCCCGTGTTGTTGATCGTCGAGGGCACAACCCGATCGAGGATGGCTTCCCAGGCTTTATCCTCCGCATGGAAGACAAAGCTCTTATGGACCTGGTCAGATATTAATGTAGGCGAATGCAAGGCTTGGCTGATAAGTTCAGCGAATTCGTCCATATCCCCGCGGCGGAGCATGATATCGCGGATCTGATTGTTAAATTCATTGATCTTTTCAAGTAAACGAGTCTGCTCGCCGATAATGAAGGTAAAAACTTGCTTCATCAAATCGCCGTAAGAAACGTCCTGCGGGATTCTAATGATCGGAAAAGCCAGTCGGTTGGCTGTTTCAATTACGCTTTCCGGCAATTCATCGATGTAGCGCTTGGTTTTGATGCCCATGCCGCAGACGCCCTTCTCCGAAAAAATGGGCAAGAGCGTGTTGAAGGCTTCTATGTTATTGGATAATGAGTAAGCTGTAGTTAATAAAAGTTCCCCCGGTCTGACCCAGTCAACAATATCAGGTACCTCCATGACATTGACTGAGGTAATCACGCAGTCCATCCCGGCTTCGCCGGCTATCACTTCCGCGCCAGCCAGCAAATCGACATTGAGGATGTCTCGTAAACGTACGTTTAATGCTTTCAGCATATTCCGTTTCTCATCCTGATAAGTATTGTACCGAAAAATCCGCACCTTTTCATTGTAATATTAAGACAATTAGCAAGGCATTATTGGGCAAGTTGCTGTTAATTCTTCACAATGCGAGTTTGTGTAAGCGTAAATGATGCGAATTTCAGGGAAATATGAAACAGTTCAGGATACAATATGGACATGTTGGAGCTGAACATCGCTGCGTATCACCAGGCTCTGCTGGAAAACCAGATAACCACTGAAGACCTGGTTGCCTTTTACCTTGATCGCATCCAGCACTATGACAAAGCACTTTCAAGCATCATTTGTGTTAATCCAGCCGCGATCGCGTTAGCGAAAGAATGCGATGACCAGCTTAGGACAACCGGAAAACTGAGCGGGAGCCTGCACGGAGTCCCGGTGCTGGTCAAGGACAACATCGAGACCTCGGATATGCCGACCACAGCCGGGAGTCTGAGCCTTGAAGGCTTCCGGACCGGTAAGGACGCAGATTTGGTGAAACGGTTGAAAGCTGCTGGAGCGATCATCCTTGCCAAGACCAATTTACACGAATTTGCCATTTGGGGTGAATCGATCAGCTCGATCAAAGGTCAAACTTACAATCCGTATGACCTGACGCGTACCCCGGGAGGATCAAGCGGGGGCACTGGCGCGGCTCTGGCAGCCAATTTTGGGCTGGTTGGGATCGGGACCGACACGATCAATTCCATCCGGTCACCTTCCAGCGCCAACAACCTGGTGGGCATCCGACCGACAGTTGGATTGGTGAGCGATGACGGTATTGTGCCTTATTCCCTCACCCAGGATACTGCAGGACCGATGGCTCGAAACGTCGCAGACGCTGTCGCAGTCCTGAAAGTGATTGCCGTCCAGGACCTGCCAGAAGTTCACGTCTCGGACTGCCCAAGGATTGGCGTGCTAAGATCTTTTTTTGGCTCAGAGCCGATTAACGCTGAAGTCAACCGTGTAATGGCACAGACCATTGCAGAATTAAGCCAGGCAGGCGCAGAGATCATCGAGATTGACGACCGTATCCTGATCGGGGAGCTTGTCGCGAATATCAGCGTGCACCTATATGACCTCAAAGCCCACCTCAACAGCTATCTCGAATCTGTGCATGCCC
>JBCFBD010000155.1:0-2032 GCA_038562455.1 Anaerolineaceae bacterium | reverse complement strand
CTGTCCCAGTCGTGCAATTCCCCCAGTTCCTGTTCCTCCAGGCGCAATGCACCCAGCTGGTCTGCCAGCTTCTGGAGATTGTCATCATTTGCTGCTTTCAGGGAAGGCAAGTAACAGGTGATACCCAATATGGCTACTGCCAGGGGAATGATCCACAGCCAATCTTTTTTCATCGCAGCCTCCCGACCTTATACCAGGTATTCTCTCCCCAGGGCGATGGATCAGCGTGTGGGTCTGTAATTAATTATAGAGGGTCGCAGGAAAAATACAATCCTACCCGGGCTGAATTATGATGGCAGGACTTGAAATTCTCTGGTTGATGTGTGTTTTCGTATTCTTGCATTCCTTTTTGTACCATGCTATAATCACTACATCCCAAAGATCTGGTTTCGGAATATTGACAAGTTACGGCCTTTACTGGTGTCGTGTGACGCCTCAGAATAAGCTTCCCTCATAAAAATGCACTTTAAACTGTTCAAATAACCTGACCAGGGTGGAATGGTTGTTCATTGAAGTCTATAAATTCAATATGTGAGATAAAACTATGAAAATAATCGAAATGGAAAATACCCCGCTTACCGAGCTGCGTGCTGTTGCCTCCGGATTAGGAATTCCCAACGCCAACCGGCTGAAGAAGGAAAACCTGATGATCAAGATCCGGCAATACGAAGCTGAGAAAGAGGGCTTGGAAGTGCGCGGCGGCGTGCTGGAGATCATGAATGAAGGGATCGGATTCCTGCGGACAAACTACCAGATCGGTCCCGATGACGTATATGTATCCCAGGCTCAGTTGCGGCGGTATGAATTGCGCGGCGGCGACCTGGTGATCGGCAATGTGCGCCCCCCGCGCGAGACCGAGCGCCATTACGGTCTGCTTAAAGTCGAATCGGTCAACGGGCTGAGCCCCGAAGAAGCCGCCCAGAGGCCGAATTTTGAGAGCCTGACACCCATTTTTCCCGATAAACGTTTCGACCTCGAAACAGACCGTACCATCCTTTCATCCCGCCTGATCAACCTGATCGCCCCAATCGGGCGCGGGCAGCGCGGTATGATCGTTTCTCCCCCAAAAGCAGGCAAGACCACTATTCTAAAACAACTGGCCAATTCCATCTCAGAGAAGCATCCCGAGGTGCACCTGATCATCGCGTTGATCGGCGAGCGCCCTGAAGAGGTGACCGATATGGACCGCTCGGTGGATGCCGAAGTGGTGGCTTCCACCTTTGACGAGCCGGTCTCCGCCCATGTGCGCACTGCCGAAATCGCCCTGGAACGCGCCAAACGCCTGACCGAAGTCGGCCGGGATGTGGTCATCCTGATGGACTCCCTCACCCGCCTGGCCCGCGCTTACAACCTGGTGGTCAATCCCTCCGGGCGCACGCTTTCCGGCGGTATGGACCCATCTGCCCTCTACCCACCTAAGCGCTTTTTCGGCGCCGCCCGCAACCTGGAAGAAGGCGGGTCTCTGACCATTATTGCCACTGCCCTGGTTGATACCGGGTCAAGGTTGGATGATGTGGTTTACGAAGAGTTTAAAGGCACCGGCAACATGGAGCTTCATTTATCACGCAAGCTCCAGGAACGCCGCATCTACCCCGCCATTGACATCGAGCGCTCATCCACCCGCCGCGAAGACCTGCTGCTCGGCCCAGATATCCTGCAGCGGGCATGGCTCATGCGCCGCATGTACCTGCAGATGATCGCACAGCAGCCCCAGGGGGCCGGCATGGATCCCGCAGTGGCTACCGAGGCCATTTTGCAGCGTATGGCGAAAACCAGGAACAATCAAGAATTCCTGGAGAGTTTGACGGAGGATATGTGACAAAGCAAACCACCGGCGATACCCGTCGACTCGGGCGCAACCTCAGCCCCGCAGCTATGATCTGGGTTACTGCCGGTTCCTGGGGCCTCACCGTTATGGTGGTTGCCTATCTGTTTTTCTTATTGTTAAGCCGGGGGGCAATGAAAGATGTGCTGGCAGCTCCGATACCCGAGGAAAAACCGGTGCTTTCAGAGACAGCCGTCGTTGAAGCAA
>JBCFBD010000076.1:0-13144 GCA_038562455.1 Anaerolineaceae bacterium | reverse complement strand
CGCAGCGGATCAGGGTCGTAGCGGGTGAGAAAATCCGCCCCCCAGATCGCCCAATTGCGGCTGCCCGAGATCTTCTGTGACTCGATATTCATGAATTCGTTTGCCGGTACGTCATAAGGCAGCACCAGCGGCTTGGGATCGGCACTACCATTGATCTCATCGAAGTCCGCGCCCATACCGATCAGCTGTGCCGGCCAGATGATGGCATGGAAGGGGATATTGTCCTTGCCAATGAAGTAATAACTACGTGCTTCACTATTCTGCCACCAGCCGCGCCAGGCTTCGCCGTCTCCCTTGAGCTGGCTCAGCTCGATTGACGCGGAGAGGTAGCCGATTACCGCTTCAAACCATACGTAGAGGCACTTGGTCTCCCATTCGTCGCCGTCCGCCAGGGCTTCTGCGGGCAGCGGTACCCCCCAATCCAGGTCGCGCGTGATTGCACGCCCGCGCAGTCCATCCGCCAGGATCTGACCGAGCGACTGGCGCAGCACGTTCGGTCGCCAGTACGATTCGCGCACCTTGAGGAACTCCACCACCAGGTCCTGCAGACGGCCCAGGTCGAGGTAATAATGCTCGGTGCTCCTCAATTCAGGGGTCGAACCGTCGATCTTAGATTTCGGGTTGATCAGCAGAGAAGCTTCCAACAGATTGCCGCATCTGTCGCACTGATCGCTGCGCGCACCCTCGTACCCGCAGATGTAACAGGTGCCCTCCACGTAACGATCGGGCAGGAACCTCTTCTGGCTGAGCGAGTACCACTGGTCCTGGCTTTCCTTATACAGATAGCCGTTGCGTTTCAGCGCCAGGAACACGTTTTGGGCGACCGCCATGTGGTTGGCGGTATGCGTGCTGGTGAACAGGTCGTAGGTCAGCCCCAGTTTCTGGAACAACTCGATAAACCCGGTGTGAAAGCGCTGGTAGATCGCGTGCGGGGTGCTGTGCTCTGCGTCAGCGCGCACAGTGATGGGCGTGCCATGGCTATCGGTGCCTGAAACGAACATCACCTCGCGGCCGCGCATGCGCTGGTAGCGCGCAAAGATATCTGCCGGCAGGTAGGAGCCGGTCAGGTTTCCAACGTGGATTTCCGCGTTGGCGTAAGGCCAGGCTGCCGCTACAAGGATGTGTTCAGTCATTATCCACCTCAGAATTAATTTTCGATGCGGGAATTCTATCACGTTTCGCCCTGCCCACCTCTCAGCCTTGACAGGCAAAGCGGGTCTTTTTGCCCAATTTTTCAGAACTTGACCTTATGCATGGCGGATGTTATGATTTTTTCCCGAGGTTAAATAATGATAGATCAATCAAATTCTCCGATCAACAGCAGCGGTTCACCTGATCCCACGCCGGAAAAAGAAACACCTGCCGGGACTGAAAACCGCTCACCTGCAGAAAAAATGTGGCATAGGTTGGTACACCTGGGGCTCGGCGAAACCGCCCTGCGCATTGGTACCGGCGTGGTGTCGCTGCTTCTCGTCATCGTGGTGGTGTGGGTGATGAACAGTTTCGTGCTGGAGAACCAGGCGTTGCCCACCGATGAGCCGGCTTCCACCCCCTCTGGACTGGAAGGCGCTGGCGGACCACTTATCCAGGTGGACACTGAAACGATAAATGACGAAATACTTTACAGCGGTTTTACGGTCAGCCGCCTGGCGCAGGTGCACACCGACCGCCCTGCCGGACCGCGCACCGAGATCGTCGAATACACCATTCAAAGCGGTGACACCCTGTTCGGCATCGCCGAGAAGTACGGGCTGAAGCCCCAGACCCTGCTGTGGAGCAACCGCCACATCCTGGGCGACGATCCGCATAATATCTTCCCCGGGGTGTCCATCCTCATCCCCACTATGGACGGCGCAATCTACTTTTGGAACCAGGGCGACGGATTGAATGGGGTTTCAAGTTTTTACAAGGTGACGCCTGACGACATTATCGACTGGCCTGCCAACAACCTGGACCGCGCCACACTGGGCGATCTCTCACTGCCCAATATCACACCCGGCACGATGCTCTTCGTGCCCGGCGGCGAGGGAGATTTCACGGATTGGCTGCCACATTACTCCCGGGACCAACCCGCCGAATCTTCGATCCCTGGCGGTTGCGGTATCATAACAGAAGGATTCATTGGCAATGGTACTTTCATCTGGCCTACAACTGAAACCTACCTCTCAGGGTACGACTACACCCCCGAAACCAATCACCGCGCCATTGATATTGCCGGTCACATTGGCAATCCGATTTGGGCGGTCGACGCGGGTGTGATCGTCTACTCTGGATGGAACGACCGCGGTTATGGCAACCTGATCGTGGTCGACCACGGCAACGGCTGGCAATCGGTTTACGCCCACCTGGATACTTTTCTGGCATTTTGCGGTCAAAGTGTCGACCAGGGAGATCAGATCGGCACCCTGGGCACCACCGGCAATTCCACCGGCCCGCACCTGCACTTTGAGCTGCGGCACGAGACTTACGGCGTGGTCAACCCCTGGGACTTCCTGCAGTAAAACTCAATCCATCGAACCCCCGGTCTCAGTACAACGGGGGTTCTTTTTTTAACCCGCAGGATTGTATAATAAAGTCAGCGAGGTGACCCATGAATACCTATTCCCCTGTGCGCCGCTCCCCGATCGCCGGGGCTTGGTACCCCTCCAACCCGGAGGTGCTGCGCAGCGAGATCGATGGTTATATCGACGCGGCGAGCGAACCCACCCTGCGCGGAGAGGTGGTCGGGTTGATTGCGCCGCACGCCGGATATTTCTACTCAGGCTTGACCGCAGGCTACGCTTACCGTTCTGTGAAGGGCATGTCCTTCGATATCTGCGCCGTGTTTTCGCCGTTGCACGATTATTTGCCACACAATTTTCTCACCACCGCCCACGAAGCCTACGCCACCCCCCTTGGCGAAATACCGGTCAACCATGAACTGGTGGAGGTGTGCTCACAGAACATCGAGACCGCTACGGGCAATTCCCTGCAGCATATCGCCAACGATCGTGAACACTCGCTCGAGATCCAACTGCCCTTTTTACAGCAAGTGCTCGCCGCGCCTTTTAGCTTGCTGCCTGTGATGGTGCGCACGCACGAACCTGCGCTGCTTGAAGCTGCAGCCGTAGCCCTGGCGGAATCCCTAAAGGAAAGGGATGTGCTATTTGTTGCCAGCACTGACCTCTCTCACTTTTATAACGAGGCTGAAGCAAACACGCTGGATTTCACCATGCTCAACCACATGATCGCCAACTCGCCTGAAGGCGTATTAAAGGCAGAACGCTGCGGCGAGGGCTTCGCTTGCGGAGCGGGTGCTGTTGCTCTGATGTTGTGGACAACGCGCTTTTTAGGCGCCAGCCAGGTGACCCTGCTGCATCACTCCACCTCGGCCGCCGCCTCCGGCGACGCCAGCCGCGTGGTCGGCTACGGCGCGCTGGCTGTCACGCGTTAGCGGCCAAAGGACCATGCATCGATGCCATCCTTCGCGCGCGTTTCCGTCAATATTCCCCAATTGACCGGATTGTTCGATTACCACATCCCACCTGAATACGCGGGGATGATTCAACCCGGTTCACTGGTGAACATTCCGTTCGGCAGGCAAAGCGCGCAGGGTGTGGTGGTCAGCCTGGTGGATCAACCCGCGGTGGAAGAAACAAAAGACATCACCACGCTGGTGGATGCTGAACCCGTGCTGACGGCCTACCAGCTGCGGCTGGCTCAACGCATGGCGCAGGATAACCTGGCTACGCTTTCACAGTGTATCGACCTGATGGTGCCCCCCGGGCTGAGTCAGCAGGCGGATATGCTCATTCAGCGCGAACCGGGTGGAGCGCCGGCTGACTTCACGCCATTACAGAAGCGCCTGCTCAACCTGTTGGAAAAACGCGGCGCGCTGCGCGGCCGCCAGGTGGATGCCGCGCTTCCAAAAGCGGACTGGCGCGCCAGCGTACCCGCGCTCGTTAAGCTCGGAGTGGTGTCCAGCCGTTCGGTGTTACCGCCCCCCGCGGTGCGCCCCAAGGTCGTGCGCACGGTGCAATTCAGCGCACCGACCGGCTGGCGTGAGAAGACCTCGTCTATCAGCCGCGTAGGCACTGCCGCCTTTGCCCGCCGCATGGCCGCCCTGGAGTTCCTCGCCGAACAAGCCATCCCGGTCAATGTCAGTTGGGTGTACGCTGCGAGCGGCGCTTCCTCTGCTGATTTGAACCGCCTGGCAGAGCTCGACCTGGTACGCTTCGGCGAAACCGAGATCTGGCGCGATCCGCTAGAGAAGTTGAAACCAGTGCTCACTCAGCCGCCGGTGTTCACCACCGACCAGGAGACAGTGTGGCGGCAGGTCGCTCCGCAATTAAACGGCAAGCAGCGCAGGGTGCCGAATCTGCTGGTGGGTGTCACCGGTTCAGGTAAAACCGAGATTTACCTGCGCGCCGCGTCTGAAGCGCTGGCTTCGGGCAAAGGGGTGATCATTTTGGTGCCCGAGATCGCACTCACCCCCCAGACCGTCAAGCGCTTCTTTGCTCGCTTTCCCGGCCAGGTCGGGCTGGTGCATTCCAAATTATCACCCGGTGAACGTTATGATACCTGGCGGCGCATCCGCTCCGGTCTGCTGCCCATCGTGGTGGGTGCGCGCAGCGCGCTCTTTTCTCCGCTGCCAGATCCGGGGTTGATTATTATCGACGAAGCACACGACCCCTCCTACCGCCAGGAGGATACCCAGCCGCATTACCACGCGGTGCAGACTGCCATCACCCTCGCTGACATGACCAGCAGCTGCATCTTGCTAGGCAGCGCCACGCCGGGGGTTGAAACACTGTACCAGTTTGAGAAACAACGCTGGAATATTATCCGACTACCCAACCGCGTTCTCTCTGCTGCTGAGCCTTCAGACAACTCCTCACCGGCGCAGCCGGTATACGGCGAGCTGCCTGCGGTAAATGTGGTGGATATGCGCGCGGAACTAGGCGCGGGCAACCGCTCTGCCATCAGCCGCGCGCTGCACGATGAACTTGCTGGGGTTTTACAGCGTGGTGAGCAGGCAATCCTCTTCCTTAACCGGCGCGGGAGCGCATCGTATGTGTTCTGCCGCGATTGCGGTTACGTGCTGCGCTGCCCGCGCTGCGAGACGCAGCTTACCTATCACAGCGACGAATCCGCCCTGATCTGTCACACGTGCAATTATCGCCGCTCGCTGCCGCAGAAATGCCCGTCCTGCGGCGGCACCAATATCCGCCAGTTCGGCATGGGCACCGAAAGCCTCGAATCCATGGTGCTCAAGGAATTCCCCGGCGCGCGCGTGTTGCGTTGGGACGCAGACACTACCCATGTCAAAGGCGCGCACGACCTGATCCTCGACCATTTTATTTCCCACCGCGCCGATATCCTCATCGGCACCCAGATGCTCGCCAAGGGGCTGGACCTGCCGCTGGTGACGCTGGTGGGCGTGGTGCTGGCGGACGTAAGCCTCAATCTGCCGGACTTCCGCGCCGCTGAACGCACCTACCAACTTCTCACTCAGGTTGCTGGCCGCGCGGGACGTAGCAGCCGCGGCGGGAGGGTGATCCTGCAAACCTTTCAACCGGATCACTACGCGATAAAAGCTGCTGCTAGTTACGATGCGCAAGGTTTTTACCAGGCAGAACTGGAAATGCGCAGGAGCATCAATTACCCGCCGATTTCGCGGCTCTTGAAGATTGAGTTCCGTCACACGGACACCCTTGCGGTGCAAAAGGCTGCTCAGGCTGCCGGTGAGCAACTCGCTGCCGCGATCGCCGAGCAGCATTACCGTAACACCTCGCTCATCGGACCTGTGCCTTGCTTCTATCAGAAGCGCGCCGGGGTCTATCGCTGGCAGCTCATCATCCGCGCCGCTGACCCGCGCAGGCTGCTCGAGGCGCACCCCCTTACCTCCTGGCAGCCCACTGGTTTGAGC
Organism: Anaerolineaceae bacterium; assembly: GCA_038562455.1. Classification (GTDB taxonomy): domain Bacteria; phylum Chloroflexota; class Anaerolineae; order Anaerolineales; family Anaerolineaceae; genus UBA6107. The sequence goes on along the minus strand of JBCFBD010000076.1, from coordinate 7,236 downwards.
GTCGATTACAACCTCGATCCCATCAACCTACTTTAAAATAAAAACGGGAGGGGTTCATGCCTCCCGTCGTTGATAAAGCTGAGTTTAGTACCCCATGACCGACCAGGGATTGACGAAGCCGCCGTTCAACCGCACTTCGAAGTGCAGGTGCGAGCCGTATGACCTGCCGGTGTTGCCAGCCGCGCCGATCACACCGCCCTGGTAGACACCCGATCCGCAGGAGACATAGACCTGCGAAAGGTGCGCGTAGAGGGTTTCGTAACCGTTGCCGTGGTCAATCACCACCAGGTTGCCGTATCCCGAGTCATTCCAACCAGCGTAGACCACCGTGCCTGAATCCGCGGCATACACCGGATCTCCCGTGTAAGCCGAAAGATCGACTGCCAGGTGGTAACTGGAGAAATCAAAACCGGACAAGCCAGTAGAAGCAGTGGGGAAGATAAAACCGCCGGAGCCGATCAGGGCGTAACTGGTTGAAGCACAGCCGCCAGGTCCCGCAATGAGGCGTGTGGCGCCTGACCCGGAAGTGTAGGGAAGCGGCACGATCCAGGATTGGATCGCGCGGTAGCCATTCGGGATCATCACGTATTCCAGACCCTCGGTGGAAAGCGTAGTGACGTCCAAATGGTTGGAAGGCCAGCGGATGATGTCGTTTACGTCAACGTAATACTTTTCCGCTACCTTTTCCAACGTGTCACCGTCTTTCCACTTGTAGTACACGCCATCGGTGGGCGGGATGGTGAGGCGCCAGCCGGGGCTGAGGAAGGTCGGGTCGTCGTTGAGCAGGTCGTAATTGGCGTAAAGGATGGATTCGGCTTCAAGACCAAATTTACCGGCGATACCGAAAATGGTGTCGCCTTCTTCAACCGTGTACTTGATGGCGAAATGGCGAGTGCCTTCAGGCAGGATGGTATCCGCGTCTACTGCTCTCACCAGGGCGTAATCCGCCCGGGTGCGCACGATCTCAGGCAGCTCCACCGGATTGCTTTCCGCGACTTGCACAGGTTCGGCAACACCTGCCTTTTGCTTAAACGGATTGAACTTGAACAGGGTTGCCAGTAATACCATTACCAGTAAAAGGGTGCCGATCCAGGAAAGGATAACCACCCATGAAATCGCTGGTGACTTTGTTTCTTCTCTAGCTTCAGCCGCAGGGGAAACTTCAGCCTGTTCAGAGGGCGTCACAGCGGATTTGATTTTCTTAACCACTAATCCTCCGTCAGGTTCTCCAGAAATTCCTGGTTATCCTTGCTGCGGGTGAGCCGCTGAAGGATAGCCTCGGTCGCCACGGCGGGATCCATGCCCGCGCCTTGCGGCGGCTGACCGATCATTTGCAGGTACATGCGGCGCATCAACCAGACGCGCGGCAGGATATCCGGTCCGAGCAGCAGGTCTTCGCGGCGGGTGGATGAACGCTCGATATCGATCGACGGGAAAACCCGACGCTCCTGCAGGCGGCGCGACAGATGCAGTTCCATATTGCCGGTGCCCTTGAACTCTTCATAAACCACGTCATCCAGGCGCGATCCAGTATCGACAAGCGCCGTGGCGATTATGGTGAGCGAGCCGCCTTCCTCGATATTGCGCGCCGCACCGAAGAACTTCTTGGGCGGGTACAGGGCTGAGGGGTCCATACCGCCTGACAGCGTGCGCCCGGATGGATTGACCACCATGTTGTACGCCCGCGCGAGCCGGGTCAGCGAGTCCATCAGGATGACCACATCGCGTCCGATCTCCACCAGGCGCTTGGCGCGCTCGAGCGTAATCTCCGCGGTGCGCACGTGTGCGGTGACCGGTTCATCAAAGGTGGACGCCACCACTTCGGCGTCAACCGAGCGATCCATATCGGTCACCTCTTCAGGTCGTTCGCCGATGAGGGCAATGATCAGGTGGATCTCCGGGTTGTTGGCAGTGATGGAGTTCGCCAGCTGTTTAAGGATGGTGGTCTTACCCGCCTTGGGGGGTGAGACGATCATGCCGCGTTGGCCACGTCCAATGGGCGCGATGAGGTTGATGATTCGCGAGGAAAGGATGGAGCGATCGGTTTCCAGGTCAAAGCGCTTGTCGGGGAAAATTGGGGTGAGGCTTTCGAAGGCAATGCGCTTGCGCATTTCTTCAGGCGGGATGCCGTTCACGCTTTCCACCTTGAGCAGACCATAATGGCGCTCAGCATCGCGCGGTGGGCGCACTACGCCGATCACCATGTCGCCCATGCGCAAATCGTGCCGCCGCAGCTGGGCTTGTGAGACGTAGACATCCTCCGGTCCGATGGAGTAGTTGGTGCGCAGAAAACCCACTCCCTCCGGGGTGATCTCCAGCACGCCGCCGCGCATTTCAACGCCTTCTTTTTCGGCTTCAGCCCGGCGGATGTTGATGATCAGGTTTTCCTTTTTCATGCGTTGGGCATTGGGCACGTTAAGTTCTTCGGCCATCTTGCGCAACGTAGAAAGGGAGGCGTTTTCCATTTCAAGTATCTTCATGTTGGTCTGTCCATTGTTGATTGGTAGGATATTGGCACTCCAGCCTTGAGGAAGGCGTGGTTTTTATCTTTTAATTTTGGAGTCGGGAAATATATAGTCCGGTTTTCTCTAGTGGAACCGGGGGGTACCTTTTCGTTTTAGTTATCGCTCAAGTGAAATCAGTATAACATGGATAAATTCATGATGCAAGTCAAGTTAATTAGGTAAAATAGTACGAAATTACCCCGCACATTCTGAGGAATGATGAATTTATCAGTTCGCAACATTTTACCTGTACTATTTGTTACACTTCTTACAGTCACAGCGTGCGCCTATCAACTGGCAGCCCCTCCTGTCGCCAGTCTACCTGAGGTGTTGCCCGCCACACCAATCCCGGTACCAGAAGAGACCGCTCCACCTGAACCTACACCTAACAGTGAGCCCACCGCCATTCCGGAATTGCGTATGTGCCGTACCAGCGTGGTACGAGCGATCCCGGAATACAGCAAGAAACAGCTTCTCAACTCCTTCCAAACGTTTGATCCTTTCGTTGTGCTGACAATTGATGATGGCTATTCAAACTCAGTGTTCGACCAGATGTTGGATGTTCTCGAGGAAAACGATGTGACCGCCACTTTCTTCCTGGTCGGCACATCGTTTGGCGAAAAGATCAGCAAGGATAACCTGGTCAGGCTGGTCGAGAACGGAAACGAGATTGGTTATCATTCCTACTCGCATCCTGAGGTATCGATCGTTGAAAAAATGACCGCCGCGGATTGGCAAAACGATTACCAGCAGTGGTCTGAGAGGCTTCTTTCTGTAATCGGTCAGGATGTGTACGACAAAGGTGTTGCGCCTTACGCCCGCGCGCCTTATGGCGCCTGGACCCCAGCCTATATGAGTTTCCTTAAGACGCAGGAGTTGGAGCCAGTGAACTGGAGCGCCGATGAGCATACTTTTGAGCCCAATCGCACTCCATTGAGGGATGGCAGCATTCTCATCCTTCACATCATCCCAGAAAACATGGACGAACTCGAAAAACTGATGACCACAGATTGGAATGTGATCAGCTTGCGCCGAGCGCTCGGTGAAGTGTGCGATTGATTGTAAGATCCAGGGGGAAGTTCTATCCCAGGTATTCGCGTAAATAGCGGCTGCGGGTTGGGTGGCGCAACTTGCGTAGCGCTTTGGCTTCGATCTGCCGGATTCTTTCACGCGTGACATTGAAATATCGGCTCACTTCCTCGAGGGTGTGATCCTTGCCGTCGATGAGTCCAAAGCGCAATTCAAGCACCTGGCGTTCGCGTTCTGAAAGCGCTGCCAGGGCGTTCTGCACCTGCTCGCGCAGCATTTCCCGTGCCGCTGCGTCCATCGGCTCGAGGGCTTCGTCATCCTCGATAAAGTCACCCAACTGGCTGCTTTCTTCATCACCCACCGGTCTCTCAAGCGAGATCGGCTCTTCAGCGGACTGTAAAATACGTTGTACTTTCATCGTCGCCCATGTCCAGCGGTGCTGCAATTCACCCTCGATCGGCTGATTGATCGAACGGGCTTTCTTGATCGCTGCCGCGTCTTCGGTGGTCATCAGGTCTGACTCCAGCGCCAGCTCCTCTAGGGTCGGTTCGCGGCCCAGCTCCTGCACCAGATTGCGCTGCACACGCAGGATGCGCGTGATAGCCTCGAACAGGTGCACCGGGATGCGAATGGTACGCGCATGCTCGGCGATGTAGCGGCTGATCGACTGCCTGATCCACCAGGTGGCGTAGGTGCTGAATTTGAACCCGCGCGTTGAATCGAACTTGGTCACCGCGCGCAACAAACCCAAATTTCCCTCCTGAATCAGGTCAAGGAAGGAGATTCCCCTGCCGAGGTAGCGCTTGGCAATGCTGACTACCAGGCGCAAGTTTGCGCGAATCAGAGTCTGGTTGGCTTCTTCAGCGAGCTGGGAGAGTTTCTCGACTTCTATGCTCAATACATCATCGTCCGGAAGGCGGCGCTTGAACCAGGTGAGCGATGGGATGGTATCCGTCTTGGATAGGTATACAAACAGAGATTGCGAGAGTTTTTCCGGCAGCATATACAGGCACAGGAATACCGTAAAAGCCTGCCTCACAAGCCCTTCCCACACGGCGTCCTTGCCCCACAAACCATTATCCAGATAGTTGCGCAGGTAGGAGGGTTCGTCCGACTGCCAGGATTGCCGCAGTAGCTGGGCTTCAGCCAGGGTCAGCACCAGATCAGGACATTCCTCCTGTCCAATCCGTTCGGCATCCTCTTTCAAGCGGTTCCATGAGGTTACCAGGTCGGTGATGATGCAGGAGTAAAGGGCTCGAAAATGACCTTCCACACCGGCTTCAGGTCTCACATGCTTGCCGAGCGTTTCAACCCGTACGCGGGCTTCGATGCGCGCTGCCAGTCTGAATTCGGAATCAGCGTCAAGTAAGTTGATCTGACCGATTTCCTTGAGGTAGAGCCGAACAGGGTCTTCGGTCAGTTCCAACGCTATAGCGGGGTCTTCCAGCAGTTCCTGCGTATCCTCCACCTGAATATCAGCCCACTCGTTGCTATTGCCGGGTTGCGCCGCGCCATCTCCCTCGGGCTGGGCGTTCTCGCCATCTGGCAAGAGCCGTCGTTCATCGTCTAATGACTGGCTGTTCTTAGCCGTTTTATACCCATTCGCCACGGCAGTATTTTTCCGCTGTCGGGTTGATGTTGGTGGTTTGGCTGGCTTTTTTGCGGGGGTTTTCTCGACCGTAACCGGGTTCAAGCGTGCGGCTTTCTTACCGTTTTGCGGTGACGGGTCCCCTGGTTTGGTCGGGTTCGAACGCATGGGTTAACTATACCATAAAGTGTTTTTATCTTTTGAGCGGCTGCCTGGCCAATGCATGGTCTAAGCGCCCTCTCAATGCAGTGTTCGTGAGGATCATATTCAACAATGCCTTATCATCTTTTTCGCTCTCGGGGTCATCCTGCAAAAAGCGCAACTGGTTCAGCACCTGGTTGATGCGGACCAGGCGCAGGGTTGTCAGCGTGCGATACAAATCAGCAAGCAGCCGTTCTTCGTCTTTCTCTTCGATGCGCACAGTCTCCAATAGTTCGTGCAGTCGCTCATCGAGTTCCTCGTTGGTATGTTCGTGGATGAAATCCAGTGAGTCAAGCTCATCCTGGCGCACACTTTTTAGCAGGAGCTGCGCAAGTTCGTGATTTTGCGCGTCTTCAAAATCATTCGCCGTCAAGCGCTCCAACCCTGCCAGCTTTAACATTCGCTCCAATTCGAATAAACGCTCAGTGTTGCGCAATAACAAGGCCAGGCAGTGTTTCTCCATTTGAATACTGCGGGTATCAAGCGTGGGGGGCTCCACGCGAGCGCTCGCGGAAGGGCGGTCCTGGTTGACCGACTGGTCTGAGCGGCGTGAACGCCGGTTTACTTTTTGGTTGCCCATCAAAGAACGCTCGTCTACTTTCAACAGGCGCGCGAGCTGCTGGCGGTAAGTATCGCGCTCCACTGCAGAGGGCACATCCTCGATGAGGGGGATGATCTGGGCGGCAATCGAGGCGCGCACCTTGGCGTCCTCCAGGTCCTGCCCGGCTGAAAGTGCTTCCATCACATGCACGACGATCGGTTTGGCGCTGTCAACGATCTTCTGCCAGGCCGCTTTGTCTTTCAACACCACATCATCTGGGTCCAGTCCCTCAGGCAGTGCGGTCACGCGCACGTCCGCCTGCAAGCGCGCTTCGTGTTTCAGCAATCCGCGCGGGTCGTACGTGAGCTCAGTTTCCCTGTCCAGCGCCTGGCGGGCGACTTCCACACCCCGCAGGGTGGCTTTTTCACCTGCCGCGTCTGCGTCCAATGCCAGCACGATGCGCCGGGTATATTTTTTCAGGTAGCGAAGCTGGTCTTCGTTGATGGCGGTGCCCATGGGCGAAACACTGTTGGCATAGCCGCTTTGATGCAGGGCGATCACATCCAGGTAGCCTTCCACGATCACCACCCGGTCGGCTTCACGGATTGGTTTCTTCGCCAGGTTGAGCCCGTACAGCAGTCGGCTCTTGTTGAAGAGCGGCGTTTGGGGGGAGTTGAGGAACTTGGGCACATCGTTTGGGTCGAGGATACGTGCGCCAAAACCTGCCATCTTGCCGGTGACGTCGCGAATGGGGAACATGATGCGGTTGCGGAATTTGTCGTAAAAGCCCCCGGAGTCGCGTTCGTTGAGCAGCCCCACCTCCAGCATTTTTTCCTGCGCGTGTCCCAACCCGCCCAGGTGACCGAGCAGCGCCTCGAAGGAATCGGGGGCGTAGCCAAGCTCGAACTTCTCGATCGACTCGAGGGTAATGCCGCGCTTGAGCAGGTAATCGAGCGCGGGTTTTCCGGCGGGTGTTTTCAGCAGCTGGAACTGGTAGAACTTGACACTTTTTTCGAGCAAGCCGCGCAGCAGTTCAAACTCGTCCTCCCGCTCCCTGCGCTCCGGGGTCATCGGCTCCAGTATGACCCCCGCCTTTTGCGCCAGGTATTTCAACGCTTCGGTAAAATCCCAGCCCTCACGCTTCATCACGAACTTGAAAATATCCCCGCCTTCGTTGCACTGACCGAAACAACGCCAGGTGCCGGAATCGGGGAAAACGGCGAAAGCCGGGGTTTTGGTATTGGAATGAAACGGGCAAAAGCCGGTGTAGCTGCGCCCTGAACGCCGCAGTTTTACCGTTTCGGAGACCACCTCAACGATATCGAGCCTTGCTTTGATTTCATCAACCGCGGTCATTTTATAAATTGTAATCT
>JBCFBD010000075.1:0-13165 GCA_038562455.1 Anaerolineaceae bacterium | reverse complement strand
AGGCTAACGAAAAACCAGAGCCCGACGGACTCTGGTTTGACTTTAGTAGCGGGGAGTCGATTCGAACGACTGACCTCCGGGTTATGAGCGATTTTCCTGGTTTCGGAGCGATTTTCACTCAGGCTCCGCATTTTAGCCTGGCCTGAGGGACGCTCTTCTGAAGAGGCCGGAGGATCTTTGGTTACGAGTTATTAGTCGTATGATAACGACTTTTTATGACAGGGTCAAGTAGAACTTTTCCAACGACTTGTGGACCGGGGTCGTGTATTTTTCAAGGGAATGTGGGTGGCAAGGATATATTCATGTTTGCCTTTTCGACGATTGGATGGAAAAAATTGCAGAAGTTTTATCATCATTGCGACTTCTTCGGAAAAGCTATCATTTATTTCTGGGGCGAAAAAGCAAAATCAACAGCCATACTCCTAAACTGATGATTAAGACCAATCCACCGATGATCATCCACTGTCCCCAAAAGCTTGGGGAAGGATTCGAGACCAAGAAAGCCAGTCCAATGATTAAAGCACCCACAAGAATGCTAAGCGATAAACGGGTGAATAACCGATCTAGCCTGCTGATGATTTGATCTGTGTCATCGATCTGAATCCTAAAAGGCTCATCCCGCTCAATACGCTCCAACATTCGGTTTCCCGCTCGAGGCAAGCGGTTGAACAACTCGCCCCAATTAGCCCCGCCGAGCAAGGCTGCCCGAACCCACCCCGCGTTGGGGATTGCCATGTTCCACAACAATTGCCGCACAAATGGTTGGGCCACGGCAAACACATCGAAGTTAGGATCTAATTGCAAGCCAACCCCCTCCATCATGGCTAACGTCTTCCCTAAAAGCCAAAGATCGCTTGGCAGGTGCAGGTGATGTTGAAAGGCAATCGGCATTATTTCTTCCACGACTTCCCTGGCACGAACGTCTTTAAGGGCGAGGACATAATATTTATTGAGAAGGCGACCAATATCGCGCGCCAACGTGGTTCGATCCACTTCAGCACCTGCAGCGCCCATCCGGATGAGTTGATCCACGATTCCATCAGCGTCCAACGCAACAGCGACAAGATAGAGTCGAATGAGATCAATGCGATCCCGATCCTTCAAGTAGCCAACCATCCCGAAATCCATAGCGCCAATCACTTCCCCTGGCAGCACATTGTAATTACCAGGATGAGCATCAGCGTGAAAAAAACCATCTTCCAACACTTCCTTGATAATGACACGTGCGCTGTGCAGCGCTATACGATGTCGGTCATAACCAGCTTCATCTAATGCAGGGAGATCGTCAATTTTGATGCCATGGATGCGTTCCAACACTAACACGCGTTGACTGCTGTACTCCCAATAAATGTTTGGGATGTATAAATGAGATTCGTGAACAAAATTCCCCCGAAATCGGTCAGCATTGCGACCTTCACGGCGATAATCCAATTCATTCCTTAAAGTGAAGGCAAAATCATTTGCCATGCTGACAAAATCGTAGACCTTTCCCCACTGGGTGGTCTGTGCTCGCTTCGCCAGCGAAGATAGGATTTCAAGATCGGTGTCGATCACAGCAGAGATGCCAGGCCGTTGGACTTTTACGACCACTTCCTGTCCATCTGAAAGGGTTGCAGCGTGAACCTGAGCCAGCGAGGCTGCTGCCATTGGCTGCGGATTAATTGTCAAAAATACCTGTTCTGGTTCGCGACCAAGTTCACGGATCAACACTTCCCGGATCAAGCCCCAAGGCGTTGGGGGAACATTATCTTGAAGTTTGCTCAATTCGGTAATGTAGGGTGGTGGAAGCAGGTCAGGACGGGTAGAGAGTATCTGTCCAAGTTTGATAAAGGTTGGTCCCAGTTCCTCCAAAGCCAAACGGAAATGCATAGCCAGGTCTTCGGAAGGTGTTGAAGGTTTCTTCCGTGCTGAAAGCCTTAGGACATGGCGGAAGGAATTCCAGTCTGGTTCCAGTTGGTTAAAGGCGAAGCCAAAGCCATGCCGCACAAAGATGCCAACAATTTCGCGGTACCGCCGCCAATGACGTATGGAACGTGATTTTACGAACATGATGATTGTTTCTTTACTCTCCTGGCTTGTTCTAAATTCATGGGAAGCACTCTCGCCTGAAATACACCCTTAAAGATACCATTCAGCGACCTAGTTGCTCTTGTAAATTGCGGATAATTCTTTGCATTGGAGACTCTCCTTTGCTCCATTGATGGTGCAATATTCTTAATTGAAAAAAATCCAAACGATTCGACACATTGGGTGGACTGAATGTTCCGAATTCATACTCGAAGGGCACATTGCGTACCGGTTTTCCCATCAGCGCATAAATCTCGCACCAGGCGTACTTCAAGCCAAGTCCCAAAAGCCCCTCTTTTCCTACTCGCCGCATAGAGACTGGTATGCGGGTGCTGGATAAAATTCCGAACTTTCCATGTCGTTTTGCGCGGCGGGCATAGTCAATGTCCTCACTTAAGGTAAGCGATTCGTCGAATCCACCCATTTTTTCGTGGATGGTGCGCTTCGAAAGGATGCAAAAACCGGGAGCATGAGGGGAAACCGGTTGGATGATCTGGAAATACAGGTTTGTACCCACACAGATCATTCCATCCAAAGGGTTTCCGTCTAATGGAGCGATAAAGCATGTCGCCACATCCTGTTTTTTTTGTTCAAATTCCTCTAAAACACGTGCAATAAAGTCGGGCGGCGGCAGTACATCCGCATCGAGAAATAAGAGGAGATCCCCTTTAGCTGCTCGAGCTCCTGCGTTACGCCCTACCGCTGGCATTCCACCGTTTATTATCCGTGCACCACGTGCACGTGCCAGTTCAGCTGTGCCATCCTTCGAACCAGCATCCGCAACAATGACTTCATCTGGTAAACGGGTTTGTACGGCCAGAGCGTCAAGCAATTGGGGTAGATACGCAATTTCATTTAGCGTTGGAATGATGACGGTTAAACATTGCTTACATAGACCTTGTGGCGCAGTTTTAAACAAATATTCCTTATTTTTCATTTTCCGGTATCCTTTGGGTTATTCCTTCAGTCACGCCCAGTTGATCCGCGATAGCATGCGCGATCAGGTGCGAAGCATCCGGCCTGGCAAGGCGGAGGCTGTTGGCAGCAATCTTTTCACGTTCATCGGGATGATCGAGCCAGTCGCGCAATATCTCTGTAATACGATTAGACTCTGATGCCCAAACGCCTGCGCCCTGGTTTACTACATAAGAAACGTTACCATCTTCCTGGCCCGGCATGCGGCTGTAAAGGATCATCGGCAGGCTGGAGATAAAACCTTCACTGATCGTGCCAGGTCCAGCTTTGGTTAACAGAATATCTGCACTGCGCATAAAATTGGGCATCTCGTGTGTGAATCCGTAAACGAAGGTGGGGAGCGACCATTCCTCAACCTCAAGTTGTGCCCTAACCTTATGATTACGTCCCGTTACGATTATCAGAGCTGCGTTGAGATGGGCATCCGAGATGGCTCGCGCAGTCTTGGCAAGAGGCCCCATCCCATCACCCCCACCAATGAGCAAGATCACTGGTAGATCTTGAGGCCAGCCCATTTTGCCTCGGAATGATTGGCTACTTTCCAATGGCTGGCAAAAGCGTTGGGCAACCGGCAACCCCACCACGCGAATTTGATCAGGTTTGAGCCCATAAGCTAAACCTCTCTGTTTCGCGATTTCAGTAGGTACGAAGATTAGATCAGAACGTTGGTTAAACCACCAGGTATGAGTCGAAACCATATCGGTAACGACCGTGAAAAATGGTGGGATCCCCGACTTCATTGCCCGGCTGACTGGAAACACTGGAACGGGATGCACTGTGACCAGTAGGTTGTATGGATGATCGTTGAGCATCCTGTAGGTTGCGCGCCGAATATAAGGCCACATTACATTGTAAAAAATGCGTGTACGCTGAGGATCATCACTCAACTTGTATCCAAATTTCCAAACATCAGGTACTCTGGCCATTGGAGGATACAAATCAGATGCAAGATCGAATGGCGGCGGCGCATATGCTTTGAAAAAATCAACCATCTCAGTTGAAATACGATTTGGAAAGTCCAAATTAATCGCTTCGATGATCGCTTCTGCTGCACTGCGATGGCCTCCCCCTGTATCAGAAAATAGGAAAAGAACGTGCGGAGGCTTGATTTCAGAGTGAGTCATTAATCCCTTTTGTAACCAAAATCTAAAAAAGTTGAGTTATTAGAACCTTTAATAAGACGTATTTGCTTCCTGGCCTAAGTGCTCTGGTCAAAGTATCTATGAAGGGAAGCTTTTTATTGTCTTTTTTATAAACAATTTCCATCGGTTATAAAAACTGTTATCAGCATAGTAACCAATTAACGGAAAGACTTTTTCTTTTCTTTGAGTATTGAATGCCCTCATGATTGCCTTAGAGAATTTTAGAAAACTACCTGTTGAGGTACTCCCTTTATGGATAATGAAAACGGTATACTCATCATCAATGATGAGCGGCCGATAGTCTTTTAACATGTTTAGCCATAGGCTGTATTCCACAACCTCATTCTTGCCCTCGTTAAAACCTCCATACCTCTGAACAAAATCTCGTTTCATAAAAGTATTTTCATGAGAGATGAAATTCATGAAGGAGAGGGCTGTTTCTGGAGTCATGCGAAGTAAACGTGTTTGTGGAATGACCACTTTTCTCCCTGCAAATTCGATTAAGAAATTACCGGTGAGCCACCCAAGATCTGGTCTATTATTAAAAATTTCCGCTACTTTTTTCAATGAACTCTGATTCAGATAATAATCATCTGAATGTAAATAATGGATAATTTCACCTGTTGCTTCTTTTGTGGCTACATTAAGAGCATTGCCCACTCCTTTTGGTTCTGATTGAATGAATTTAATGCTGTATCGGTTTTTATTCCGTTCAATATATTCCTGGATGATTTCCAAAGTTGAGTCTGTCGAAAAGGCATCATTAATAATGTGTTCTATTGGCTGGTAAGTTTGGCTTTCAATACTTTTAAAAGCATTTTTCAAATATTTTTCGCTATTGAAAGTACAGGTAATAACACTGATCGTGATACTTTTCATAAAGTCACTAACCTTCAAAAGTTCTTGAAACGAATGATTGTTTATTTTTCTTTTTTATCTCAATAGCCTTGTGCAAAAATGGCCAATACCAGTGCGGTTGCAAGAGTGTTTTTATTTCAGTGATATGAGCTTCCGCGGCCTGCTCACCAATGGCGATTAATTCTTTCACTCGTCCATAGCCTACGATTGCATTGACATTTGCGGGGAGTTCAGGACAAATCAGCACATCAGGTGTAAAAAGATGTAATCTGTTCCTCTGTCCAGCAATTCTCAGGGCATAAAAGGTATCATCAAGAACTTCCAGCGTATTGGCAATCCCCTCTGGAACCCAGCGATGATTCCCAATCCATTGACCAATACCATCCTCCTGAGATAAACCAATATCCACTGCGATAATCACTTCAGCGCCCATTTGGCTGACTACATCGACGGGTAAATTGTTGAGTACACCACCGTCTACTAGCCGCATACCGTTTATTTCTATCGGTTTGAACAATCCAGGGAGAGAAGTGGTAGCGCGTAACGCCAATGCCACCGTCCCTTCACGCAACACGACTTCCTGGTGCGAATTCAAATCTACCGTCACCACAGCCAATGGTAAGTTCAATTCTGCGAAAGTTTTATCTCCAAATACTTTTTTAAAGAAAGTGAGTACCCTTTCACCGCGGATCAAACCGCCATTTGGCAGACCTGGGTCAGCCAGACGCACTATATGTCGTTTCTGTGTAATAGCCAATGATTCTCGTTCCAGATCAGCCGAACTCATCCCGGCAGCATAACCCGCTGCGATGACACCGCCCATGCTTGTGCCTGCCAAATAATCCACCGGGATCCCTTCACGTTCCAAAACGCGCAATACACCAATATGAGCCAGTCCACGCGCGCCACCGCCACTTAATGCCAGTCCAACAGATGGCCTGTTATGCGTCATCATTGCCACCTCTAATTTGCGTAGTATAGATACCAATCGCTTCATGCAGATGCTCTTTGCGAAAATCCGGCCAGAGAACGGGCATACTCCAGAAAACTGCGTTCGTTGCACGCCAGAGAAGGAAATTGCTCAGGCGCCATTCACCGACCGTACGCACGATCAGATCAACATCCGGCATATCCGGGAGGTATAGATAATGTGAAAAAGTGGCTTCGTCGATTTGAGAGACGTCCAGATTTCCTTGTTGATGATCCGAAATGATTGCTTTCATGGCGTCAACAATTTCTGCCCGTCCTCCGTAATTGAGGGCTAGATTCAAGATCAAACTAGAGTTCGCTTTTGTTTGCAGGGCTGCTTTATCCAAAGTACCCAACAGCGAGGCGGGGAGCCCTTCCCGGCTCCCCATGAGTTGCAGACAGACCCCATTACGCTGTAAGTCTGGCAATTCCCGCTTTGTGTATTCTTCCGCCAAGCGCATCAAGAAATTAACTTCGGTCTTTGGCCGGCACCAGTTTTCGGTAGAGAAAGCATACAAAGTTAAAATCTTAATCCCGATTTCAGCGCAATCTTCAATGGTCCTTTTGACCGTTTGCACGCCTTCTTGATGTCCGGCGATTCGGGGAAGTCCACGTTGCTGCGCCCAACGGCCATTACCATCCATGATAATGGCCAAGTGACGAGGGAGCACCTGGTTGCTAAGATCCATTGACATGAAAATCCTTTTGACGGTGATCTTGCAGGTATTGTTCGTGCCAGATCGATTCGGATAAGTTCTCGTATTGCTCGCCGTAGTGTTCCAACCCTTTCCCGTATTCCGGGTCAAGCAATGCTGCACGGGCGCTTTCATCAATGGGCTCGGGCTCATGCTTGGTGATCAACTGGCTTAAGACACCATGATGATCTCTATTCAAACACGGCGCCAGCCAGTTACCTTTGCTTTGCATGTAACTTTCTTGCCAACCGCGGATGTCTGCAAAGAAAGGATTTGCCCAGATATTGTTCAAAGTGCCACCTTGTGCATATATATCCTTGACATTAACAGGAGAGTAAGGCACAAAAACACAGGGTGAAACAGCACCGTTCCAATCGATATACATGTATCCTCCGCCTTGCGCACGGCCGCCAGCGATACATCCATTGGAGAGTGTGCCGTGATTCCAGAAATCAGCCAGGAAGATTTTACGTTTTTTGACGATCTCCCATGAGCGCTTCCACATCCAAAGCCGTTGCTCCGGAGTCGGCATCAGATCCAGGGTAAATGAACGACCGATAGGCATGTATTGGAAGATCCATCCATAAAAGGCTCCCTGCTGTTCGAAAAAGTAATCGATGAATTCTTCTGATAAAATTTCTTCGACATTGTGTCTGGTGGCTGTCAAGGAAATCCCAAAAAATACGCCGGCTTTGCGCAATTTCTCCATGGCTGCCAGAATCTGGTCAAAAACGCCCGATCCGCGCCGTTCATCGGTTCGCTCACGCCAACCTTCAACTGAAATAGCCGGTGTCACATTTCCTAAAGCAGCTATTCGCTGAGCAGTTTTTTCATCAATCAAGGTTCCATTGGTGTAGAACATGAATAATACGTCCGGATGTTTTTCTGCAGCATCTAACAAGCTCTTTCCTTCTGATCGGTAAGCCAGCGGTTCTCCGCCGCTGATGACCAAGAATTTTACGCCCCACAGTGTTTTTGCCTCAGTGATAATTCGGTCAAAAGTGGACCAATCCAACTTTTCTGCGGTGGGTCCGGCACTCGCATAACAACCTGTACATTGCAAATTGCAAGTCTTCCCGGGACTAATCGTCAGCGTACTTGGAGGATTCATCCCCAATTCCTGGTTGAAGCGAGCGATTGCTGATTGTTCCCCTCCCTGGACCAGGGCTCCATGAATCAGGTTGTGAGCAATAGAACGCAATGTTGCCTCAGATAGTCTGCGGGCAAGCATCCGATCGAAGGTATTTATGAAAGCATCTCCGAACAATGTCTGATCAGTCAATATACCAGGTGGGAGAGAGGATAATAATGGGTTGGCGGGGCGAATGCGGGAAGAAACAAATTTCCCTGTCTGTAATACGCCGTACCGCAAGGATGCTGATTTTGAAAGGAGGGGGGATATTCCCACAGCAATATCCAACCCCACGTTGAAAGCTTTATTTTTTAATAACCCATTTGTATGCGAATTTGTAACCATTTTCTACCTCCATGTAGGTCGTTTGATTGTTTGCATCTTCCGCTGGCTTATTTGATGCTCTTTACGAAAGTAAACCCCGCCCAGGATCATTTTTTCCTCTTCCACCAATCCAGATACCACACCAGGATAAGCGCCAGACCGAAGAGAAGTAAAAGGTTTCCATATACGATGGGATTGGTGATTGTTGGGTTTATGACAGAACTCCAATGGTCTCGATTGTTTTATTTCCAATTCATTAACCTTTTTCTTGCTTGCCTAGAGTTTCTATCTTTGATGCCAAATCCTGTAGGTCTTGCTTCGTAACCAGGCCTAATTCATCCATGGTGCTCTTTACCTCGTCATGGATCAATTTACGCAAGCTCTGACGTTCTTCATCCCCGCGTTGAACCAGACTTTCAACCCAATCCTTGCCTTCATCTTTTTGAACTTCACCACGCCGGATGAGTTCGTCTACAATCTTTTGGGCTTTCTCGTGGGTCATTGAGAGAATGCCGATTCCTGCTAAGACACTTCGTTCAAACAATGTGCGCATACTAACCTCCTTAATCAGTATTAATTTTCTGCATATAATGCAATGCCAATCGTCCCCGGTCCCACGTGAACCCCAATAACCGGGCTAAACTCTACAGTAAAGATTTCTTTACATTTCAGACGTTTTTCAACTTCGTCCCTGAATTCCTGTACAGCCTGCGGGACATTGGCATGCACAATTCCCACTTGCACAGGGCGCCCGTCAGCTTGTTTTTCTGCAAGGGCAATCAGGCGTTGCAAAGCTTTCCTCTTCGTACGCACGCGTTCCAATGCATCAATTTTTCCTTCAGAGTTAAAAAAGAGGATGGGTTTGATATCTAGAACAGTCCCAAAGTAACGTGATGCCCCATTGATCCTTCCGCCTCGATGCAAATATTCCAATGTGTCCACAGCAAAAAAGACTTTCAGGCGTTTAATCACTTTGTCGGCTGCCTGTCTTACTTCCTGCAAACTTGCACCTTGCTCCGCAGCCCGGGCTGCAGCAAGAATAATCATCACTTGTCCCATTGAGGTGATATGCGTATCGATAATCTCCACTGGCACTCGGGTAAACAGACGAACGGCGGCCTGAGCAGAATCCACTGTGCCACTGATGCCAGAGGAAATCAACGGCACGATAATACCAGTTGCTCCCTCATCGGCCAAACTTTCGAAAGCCATAAGGAAATCCTGAATAGATGGTTGCGAGGTAGTGGGAAGGGATTTGCTCTTAGACAAGCGCATGTAAAATTCCTCAGGGGTGAGATCTTTGCCATCAAGGTAAGTTACGCTTCCCCAATGAATCTTCAGCGGAATTTCGCGAATGGAATATTGTTTAACCCATTCCGCGGGAAGATTTGCAGTAGTGTCTGTCAAAATAGCGATGTTATTCATCAAGTCTCCTTGCCGAAAATAACGAAAATATTCGTTAAAAAAATTAACTGGATAAGATCTGGACCACTTCCCGCGTGAACTCGCCTAACTGTCGCCGGCTTTCCTCACTCAATTGGGAAAGCGCATCTTCATACTGACTGACTTGAGCAAGCAGAATGGTAGAAGAACGGCGATTCTTGCGCTCCAACACAGAAAGGAGCATGCCGATTCCGCTTAAAACGCTCAGGCCAATTTCCTGGGGTAATCCGATCCGATGCAGACGTTCCATCAGAGCACGAACCTCAGGCGCGTCCTGGATCGTCGCCAACATTAACATCATGGCCGTGATCAGTTCTGTGACAAAAATGAGCGGAGAACGCCTTTCCGGAATACGTAACAAAAGATTTGAAAGCAGGTCTTCGTAACCCCCTGCTTGTCGTTCTCGCAACTGCTCCAAAATGTGCTCTTTGGCAACTTGCCAGTCTTCCAAATCAGAGAGATTGCCAGCCAATTCTGTGAGTAAACGATTGGCTTCGTGTGTCGGATAAAAGAAGACGGTTGGGCGACCTGGCCCGTGTTGATCCGTATTGGATTGGTACTCCGCCCTTACAAGCCCTTTTTCTTCGAGCAGGCGCAACATCTCGTATGCAGTCACTTTACTGATACCCAGCCGTTCGGCAACGGCCACGTAATGCACAGAATGTTCCATTTCCCGGTAGATATCCAGAAATTGGCCCAAAAATTGTTGTTGGCGATGAGTAAGTGTCTTTTTCATTAATTTTCCGAAAATAACTAATTTATTATATCTCGCTGGCTTGATTCGTGTCAAGAGCACGATAAGTTATGGTTAAAAGGGGAATTGAAATGCAACCAACCAAGGAAGAACATGCTGTGTAACCCACGGCCAGGTAAATTGGCTGCCCAAGGCAAGCGCGGCAGCGTATTCAAGCGGTTTCTGAAAAGGCTCCTGCATGGCGATTCCATTCTTACTGCGGCGAATTCGGATGACCGCAGGGAGGATAAAGATCAGCGAAAGGGCAAGAACAAGCCACAAAACCCAGGAGTCAATCAAACGGATGACAAAGGCTGTCATTATCCCTGAAATTACCGCTAAAACCATCACTGCGCCCATTAACCTGGCGGTAACCCTGGGACCCAAGACTGCGGCAGTATGTTTGAGACCCGCTTTTAAATCGCCATCCAGGTCACGCATTTCATTAAACATCTCTCCATAACAACTGATGCCGAAAATGAAAAGAAAGGGGAATATCCAGTGCATGAAAGGGGCTGGATCAAAAGTAAAATACGCGGTGAGGAACTGTAATCCAGAAAGCATGAAGCCATGTGTGAAAAAGTCAACAAAAGCGATATTCTTCAGACGAACCGGTTTCCAAGAATACAAGAAACTGATCAAAAGAGTGATCATACCCAACAAGAAGGTTGTTTTCCCCAGAGTGGAATAGACGAGTGCCGAGCCCGCAGCCACACCGAAACTCATCAACCGGGCAGTAAAAGGGGATAAATCGCGCGCAGCGACTGGGTTCCGTCGGCATTTATGAGGAGTTAATGCGTCATCTTCAGCATCTTCGACATCATTGATCATGAATGCAAAGGCTACAGCCAGCCAATTTGCTAATAGAACTCCAATCAGTTTCCATCCAAACGAACCATTGCTTGCAGCAGTAGCACCCAACAGGGTGGTTACAATGACAAAGGCCAGGTACTCCTTGAACCTTGTTAATCTGATGCTGCCGTTTATCGTACGTCTAATTTGCATAATGCCTCTTGTATGTGGAGAGCTTTTTCGAGTTCATTATCGCTTCGATTAAATCTTACTATAATTACAAACTATGTCGCATTTCCGATATTTAGTTTTTCAATTTAACATGTAATTAACATTATGATTTACTTCCAGCAAAATTGTCAAGAATTGGCCAAAAATTGTAGTTTGCGGTGAGTAAGTTTTCCTAATGTTAAATTCCGAAAATAACGAATTTATTATAACTCATTGGTTTGTCTCTTGTCAATGAAACTCTCTGGGGAAACTCTCTGGGATGACGAGAAGCCAGGTTTCATGGAGATTGATCTGGTAGCACATTGTGGCACTTCCGTGGATGGGGTTTATCTCAACACCCTCACCGCCACCGATATCGCCACAGGTTGGACAGAATGCCTTGGATTGGCCGACACGACCCAGACTTCCTTTATCCAAGCTATTGAGGAACACCGTAAAAGGCTGCCCTTTCCTTTGTTGGGCACCGATTCAGATAATGGGAGCGAGTTCGTTAATGTGGCTCTGCTCAGATACTGCAAGAAGGAGAAGATCGACTTTACCGGTTCCCGTCCGTACCGCAAGAACGATCAGGCTCATACAGCGCAGAAGAACTGGTCGGTAGTACGCCAAACTGTTGGATATAGCCGAATGGAGATGGACGGGGAGCTGGTTATGCTGCGATCCATCTACACTGACTTGCGCTTGTATGTCAATTACTTCCAACCCGTGCTCAAGTTGGTAGGCAAGAAACAGGTTGACGAGCGGACTAAACGCATCTATGATGAGGCCAAGACGCCTTACCGGCGGGTGTTTGAACGGGTTGAATTGCCTACCGCTGACAAGGCTCGCCTCGCTGTGGAGTTTACTCGACTGATCCCGGTGAAACTGAGAATGTCCATTGATATGAAGGTTGATCAAATGTTAAGGAATGCCCGGTAATATTTTTTTATAGGCAACGAATGCCTTCTGGTAACACTTTATTTTTAACACTTTATTTTTGAGGCACTACGAAAAGTCCATCAAAATTCCAAATTTAAACAAACACGCAAGCGATACTTGTAAATCACCCAAGAAATAAACTTTATTCCACCAATATTTCGGTTCTATCCAGTATCTGGAAAATCAACGAAAAATGTTTATGATAATAATAACCGTCTGCGTCCTCGCTGACGTGACGCAGACGCCTTGCTGACACGCCGCAGACGTTGACGCAGACCCTGCCGCAGACGTTGATACAACAGGACAGTTTCTAAAGCGCTCTTTCTGATGGTGAGGTAGGAAATATCATATTAAGAAGAAAAGCGCGGAATTGGTCACTATTCTCCGAGGGCAACGGCTAAAGTTCCGCGTTATTTTGGATCAAATTTTTTGATCAAGTGGTTGTAAATTGGCTATTTTTTGGCACAAACAAATCGCCCGCTTTTTTTGTGTGACATATATCTCAATTACAGCGGGGAACGGTGTGGCACTTCGTTCTTGCCACTTTGATCCCCTAGAGTCTTAAGGGGGAACGGGTCAACGGTGTGGCACCCCGTTCTATGACTCACGATTCGACCAAATTTTGAGAAGTTCATCCAACCGCCAGGGTCGATAGTCTCTAACCTCAACGCTCATATTGATATGGTTGGGTCCCAAATTAGAACCTTCAGGAGACGGTGGAACATTATGAATATGACCATGAAAATTGATCCATCCATCATCCAAAGGAACAATCGGACGGTGTGAAAAGATCAGCTTCATTTGATTTTCTAATTCAACCAGTAACGAATTTATAATCAGGGTCACGCCATGGACTTCACAAAAGGACTGGCTCAACCGGTCGTGG
>JBCFBD010000074.1:0-13197 GCA_038562455.1 Anaerolineaceae bacterium | reverse complement strand
GAAATTACATATGAGCACAAAGCCCAAGTCATGAATTATCTAAAAGTAACGGGACTACGATTAGGATTATTGGTAAATTTTGGAAACAAAGTCAGAGCCACTGTTGATCGAATAGCTATGTAATTTTTGATTTTTTCCTCTTAAGCCATTTCTCTCGTATTATAGCTTTTTGTTATGAACGATACGGTTACCCCCTGATTCACAATGCATAAATCAACCTCCCAACAGACAACGGATGAGGTATGGAAAAAATATTAATAAATTTTCGTGCTTTTCGCGTTTTTCGTGGTTAATGCTATTACTTAGGCCAAACAAGCCAGATAACCGTGCTGCTCATTAATCCAGAGATCACACCGCCGACCACCTCCAGCGGGGTGTGACCAATCACTTCCTTCAACTTCTTCTGATTGATCATCGGGCTTTTCACGTATTCGTCGATCAATCGATTGATCATCACGGCGTGGTAACCAGCCTCACGGCGCACGCCGGCAGCGTCATAGAGCACGATCATCGTCACTGCCAGGGCGATGGCGAAAGCCGGGTGGTCAAACCCACTGAACAACCCGATGCCCAACATGGTGGCCGTCACCGTCGCCGCGTGGGAGCTGGGCATACCCCCCGTGCCGAATGCCTGCTTCAGGTTGAAGCGTCGATGCACGTAATAATAGGTGGGTATCTTTAACAGCGAAGACACCAACCAGCCGACCAGGCAGCAGGCGAGTTCCGGGTAGCCGGCCAGTGCGCTCATGCGTTCTCCCCTGCCTGGTTGGGATTCAACTGCCGGATGCGCAGGTCAGCCTGGTCAAGCAGTGCCATGCAGTACTGCACCAGCAATTGCCCGCGCTCATAAAGTTGCAATGATTCATCCAACGGTTTCTGTTCCCCTTCCAGCGTTTCGACGATGGACTCAAGCTCGCTGAACGCCTGTTCATAACTCAAGTCGGATAAGGTTGAGAGTTGATCAGTCATCGGAAATTCCTCCGTTAGTGTCTTTGGTCGGGTCGGTGAGCACCTGCGAAATGATCGTGCCGTCGGTCACGCGGAGTTCCAGCACATCCTCGCGCTGCACCTGCTGTACGCTGGTCACCAGCTCGCCTTGCGCGCTGCGCACGATGGCGTAGCCGCGTTTTAGCACAGCTGCCGGACCCAGGCTGACCAGGCGCTTGCGCAGCCCTGTGGCGCTTTGGCGCAGCATGTCCAGTCGGTGGCGTTGACGAGCCGATAATCGTGCTTGCAGTTCATCCAATCGCTGGCGGTCGTTGCGCACCCGCCAGACCGGGGATTGCAACTCCAAGCGTCGTCCTTCGTCCACCAGCGAGCCGCGTTCCTGGTTAAAGCGTTGCTGCCAGGCAGAAGCCAGCAAGCTAGAAACGGTGACGAGCCGTTCACGCATTTCAGCTCGGTCGGGTACAGCCTGTTCCGCCGCCGCGGTTGGGGTGGCGGCGCGCACATCCGCCGCGAAGTCAGAGAGCGTGAAGTCGGTCTCGTGCCCGATGCCGGTGATCACCGGCAACTCCGAGTTCGCGATCGCCCGCACCACCCGCTCATCATTGAATGCCCACAGGTCTTCCAGCGAGCCGCCGCCGCGCGCCAGCAGGACCAGGTCCACACCGGGTTCAAGGTTCAAGCGCCGGATGGCATCGACGATCTGCGGAGGGGCTTCATCACCCTGCACCGCGACCGGCGTGAGCACCACCTCCACCAGCGGGAAGCGCCGGCGCAGCGTGTTGAGAATATCCTGCAGCGCCGCCCCGGTTGCCGAGGTGACCACGCCGATGGCAGCCGGCATCTCCGGCAGCGGGCGCTTGCGCTCGACGGCGAACAGCCCTTCCCCTTCCAGGCGGGCTTTCAAGCGCAGGTACTCCTGGTACAGTGCGCCTTCGCCGGTCAGGCGCACCGCGTCAGCATAAAGCTGGTACTGCCCGTCGCGCTCGTACACACCGATCGCACCGTGCGCTTCGATCGCCATACCGTTCTGCAGGGTTAGGGGCAAGCGCCAGGCGGTTTGCTTCCAGATTACGCACTTGAGCGCGGCGCCCTGGTCTTTGAGAGTAAAGTAAATGTGTCCCGAAGCCGGCCGGGAGAGATTTGACACCTCGCCCTGCACCCACACCTCGCGCAGGATCTCGTCGCTCTCGAACAGCTCGCGCAGGTAGCGTGTGATCTCGCTGACGGTGAGGGATTGCGGTGGAAAAAGGGACTGCTGGAGCATACGGATAGGATAACATTTACCCGGCGCGCCTGTCAACAAAAAGGCTTAAGTAATCTGAGTAATTTCTCATAACGCGTGTAGAATTAAGGAAATCCAAGCACAAGGTGGCATTATGGAAAACCTGTGGTCCCCCTGGCGCATGAAATACGTAACCGACGGCGATAATTCCGGGTCGTGCGTCTTCTGCACGGCACCTGGTCAGCAGGATGACGCGGGCAACCTGATCGTGCACCGCGGCACAACCTGCTACACGATCCTCAACCGCTACCCATACACCAGCGGGCACGTGATGGTGGTGCCTTTCGTGCATGTTTCAGGCATTGACCTGCTCACACCAGAGGTACGCTTCGAGATGATCGAAATGGTCAACACCGCGGTCGGCGTGCTGCGCGCGGTCTACCAACCGGAGGGATTCAATATTGGTATCAATATGGGCGTAGCCGGCGGCGCGGGGATTTCGGAGCACGCGCACATTCACATCGTGCCGCGCTGGGCGGGCGACACCAACTTCATGTCCACCACCGGTGAGACACGCGTCATCCCTGAGGACCTGGGGGTCACCTTCCAGCGAATTTCGAGCAATTGGAAATAGGGTTAACAACCCTGGATATAAGACTGATTGTCCATTTTGCTCAATAATATCCGGCAAGATATCATCCTGGAGAATATACAGAACTGATTTCGTTTTCGGTTTCTTACCGAGAAAAATGGATGCTTATGGACACACAATCATCGCACCGGTAACGCACATAGAAGATATCTAGCATGTTGACCCAGATATCCTTAAGAAACTGACCGTTGCTTGTAAAGAAATAGCGCTCCTTTATAACAAGAAGCTGGGTGCGACTGGAGTTAACTTATTACATGCCAGCGGATTTTCCGCGCAGCAATCCGTTCAACATTTACATTTTCATCTAATATCAAGATTCGATGATGACGGGTTGAATGCATGGCCTGATTTACCAGGTTCTATCGCCAACAACGACCAATTACTCGAAATCATAACCAGGGTTAAGTAAAAATGTTTTTTATGAAGTAACAAACTGACCCATGAAAAGATTGGTATTAACCTTTTCATGGGTAAAAGAGAGTTTTGAAAAGGTTGTGAACCTTTTCAAAGCTTTAATTCTTGGGTTTTCTCTGAGCTTTGGCGCCTTTGCGAGAGATATAACAATCTCTAGCGTGAGATTACTGTAAAAGTTCTTCCAAAATCTTCCTTGCCAGGGCAGCGTCAGCCTTGCCGCGCATCTTTTTCATCACACCGCCGACGAACCAACCGGTCAACGTGACCTTACCGGCTCTGTAACTCGCCACCTCATTCGGGCTCTCAGCCAACAGCTCTTCGCACACCGCGCGGATGGCGCTGTCGTCGCTCACCAAGCCCAACCCTTCGTCCGCCACAATTTCGCCTGGCGTCCTGCCGCTGTCCTGAACCTTTTGCAGCAGGCTCTTGCCGGTGTTGATGTTGATCGTACCCTTGTCCACCAACTGTAAGATCTCCGCCAGCGCACCAGGGGTGAGCTTCATCTCCTCCGGGTTCAGCCCCTGGTCGTTGATCATGCGCAGCACGTCGTTCATTAACCAATTGGAGACCTTCTTAGGGTCGCCGCCATAAGCCTGTACCGTATTCTCATAATAATCAGACAGCTTACGCTCGGAGGTGAGGATGTCCGCGTCGTACTCCGGCAGGTTGTACTGTTCGACGAAACGCGCGCGGCGCGCAAGCGGCAGCTCGGGGAAGTCCGCCAGAATCTCGGCTTTCCATTCCTCGCTCAGGCGGATCGGCAGCAGGTCGGGTTCGCGGAAGTAGCGGTAGTCCGCCTCGGTTTCCTTGGAGCGCATCTTCTTGAGTGTTCCGGTATCCTCGTCCCACTCCAGCGTCCAGGCTTCGATGCGGTGGCCCGCCTCCACCTCGCGGATCTGGCGCTCGATCTCGCGCGCGATGGCTTCACGTACCGCGTCGATCGAATTCACGTTCTTGATCTCAGTTTTCGGGTTGAGCACCGTCTCGCCCTTGACGCGGATGGATACGTTGGCGTCGCAGCGCAGGTGCGCCTTCTCCATGTCCGCCTCGGAGATGCCGATCCAGCGTAATAACTGGCGCAGACGCATCAAGTACTGCGCCGCCTCGTCCGCGGTGCGCAGGTCCGGGCCGGTGACCATCTCCACCAGCGGCACGCCGCAGCGGTTGAAGTCAATGAAGCGCCGCTTGTTACCAGTTTTCGTCTTGCCGGCGTCTTCCTCGATGTGCAGCTTCCAGATGGTCACACGGCGCGTGTAGGGCTGCTTGTCAGGAGAAGCTGAAGCGGGAACCGGCAAATCGAGGTAGCCACCCTTCGCCAGGGATTGGTCGAACTGCGAGATCTGGTAACCCTTGGGCAGGTCAGGGTAGAAGTAGTTCTTACGATCAAAATAAGAAAGCGGGCGGATCTCCGCATTCATGGCATGCGCTAATAACACACCCTTCTCCACCACTGCCTTGTTGAGCACTGGCAGCACGCCGGGCAGCCCGCAGCACACCGGGCAGATGTTGGAATTGGGCGGGTCGAACCACGAGTCAGCCTTGCAGGAGCAGAAGACCTTGGTGGAGGTGTTCAACTGGATATGCGTTTCCAGCCCGATAATCGCTTCGTATTCTGTCATTTATCCTCGCTCCGAATTAAACCTTGAAAAAGGTTGAAAGAACCTTTTTAAGGTTTCACTTTCCATTGAGATTTTCAACAAACTCCTCGTAATCAACCAATGATCCAAAGAGATTTTCTCTATATTTTACAACCTTGCGCGCCGAACCGGTCTTGCCAGCCCATTCATTGTAGTCGCTGTACATCCATTCAGACGGATGCTTCACCAATCCTGCTGCCACCGGGTTTTGATGGATATAACCGATAACGGTTGCAGTATCCTCTGAACCCAGAAATTCCGTGTGTTTTGCGCTGCCCTGGAACAGCGTGCCGACCCTGGAATAGCGCTTGTTCATTGCCTGTGTGTACGAGTTAAAGACCCGTTGGATGAAACGTGAAGCTTGTTTTCCTTCCAGCTCCTCCAGCAGGATGTGATAGTGATTGGGCATTAGGCAATAGGCCACAAGCTCAACCTTGTAATGCGGAAGAAACCGGTACATCCCCTGGGTTAAATAGCTGTAATTATCTGTTTCGTAAAAGATCGGCGCGCGGTTCACACCTCGATTGAAGTAATGCAAAAAAGTGGATGCCAACTCGACCTTCCTGATCTCCGGGATTAACCCATGAAAAGGTTGTTAGAACCTTTTCATGGGTGGGGTTCGCACCTTTTCATGGGTTAACTTCCGGCTTTGCCTTGCGCCAGGGCTCATTCTCGGTCGCAATTTCGTACGCCCGACCCACTCGAAAGAGCGTCTGCTCGCTGTAATCCGCACCCAGCAACTGAATGCCGATGGGCAGCCCGGCAGAATCCAACCCGCCCGGCAACGAAATGCCGGGGATGCCGGCGTGGTTGGCAGGCACGGTCAACTGGTCGGCGTACTGCATCAGCACTGAATCGCCGTACACCGCCGCCATCTCGAAGGCTGTGGTAGGGGTGGTGGGGGTGAGCAGCGCATCCAGGCGATATTGACCGCGCGGGTCAAACACGACCTCGAAATCGCGGCGGATGAGCGTGCGCACCTGCAGGGCGCGCTTGTAATATTGTTCGCTGTACTGCGCCGCGCTGACATACATACCCATCAAGATGCGCAGTTTGGGCTGCAAACCAAAACCTTCATTGCGCGTGTGCTTGTACAATGCTTTGAGATCATTGGTATTGAGGTCGCTGCGATGCCCGTACTTGACGCCATCGTAGCGGTGCAAGTTGGAAGCTGCCTCGACCCGGCTGATAACAAAATACGCCGGGATGCCGTAGCGCGTATTGGGCAGTGGCACATCTTCGATGATCTCCGCGCCCATGCCCGCCAAAACCTGTGCCGCGTCGCGCACGGATTTTTCGATCTCCGCGGGCAGCGCCTGACTCTGCAGCTCACCGCTGAGTGGGTCGAACGAGGTGATGCGGAAGTAATCCGGCGAAAGCCCGATGCGCATCCCCTTGACCCCCTCCTCGATCCCCGCCAGGTAGTCCGGCACAGGCAGCGGGGTGGCGGTGGCGTCATGCACATCCGCGCCGGCGATAACCTGCAACATGGCAGCGGCGTCTTTCACGCTGCGCGCCACAGGTCCGGGGCAATCCAACGAGGAGGCAAAGGCGATCAGCCCATAACGCGAGACGCGCCCATAGGTGGGTTTGACACCCACCACGCCGCAGAACGCAGCCGGCTGGCGGATCGAGCCGGCAGTGTCGGTACCCAGTGAGAGCGGGGCTTCGCCGGCTGCCACGCTGGCAGTGCTGCCGCCTGAAGAGCCGCCCGGCACGCGATCGGTTTTCCACGGGTTGCGCGGACTTGGTTGAAAGGCAGAGGATTCGTTGGAGGATCCATAGGTGAACTCATCCAGGTTGACCTTGCCCAGCATAATAGCGCCAGCCTCCTGCATACGCTTGACGGGCGTGGCGGTGTAAGGGGCGATGAAGTTCGCCAGGATCTTCGAAGCCGCTGTGGAGGGGGTATCTTTGACACAGAAGATGTCCTTCACAGTGAACGGCACCCCAGCCAGCGGCCCCGGGTCTTCACCCGCGGCGACGCGGCGGTCAATCTCGGCTGCCTGCGCCCGGGCGGAGTCAGCCGTGAGGGTGATCAAGGCATGCACCTTGAGTTTGTCTTCTTCGGTCATTTCACCGCTGTCCAGCGCTCCAGGGCGTCCGTCAACGGCGGCGGTACGCGCCAGGCAAGATTCAACGATCTCCAGCGCGGAGAGTTCTTTACCGTGCAGTAATTGGGTTATTTCCAGGGCATTGAGGTCACAGGGTTCCATGGCGCCTACTTCAACTCGGTATGGGGGATGTCGGGTACTACGATGTACCCATCTTCGACTTGCGGCGCTTGGTTGAGGATACCCTCAGCATCGGGGTATTTATGCCACACGTCTTCGCGCGGCGTTGCGCTGGATGCACTTTCGAATGGCACCCCGTGCAAGTTAATGGGCACGTCCGCGTCGATGGGAATGGCCGCCAGCTCATTAATGGCTTTTAACTGGTTATTCAGCTGGCCGCGCAGGTACTCCGCCTGGTCTTCGCTCAGCTGCAGCGCTGCCAGGTCAACCAGGTGGTTGAACACCTCTCTCGTGATCGTTTCGCTCATGTTCTGTCACCTTATTAAAACGTTTTTTACAGTGGCATTATCTGCCAGGGGTCAGCACCACCGGTGTTTCCGTGGGGAAGGGCGTACTGGTCGGCAACGTGGTTGCCGTGGGAACCGGCGTCCAGGTGGGCGGTAACTGCAGCAGGGTAGGTGTGGGGCTGGGCGCCTCGGGCAGTGGGGTGGGATACGGGAATGGATTAATGAACGAGTATGGGTACATGTAAATGACCAACACCAGCAACAGAAGGATCAGCGCCGCTGCAGTGACGATGATCGCTAAAACATCCCAGAAGGATAATTTCAAAACTGGCTCTCCTTTCCAAAATAAGCCATGCAAAGGGTCTTTGTCAGTATATCCAACTTTATATGCCTGTCAAGTTTTTCACTTTAAAATGTTTCACTTTAAAAAATTTTCACTTCAAAATCCGGCGTGCTATAATCCTCACAAGGTGCCAGTCATCTCAAATGAACAATCGTAATCCCTCTCTCTTGCACATTCTCGCCGCCGCGTTCGTGGTGAACTTCCTGCTCAATCTGGCGGGGATCCTCCAGCTCGTGCAATCCTGGAACTGGCTGCTGGCAGGTGATTATACCCCGCACCCGCTCTACGCTGTCTTCAAGAACGCCTTCCTCGCCCTGGCCAGCATGGCAGCCGCAGGGGCGTTGTGGAGGCGCCTGACTTTCGCACCGCGTTTCAGCCAGGTGCTGTCAGGGTTGACGTTTGCCTGGTTCTGGCTGGATCGTTTGCTGCTGACGCGCAACCCGCTTCCGTTGAGAGACCACGTCTTTCCGCTCTTTATATCACTTATCCTGCTCGGTTTTTTCCTGGTCTCCGCCTGGCTGCTGGAGCCCTTCATGCGCGGTCTTCCTGGCACACCCGGTGATCACGAGGACGAAGAGGTCGAAAATGCATAATTCCACCCTCGAAAAGGAAGTGAAATTCTACATCACAGACCTCGCCGCGCTCAAGGACAGGCTGCTTGCCATAGGCGCACATCAAACCCAACCACGCACCCGCGAGTTGAATTACCGCTTCGATACGCCCGATGGTCAACTCGCTCACAGCGGACGTGCACTGCGCCTGCGCCAGGATATGCACGCCATCCTCACCTTCAAAGGACCCTCGAGCCTGGAGAGCGGCGTCCGCGTGCGCCCGGAATACGAGGCGGTGGTTGATGACCTCAACGCTACGCGCGCCATCCTCGAAGGGCTGGGCTACGTACTGACAGTGAGCTATGAAAAATGGCGCGCTGTCTACCAGTACAACAGGCTTGAGATCACCCTCGACGAGCTGCCTTATGGCAATTTCACAGAAATCGAAGGGGCGGATACAGCCACCATTCAAACCACCGCCCGAGTGCTGTCGCTGGATTGGGCGGCGCGCATTCAGGAAAGCTACCTGGAATTATTCGCGCACCTGAAGAAAACTCGCGGTCTCACCATGAACGACCTCACCTACAACGCCTTCAACGGCGTAGCCGTCACCTGGCTCGATTTAGGCGTCAGACCTGCAGACCTGCCGGCGTTCCTCTGATCCACCCATTTAAGATTGCCCTTCAACCTTAATAAAGTAGGGGTTCCCATTCCGGTCAACGACTTCACCGCCTTCAATATAAAAGTAATTTTTTCTTAAACTTAAATAGGGGAAATTGAATCTTAAGAAAATGCGATTTTGCGCATGCTATAATATTTTTACTAATTCGAGAGAGGGTTACCGGTAGATGTCTTTCGCCCACCTGCATGTACATACTGAATATTCCCTGCTCGACGGCTTCAGCAATATCAAAAAGCTGATCAGGCGCGTGAAGGAACTGGGCATGAGTTCGGTCGCTATCACCGATCACGGCACTATGTTCGGGGTGATCGACTTTTTCAAAACTGCTGTGGACGAGGGGGTCAAGCCGATCATTGGGGTAGAGGCCTACGTGGCCGCCCGCGGCATGGCAGACCGCGACCCACAGAAAGACAAGCACTCATACCACCTGGTGCTGCTGGCAGAGAACATGACCGGCTACAAAAACCTACTCAAGATCGCCAGCGCCGCCCAGTTGGAAGGCTTCTATTACTACCCCCGAGTTGACCACGACTTCCTGCGTGCCCACAGCGAGGGGATAATCGCCACCACCTCCTGCATGTCCGGCGAGGTGCCGCGTACGATTCTCAACAAGGGCGTCGAAGCAGGGCAGCAGGTGCTTGAATGGTATATTGAAACCTTCGGCGCGCAGAACTTCTTCGTGGAACTGCAGAATCATCCCATCC
This sequence comes from Anaerolineaceae bacterium, assembly GCA_038562455.1. Classification (GTDB taxonomy): domain Bacteria; phylum Chloroflexota; class Anaerolineae; order Anaerolineales; family Anaerolineaceae; genus UBA6107. The sequence continues at coordinate 3,523 of JBCFBD010000074.1, read as the reverse complement.
GCGAGCTTCCGGAGCTCAACCGCACATTGATCGATCTGGGCAAGCACTACAACCTCAACTTTATCGCCACCAACGACAGCCATTACATCAATCCTGAAGACGCGCGCCTGCAGGATATCATGCTTGCCATCCAGACCGGAGCCCTGCTATCCGATCCCAACCGCATGAAGATGGGCAGCAACACCTTTTACCTGCGCAGTCCCGAAGAAATGGCGGGGCTTTTCCCGGATGTTCCCTCCGCGCTGAGCAACACGCTGGAGATCGCTGAACGCTGCAACGTGGATCTGATCAAGAAGGGCTACCACCTGCCCCTATTCGAGGTGCCAGAGGGATTCACCACTGAGACCTACCTGCGTAAGTTGTGCGAGGAAGGCATCGTCCGTAAATATGGCAGCCGCTCCGATGACCCCGAAGTGCGCCAGCGCCTGGATTATGAAATGAAGATCATCCACGACATGGGCTTTGACGCCTATTTCCTCATCGTTTGGGACCTGTGCCGCTATGCCGCCGACCATGGCATCTGGTATAACACACGCGGTTCCGGCGCCGGATCAATCGTGGCGTTTTCGCTGGATATCACCCTCATCGAGCCGCTCAGCCATAAATTGCTCTTCGAACGCTTCCTCAACCCGGCGCGTAGCGAAATGCCCGATATCGACCTGGACTTCCAGGATGACAGGCGCGCCGAGATGCTGCAGTACTGCGCGGAGCGCTACGGCAGCGACAAGGTAGCGCAGATTATCACCTTCGGTACGCTTGGCGCGCGCGCTGCTATCCGCGATGTGGGTCGCGTGATGGACATTCCCCTCTCCGAGGTGGACCGCATCAGCAAGACCGTCCCCGCAGTGATCCCCGATGAGCAGGTCACCATCGCCAATGCGCTCGATAAATCCCCCGAATTCAAAGCTGTGTATGATGAAGGCGGATATGTGCAGGAATTGATCGACACCGCCAACCACATGGAAGGGGTCGCCCGCAACGCCGGCACACACGCCGCTGGTGTGGTGATCACTGATGTACCCCTGCTCGAATACCTGCCGCTGCACCGCCCCACCAGCAACGCAGAAGAATCGCCGATCAAGTCGGTCACTCAGTTCGAGATGAACATCATTACCAAACTGGGGCTGCTCAAGGTGGACTTTCTGGGGCTTTCCACGCTGACTGTGATGCACATGGCTTGCGACCTGATCCGCCAGCGCCACAACATCGACCTGAACCTGTACAACATCCCGCTGGATGACCCCGGCACCTTTGATTTCATCAGCCAGGGGCACACCGCCGGGCTGTTCCAACTGGAAGGCAACGGCATGACGCGCTACATCATGCAGATGAAACCGCGCGATCTCTCCAACATCATAGCTATGGTCGCGCTCTTCCGCCCGGGTCCGATGACGTTCATCCCCGACTACATCAAACGCATGCACAACGAGGACCCGGTCACCTACGCCCACCCCACACTGGAGAAGGTGTTCAAGGAAACATACGGGCTGGCGGTGTACCAGGAACAATTGATGATGGCGGTGATGGAACTGGCGGGCTACACGGCTGCAGAGGCGGATGACCTACGCAAAGCCATCTCCAAGAAGATCAAGGAATCCATCGAAAAGCACAAGGGTAAGTTCATCGCCGGGGCGGTGAAGAATGATATCTCCGAAGAACAGGCGCGCAAGATCTTCAAGGATTGGGAGGATTTCGCGCGGTATGGCTTCAACAAAAGCCACGCCGCAGATTACGGCATGATAGCCGTCGAGACCGCCTACCTCAAACACCATTACACTGTGGAGTACATGACCGCTCTGCTCTCGGTGACCAAGAACGAAACCGCCAAGGTGGCGTTTTACGTGGCAGACGCGCGCTCGATGGGTATCGAGGTATTGCCACCGGACGTCAACTGCAGCGAGTGGGACTTCTCGATCGAGGACCTCCCAGAAGGAAAGACCGCCATCCGCTTCGGTATGGGCGCGATCAAAAACGTGGGTTCCGCTCCGGTAGTCCTCATCCTCGAAGCCCGCCAGAATGGCAGCTTCAAAGATCTCAACGACTTCATCCGCCGGGTGGACCTGCACCGCGTCGGCAAGCGCAGCCTGGAGTGCCTGATCAAGGTCGGTGCGCTGGATTGCTTCGGCCCGCGCCGCTCGATCCTCGAGGTGGTGGATACCATGCTGTCGATCAGCAACAGCCACTTCCGTGCTGCTGAGTGCGGGCAGCTCAGCATCTTCGGCACCGTCGCCGGGGTCGAGGAAGACATCCGCCTGCTTGCCGACAGCGGTCTCGACCACCGCCTACAGCTGGAGTGGGAAAAAGAGCTGATCGGGCTGTATGTTTCAGACCACCCCATTTCGCCTTACCTGCCGCTGATGCGTCAAAAGGTCACCCACTTCTCGAAGGACCTGGCTGAAGCATCGCCAAAACAAAAGGTTATTGTCGCGGGCTTGGTCACGCGCATCCGCACCACAATGACGAAGAAATCCAACAAGCAGATGGCGTTCGCCACGATCGAAGACCTGCAGGGCGCGGTCGAGCTGGTGATCTTTCCCAAGACCTGGGAAAGGTTCAGCGCCTTGGTGCGCATGGAATCGGTAATCGTGGTGGAGGGGCAGGTGGACGCGGAGGGCAGCGAGCCCAAGGTGCTGGCGGATGTTATCCGCCCTATTAACGAAGAGGAACTCGATGCCTTCCAGCAATCCAATCCTGGTGACATTGCAAGCGTCAGTGAAACCTGGCAAGGAGACATAGATACCGAGCGCTTCTCACAGTACGACGACGGGTACGAGGAGCCGCCTCTCACCGAAGAGGAAGCCAGTTGGACGCCTGCGCCGGTACGCGCGGCGGCTGAAGACGCTCCTACCCCCATCGCCGTAGTTGCGCAGGAAATCGCTAAAGAGGTGTCCGTCGTGCAGAAAAAGCCAACCGTTGAAGAAGTGGAGGCTGAGCCGCGCGCCGTAGAAACACAGGTCGAAGATTATGTGCGTCCACCGGTAATCATGGCGCCGCTGCCGCCGCTCTTCCGCTATGGCGACAACAACGACTTGAAAATGATCACCGTGACCATCAAATCATCCGGTGAGAAGGAACGCGACATCCGGCGCATGCGGCGCATTCACAGCGTACTGAACGCCTTCCCCGGGCGCGACCGCTTCTGCTTCATGGTCTACGAGCACGGCTACCGCCACTTCGTGGACTTTCCGAACGATACCACCAGCGTCAACACCGAGCTGGTTAGTCAGCTCAGCGAAATTGTTGGAGAAGATAATATCCGGGTGGAAAATCTGTGAGACTGCGTAAAAGATGTACAAGGCAGCCGAATCGCTGCCTTGTTTGTTTGTAAATCAGAACCGTCTTCAGGCTGACTTTTCTTTCTTTTTCCCCAGGCTTGCCAGGTAGACCACGAACATGTCTTCGCCGTCCAACCCCAGCGTCGCATTGAGCAGCTCATCGTTGAACGCCGCGATGGGGCAAATACCGCACCCCAGCTGCTCTGCGCCCAGTGCCAGGTTCTGGCACACATGCCCGGCGTCGAGAT
>JBCFBD010000154.1:0-2064 GCA_038562455.1 Anaerolineaceae bacterium | reverse complement strand
CAGCGCTCTTCCTGTTCAATCAACGTCTGCGGTAAGGTCTGCGTCAACGTCTGCGGCGTGTCAACAAGGCGTCTGCGTCACGTCAGCGAGGACGCAGACCTTATTATTTTGTCGAAATTATTAATTTGTTTTTTCCCCTGACTTTGAAATCATCAGCCAAACAATAGGATACGTCTCAGGATTTTTAGGTCATCTATCCTTCAGGTCAGTTAACCTAAATATCAGGGGGATATGCAATGAAAGAAATCCTCTCTTGCTTAAAGGGGTTGATGAGGAGTAATATAATTTGTTGCAATCATTCGGTTGTCTCTCATGTATCACCTGATTGAAATCATACCGTGATGGCTGAAGCGATGAAATCAACCAGAATGAAACGCAAAAGGGTTTCTTATATTAAAGAAAGGTGGTAAATGATGAAATTTGGAATTCACAACCCTTCATTCAATTTTCCGAATAGAAAAGTATATATTTTCGACGATCTGAAGGAAAAGGCTCATTGGGCTGAAACGCACGGTTTTGTCTGGTTTGACATCATGGATCACATGATCCAGATCGCTCCGGGCGTGGGTGCAGCGGATGATCCCTTTATGGAAGGCTGGACGACGCTCGCTGCACTAGCAGCAATTACCGAAAAGATGCGCCTTGGCACGATGGTCACTTCTGTTTCCTACCGAAACCCCGCCTTGCTTGCCAAAATGGGAGCCACGGTGGATAACATCAGCCATGGGCGCTTGACCCTCAGCATCGGTGCGGGCTGGTATGAGGATGAGTATCACCAGTATGGCTGGGATTTTCTTCCAGCCTCTACGCGCATCCACCAGATGGAGGAAGCTGTCCAGGTCATCAAAGCGATGTGGACACAACCCCGCGCCAATTTTTCAGGGAGGTATTTTCAGGTACGGGATGCTATCCTCGAACCCAAACCAATACAAAAACCGCACCCACCTATTCTGATAGGCGGCAGTGGTGAGCAATTGACCCTGCGGGTGGTAGCGCGCCATGCTGATGCCTGCAATTTGTTTGGCAACCCCCAGGAAGTGGCTCAAAAATTGGATGTTCTCCGCCGCCACTGTGACACAGAGAAGCGCGACTTCAACGAAATTGAGCGCACCTGCTTGTCAACATTCCTATTGGCGCGGGATGATGCAACTCTCAAAGAGAAGTCCGAACGCCTGGGCGTCCCTGGAACCTCACGGGGTTTTGCCCTCACTACCGCCCAAGCGGTAGACCTGCTTACCGAGTACGATAAAGCGGGGATTCAGATGATTGTATGCAGCATCCATAAGAACGACGAAGAAACGCAGGAACTTCTCGCAGAATTGATTCCTCATTTTGGTTAAATAGGTTCATAAGTTGCCCAGGCTTACAGTAGCGAATCGCGCCTCACAAACAGAGCGCGCGATTTTCCAGGAACATCAGTGACATAGATTTGCCAGCCTGATCTATGTCACTGATTTACCGGCTGCAGAACAGAAGACAGCCCTACAACAGGCAGAAATTATCTTCTCATATTGTCCACAGCTCAAGACTGTCGGCGAAATAAAAAACGTCCGCTTCTGGCAATCGCCTGCGCTGTGTTTGCTAACCACATGTGGTTTGTCGCCGCCCGTGCTGTAATAGTGTTAACGCAAGCCGTTTGCGTTTACATAACCGTCCGACCATTTTGCCAAATGTTTTCCTTAATTTTATTTATTACCAGCGATTTGACCAAAGCGGCGAATCCTCGCAAGCCTTTGCCATTAATCATCATCAAAAGCGCTTCGAGTGTGGGGCGTTTGAGCGCGCCTTTGGTCATCATCAGCATGGCGCGCAGGGGCATTTCTTTGGGCATGTTCTCTACCATCGCCAGCATGGGGTTATCCGGATCATCCCCGCCGACCATCTTTTTGACCTGCCCGTTCATCAGTTTAAGCAATTGGCGCGCCAGCTTGGAGTTAACGCAATACCCACCCTGATTTTCAATAAGCACTGGGTGTTACCCGGAGCGGTCCCCGAAACCGCATTGCGGGAGGTGATTGAGAACCTGCTCGCTGACCGCGACCCATCCGCCGCATAATGGAGCTT
>JBCFBD010000073.1:0-13427 GCA_038562455.1 Anaerolineaceae bacterium | reverse complement strand
CTCATCAGACCTCTACAAATGAAAGAGATGCGACCGTTCCCGGGCGTTTGGACATTGACCGCGTTCGATCATCGTGTCCAGACCGCCCTGCAACAACCGCATCTCATCCGTACCAGGATGGATACCTGGAGAATTAACGCTTGGTGTAAGTAGGTGCCTTGCGGGCTCGCTTGAGACCTGGCTTCTTGCGTTCCTTCACGCGTGGATCACGTGTGAGGAACCCACCCTTACGCAGCAGCGCGGTATTTTCTGCGTTCAATTTTACCAGCGCCCGTGCAAGACCCAGTTGCACGGAGTCCGTTTGACCGGTCACGCCGCCGCCACGCACCACTGCGGTGATGTCAAAGGTCGCGCGGTCCTGCTCAGCAGCCGACAACGGACCGAGGATGGCTTCGATGTCACCGGTTCGCGGGAAGTACTCCTCGAGGGGGCGATCATTGACGAGGAACTTTCCGGTACCGCTCATAATGCGTACCCGCGCAGTACTTTCCTTGCGGCGTCCAACACCTTCAAAATACTGAATCGACATGTTCTTCTTGCTCCTTTATGCGACCGGTTTCGGGCTTTGTGCAGCATGCGGATGTTCGCTTCCAGCATACACCTTGAGACGCTTCATCAGGGCGCGTCCCATGCGGTTGTGCGGCAGCATTCCCCAAACCGCAGATGTGATCACCCGGTCAGGGTGATTTTTCATCTGATCTTTCATGCTCACAGTCTTCAGACCACCGGGGTAATTCGAGTGTTTGTAGTAGTTCTTCTCTTCCAGGCGCTTCTGGCTGACATCCAGCAGTGCTGCGTTAACTACCACCACCACATCACCCATATCCACACCCGGGGTGTAGGTTGGCTTATGTTTGCCCAACAGGTAATGAGCGATCTGGGTCGCGAGACGACCAACCCCCTGGCCGGCGGCATCCACCAGCAGCCATTCGGGTTCCTGTTTTCCTTTTAGGACGTAAGTTTTGTCCACTTTCTCATCTCCATTGGACGGCGATTGCCATCCCTGTTTTATTAGTTTGCTTCATCCTCGTTCATTTCGTTGCGTGCTCCGTTGTAATTTACCTCCACCAGCGTCAATCCGTGGGCGGGTGCAAGCCCGGGTTTCAGCAGGATCTGATGGTTGAGCCCATCTTCGATCTCCTTGTCGCTGAGCCCCTGCTGAGCGTACCTGACCTGTACATAGACCAGGCGTCTCACCATGTGGTAGAGAAACGCATTGGCTTCCACCTCATAGCGCAGGGTATCGTGCCCAGCCACCCAAGTGCTGGTGTAGATCTCCCGTATCGTGCTGCCGCCCTGCTTCATTGCCCTGCCAAAAGCTGCGAAATCGTGCCTGCCAGGCAACAAAGCGGCAATCCGTTCAAGTCGGTCAACCTGCAATTCCGGCCAAACACGCCAGGCGTAGCGCTCCCTCAGCGGATGGTGTACATCCGCCTGGTAGATGATGTATTGGTACTTGCGGCTGGAAGCGTCATAACGGGGGTGGAACTCCGCTTCAGCTTTGGATACCTGCAAAATAGCTACATCGTTCGCCATCCTGGCGTTCAACGCCTGTCGCAGATCAGCAGATGAGTGTTGCCAATCCAGCGTGCAAGTCGCGACCTGTCCTGAGGCATGAACACCTGCATCGGTGCGCCCGGCAAACAGGATGGCATTTTCCTGCCATCCCACTTCCCTGAGCGTTTTTTCAAGCTCTCCCTGGACAGTGCGCGCTTTCCCCTGGCGTTGAAAACCGGAGAAATCAGTGCCGTCGTAAGCGAGGATAAATTTGTAAAGTGCCATTCCAACCAGCTTGCGCCGGAGGGATTATTCTTCTACCAGCTCGATCAACACCATCTCAGCAGCGTCGCCCAGGCGGGGACCCAAGCGATTGATACGGGTGTACCCACCATTGCGGTTTTCGTAGCGTGGTGCGATCTCGTCGAACAGCTTGCGAACCATGGCGGCGTCGCCCAGACGAGCAGCCGCGAGCCGGCGGGCGTGTACTTTCTCTTCGTCAGTGCCCTTGCCGCTCCGTCGCGCCAGTGTAATAAGCTCTTCCGCTTCACCGCGAATAAACAAGGCTTTCGCCCGCGTGGTCTGGATGCGCTCATGTTCGAATAATTGCTTAACCATCGTCCGGCGCAAACCGAGCCTTTGGTCTTTGCCTCGACCAAGTTTAAAACCTGCGATTTGATGACGCATATCTACCTACTCCAACTCTTTTTCGTCTTGCATGAAGCCTTTTTCCATCATCTTGTCGCGAAGCTCATCCAAGCTCTTCTCGCCAAAATTACGGATGGACATAACAGCCTCATCGCCTTTTTCCAATAATTCCAACACGTCACCCACTGTCTTGACGCCGGTGCGTTTCAATGAATTGAAAACGCGTACGGAAAGGTCAAGATTCTCGATGGGAGTCTCAGCGGCTTCACTGGTCAGGTGGCTGCCGGTATTTTCTTTTTCAACAGTCAGCAGCACAGTTTCTTCAGTCACGCCAGAGATGAGCCGCAGGTGATCGATAATGATCCGGGCGGATGATGACAACGCTTTTTCAGGTGAAATGGTGCCGTCAGTCCAAACATCTAGTACCAGGCGGTCATAGTTGGTGCTTTGCCCAACGCGGGCTGAACCGACCGAGAAGTTCACGCGTTTTACAGGGCTGTAAATGGCATCCACTGGCAACTCGCCGATCGGCAGCTTGCCGCTGCGATCAGTCGCCGGGGAATAGCCACGGCCGCGGTCTACCGTGAAATCGATATCCAATTTTGTTTTCGGGTCATCCACTGTGAACAGGTAAAGCTCAGGGTTGACGATCTCAACCTCTGCCGGTGCCTGAATGTCTGCCGCAGTGACAACTCCCTCGCCGCGTACATCAAGGTGCAGATGCGCAGATTCACCTTCGTGCAGGATCATGCGGACCTGCTTGACCTGCAAGATCACCTGGATGACGTCCTCGCGGACACCGGGGATATCCGAAAACTCATGGGTCACATCTGAGACGCGCATCGAGGAAATCGCTGCGCCATCCAAAGAGGAAAGCAGCACACGCCGCAGCGCGTTACCCAGGGTGTCACCAAACCCTCTTTCGAGCGGGGCGATGACGAATTTCCCGTAGTTACGGGAATCGTCTTCACGTTCGATCTTGGGCGTGACCATGTTTACAAGAGCGCACATAATACTCCCCTTTCCGATACTGATTCGTATCCTGTCATAGGGTCATCCGACCTTACCGTGAGTAGTACTCAACGATCAACTGCTCGTTCAGACTGCCGTCGATCTCGGAGCGCTCAGGGAGTCTCAAAACACGACCTGAAAGCTGCTTGACGTCGCGATCCATCCATACGGCGCAAAGTCGCTTTTCAGCCAGGTCAGGCAGTTCCTTGAAAAAGGTCAGCTTCTTGGCGGTTTCTTCAACTGCGACTTTGTCACCGGGTTTGACCAGCATAGAGGGGATGTCAGCGCGGCGGCCATTGATATTGAAGTGACCGTGGTTAACGAGCTGGCGTGCCTGCGCACGATTCTCGGCGAAACCAAGGCGGTATACAACATTATCCAGGCGGGTCTCTAGCGTCTGCAGCAGGATCAAACCAGAAATCCCACGCGAGCGCACAGCGATGCTGTAGAAACGTCTGAATGGGCGTTCCATCATGCCATACACGCGGCGGGCGCGCTGCTTGGCACGCAACTGACGCGCGTAGTCAGATTCGCGCTCAGAGCGACCCTGGCGGGTGCGTCCGTGCTGACCGGGGGCAAAACCGCGTTTTTCAAACGCACACTTCGGCGAGTAGCAGCGGCTGCCTTTCAAAAACAGTTTTTCACCTTCACGCCGGCAAAGTTTGCATGCCGGACCAGTATATTTAGCCATATGTTTCCTTCTCCTGTATTACACGCGGCGTTTTTTCGGAGGCCGGCAGCCATTGTGAGGCACCGGTGTGATATCCGTGATCGAGCGTACTTTCAATCCGAGCGATTGAACAGCACGAATCGCTGATTCACGTCCAGGACCAGGACCCTTGATGATCATGTCCACTTCCTGAACGCCCATACCCTGGGCGGCTTTGATCGCCTGCTCAGCGGCAAGACGGGCTGCAAAGGGTGTGCTCTTGCGGGAGCCTTTAAATCCAGCCGAACCTGCGCTGCCCCAGCAAATGCTGTTGCCCTGCTGATCAGTCACAGTCACGATCGTGTTATTGAACGAAGCGAAAATGTGAACCTGGGCTGATGACAGGGTTCGTTTGGTTTTGCGGGTCGTGCTAGTTCGACGCGTTGAGCGTACATTTTGAGCCATATTACCTCGTTTACCTTTTCTTCAAATTCCGTTTGATTTCCGTTCACTTTACCAGCCGGGCTGCCGCGGGGGGAGAAGGCACCCCACTCGAACCGGAAAAGATCACAGATTACTTCTTCGCTGCTCCACGGCGGCGTCCGCGACCGGCAACGGTCTTCTTGGGACCCTTTGCTGTACGGGCATTCGTCCGAGTGCGCTGACCGTGGGCGGGTAAATTGCGGCGGTGCCGCAGTCCACGATAACAGCCAATTTCAATAAGGCGCTTGATGTTCATCTGCGTCTCGCGGCGCAGGTCGCCTTCGACTTTAAAATTCTTGGAAATATATTCGCGCAAAGAGGATACCTCGATCTCGGTCAGGTCTTTGACCCTGGTATCCGGATTGACCTGAGTGGATCTCAGAATCTCGTTGGCGCGCGTGGGGCCGATCCCATAAATGTAGGTGAGCCCAACTTGGATCCGCTTATTGCGCGGAAGATCAACACCTTCAATTCTAGCCATATATCCTCTAACCCTGTCGTTGCTTATGCTTTGGATTTTCACAAATGACATACAAAATGCCACTGCGTTTTACAATCTTGCACTTCGCACAACGTTTGCGAATGGATGTTGAAACTTTCATGCTACGTACTCCTCGTTTCTGACCTTAATCCGAATTTTCAATTTTACTACTACTTCCATATTCCGTCCAGAACAGTCCCGTCTCCCTGCGTAGTCAGGATCAATGGACCGTTCTCTGTGACCGCTACAGTGTGTTCAAAGTGTGCGGTGAGCGATCCATCGGCAGATGAGACCGTCCACTGGTCGGGCAGCACTCTTGTGTAAGGTGTACCCGTTAGCAGCATCGGCTCCAACGCAATGGTCATACCCGCTCTCAGCAGAATACCTCGACCGGGAATACCATAGTTCGGTGCCTGCGGACCTTCGTGCATCGCACGCCCCACCCCGTGACCGGTGTACTCACGTGTCACTTGAAAGCCGCTGCTCTCGGCATACTGCTGGATAGCCGCAGACACATCACCAATATGATTGCCCGCCACCATTTGACCGATGCCGGCGAACAAAGAGCCTTCAGTCGCCTTCACAAGCTTGTGCGCTGCCTCAGTAACCTCGCCCACCTCGGCGGTGAACGCTGCATCACCCACATAACCTTCGAACACGGTTCCGCAATCCACCGAGACGATGTCCCCTTCCTTGAGCTTGCGCTTTCCGGGAATCCCGTGCACCAGTTCGTAGTTGACGCTCACATTGGTGCTAGCGGGATAGGGATACGGTCCGGGATAACCTTTGAAGGGACTGTAGCAGCCGTACTTCTTCAGTACCTCTTCAGCCGCCGCATTAAGGTCCGCGGTGGTGACGCCTGGGCGAATAATCGCCCGCGCCGCAGCCAGAGCTTCAGCATTAATCCTGCCAGCCTGCTGCATAATGGCAATCTCCTGAGGAGTTTTCAGCGTAATCTGTCGATCCCAGGGCATCTATCCAGCCTTTTCAATTGCCTGTAAAAGATCTGTGGTGACCGTATCGATGGGTTTAGTGCCATCGATCTCTACCAGTAAGCCTTTCTCCTGGTAGTAGCTGATCAGCGGCGCGGTCTGATCCTGGTAAACTTTGATGCGGTTCTTCACTGTCTCAGGTTTATCATCATCTCGCTGATAGAGCTCCGAGCCATCTTCGTCACAGAGGCCTGCAACTGCAGGAGGATTGAACTTTTCGTGGAAGACATGCCCATTGGCGCGGCAGATCCAGCGTCCACCCAACCGTTCAACCAGGATTTCTTCCAGCACGAAGATGTAAGGAACCAGGTTCACTGAGCCATCGAGTTCCTGCAGCATCCGGGACAGGGCTTCAGCCTGAGCGGGCGTGCGTGGAAAACCATCGAGCAGTGCGCCGTTGCGGCAATCCGGCCGGCTTAACCGGTCGCGTACCATCGCGATGGTGACATCATCCGGCACCAGTTCGCCGCGCTTCATGTAGGTCTGGGCTAATTTTCCCAGGTCGGTCTCATGCTTCAAGTTCTCCCTGAACAGATCGCCTGAGGAAACATGCACCAGTCCGTACTTTTCAGCAACGATCTGCGCTTGTGTCCCTTTGCCGGCGCCCGGAGGTCCAAGAAGAACGATGTATTTCGCCATTATTAACCCTTGATGATGCTTTCGTCGTAACCATGAACTTTCAATTCAGTTTCGATGATAGTGAAGGTGTCTCGTACCACACCAACCACAATCAGCAAGCCCGCTGCAGAGATTATGAAAGCGCTCTGCCGTGTGATGGGCAGGATCGCGCTCAACACGTAGGGCAGCACTGCTACAAAGCCGAGGAAGAACGCACCTGGGAAAGTGATTCGCCGCTGGACTTTGGTAAGGTACTTCTGAGTAGGTCCGCCGCGCACCACTCCAGGGATCTGTGCACCTTGCTTTTTGAGCGTATCTCCATAATTCTGCTGGGTGAAAAGCACATCAGTATAGAAGAAGGTGAATGCCACAACCAGGACAAAGAAGATCACCGGGTAGAACCAACCGGAACCACTAAACAGGTTGTAAACTCCGTACCAGAACCCCTCGGTCTTCCCAGCGATAAAGTAACTGGCAATCAAAGCCGGGAACGACAGGAAGGTTTGCGCAAAGATCAGCGGGATCATACCTGCCATGTTCACCATCAGGGGCAGGTTGCTGCGCACGGGCATCGACATGCGATTGCCGATGCGGCGCCCTGGGAAGAGTACAGGTACGTTTCGGCGGCCCTGCTGCACGTAGACGATAGCGAAGATGATCAGCGCTAAAAGTGCAACGATGAGCAAGAGCACCCACCAGCCATTCTCTCTATCCGCTAAGATACTGATCAGGTTGCCCGGAATGTTGGAGATGATACCAGCGAAGATAATCAGTGATAGACCCTGGTTGGGGATGCCAAACTCAGAGATCAGCTGACCGAGCCAGATACCGAACATCGTTCCCGCCACCATACTGAAGATCAGTGTCAGTGTCGGCATGACCGAACCTGCGCTGAGCCCAAAGTTAAATGTGAGAATGCTGCCGGTTTGGGACATTGAGTTAAAAATGTTTACCTGACCAATGGCAGAAAGCAGCGCCATCGGGATGGTCAGGAGGGTGGTCCACCGCTCCATCAACTGCCGCCCTTCACGCGGGTTATCCTTGATCCTGCGATCAAGGGCCGGGATGATAGGCACAAGCAGTTGAATGATAATTTGAGCAGTAATGTAAGGATACACACCCATCGCCAGAATTGAGAAGTTGGAGATGGTGCCACCAGAAAGCAGATCAAGCAGGTTGAAAAGGGATGCCCCCGCCCCGCCCATTTCTGAAATGGAACGGATGACTTCGCGGTTAATCCCCGGCACGGGAATATTCGCCGCGAACCTGTAGATCACCAGTAAAAGCAGGGTGATCAACAGTTTCTTGCGGATATCTTCAGATGTCCATAAGTAACGCCAGGCAGATCGCTTCATTCATTACTCCTTAGGTGGCGTTCAGGCGACAATCTCAACACTACCGCCGGCCGCCTCGATCTTTTCACGGGCTGATTTCGTCACCCGTTGAACCTGCACGGTCAGTGCAACCTTGACTTCCCCACGGCCTAAGAGCGCGACGGGGTTGCCGTTCTTGTGCAGCAGATTCGCATCCCGCAGGGTCTCCCTGGAGATTACGCTGCCAGCCTCGAACCTCTCCAACTGGTCGATGTTGATCTCGTTGTATTCGACCTGGTTGGGTGGGGTGAAGCCTTCACCACGCATGAACGGCAAACGACGATAGAACGGCAGGTTGCCACCCTGGCGGTAGAGGTTACCGCCTGAGCCGGCGCGTGAACCCTGGCCTTTGGTGCCGCGGCCCGAGGTCTTACCCTGGCCGGCTGCGATACCGTGACCTTTGCGTTTCGGTGCTTTGCGTGCACCCTCATTTGGCATTAGATCGTGTAATTTCATTAGATTTCCTGCTCTTCGATCTTTACAAGATGATTGACCTTCATCAGCATGCCGCGAATGACGGGGTTATCCGCCTGTTCAACGGTCTGGTTCATGCGGTGCAGACCCAGCGCGCGGATGGTGGCCTTGTGCTTTTCGGAATAACCGATCGCGCTCTTCACCAGGGTGATGCGCAGTTTCTTTTCGGTCGCTTTTTTCTTAGGCATTCTTCCTCCGCTCCCAATAGGGAATTAGCTCCTTCACGGGTTTTCCGCGGCGGGCGGCTTCGGTCTCGGGTGATTTCAGCTGACCAAGTGCGTCGAAGGTCGCTTTCACGACGTTCAACACATTCGAGCTGCCCAAAGACTTGGTGAGAATGTCATGTACGCCAGCAACTTCAAGCACAGCGCGCACGCCACCCGCAGCAATAACGCCGGTACCAGCGGAGGCGGGTTTGAGTAAAACGACCGCTCCGGCAGTTCTTCCGGTGACTTCGTGAGGAATGGTTGTACCGGTGAGGGTGACCTGTTGAATGTTCTTGTGGGCACGCTCGGTCGCTTTGCGCATCGCATCGGGCACAGCGTTGGCTTTGCCAATGCCAATACCCACTTTGCCGTGATTGTCGCCAACCACAATGGTTACGCGGAACTGGAACCTGCGGCCGCCTTTAACCACTTTTGCGACGCGAGCGATCTCGATCACACGCTCATCGTACTGCATTTCCAAGGGTTGATATTCTGTCATATCCATAAATGAAGCCCTCTATCTCTTCGTAACCTAAAACTCAAGGCCGGCTTCGCGAGCCGCATCAGCAAGCGCTTTTACACGTCCGCCGAATCTGAAACCACCGCGGTCAAACACCACCTGGGTGATCCCTTTGTCCTTGGCACGCTTGGCGACAAGTTCGCCAACCAGTTTGGCCTGTTCGACCTTTTTGAGGCCGGTCAGTTTCTCGCGCAGCTCATGATCGATGCTCGAGGCTGATGCCAGCGTAACACCGGCGTTGTCGTCGATCACCTGGGCGTAAATCTCAGCCAGGCTGCGGAAAACACTGAGGCGGGGACGGGTAGCGGAGCCGCTGATGAACTTGCGTACGCGGCGATGCCTGTGAATTCTTGCTTCAGTTCGATTATTTTTTGCCATAGTCGCTCACCTGCCTTACCCTTTCGCCTTGCCAGCTTTGCCGGCTTTGCGGCGGATCTTCTGACCTTTATAGCGGATGCCCTTGCCCAGGTAAGGTTCGGGCGGCCGGATCTTGATGATGTCGGAGGCCAGCTGTCCGATCACTTCTTTGTCATATCCGTTGATCTTCACCAGACGGATCTTGCTGTCAATTTCAAAATTGATGCCGGCGGGTGGTTCGATGACGAACGGATGGGAATAGCCGACGTACAAGACGAGATTAGAGCCGTCCATTTCCACACGGTACCCCACGCCGTCCACTTCCAACTCGGTTGTGAACCCTGTAGACACGCCGTGCACCATGTTCGCCAGTACTGCGCGGGTCGTGCCATGCAGTGCGCGCGCCGGTGCGAGATCTGAATTGCGTTTCACCATCAGCACACCATCTTCTTTGGTGATGGTGATGTCCCGTGAAAACTGGCGCTTCATCTCGCCTTTCGGACCTTTTACGGTTACATCTGAGCCGTCGATTTCAACTTGCACCGACTCAGGAACCTGGATTGGTAATTTACCTATACGTGACACGATTACTATCCTCCTTCATCCCAAAGGGCTACCAGACCTTGCAGAGAACTTCGCCGCCAATACCCAGCTGGCGGGCTCTCTGTCCGGTCATCACACCCTTGGGGGTGGACAGGATCGCGATACCCATCCCTGCCAAAACCCAGGGGATGTCAGTTTTCTGTGTATATACGCGGCGTCCGGGGCGGCTCACTCTTTCAAGTCCGGTGATAACCGCGCTGCGTTCGCGCCGTTCGCCAACGTACTTGATCTTTACACGCAAAATCTGCATCCCCGGTTTGTCGCTTTCTACAACTTCATATCCTTCGATGAAACCTTCCTCTTTCAAGATGCGGGCGATTTCCGCTTTGATCTTTGAGAGAGGCATGGCAACCACGGATTGGCTGGCCATGACGCCATTCCGGATACGGGTCAACATATCAGCAATTGGATCATTCACACTCATGTTTCTTCCTCCGAATTGGCATTACCAGGATGACTTGGTCACGCCGGGAATCTCACCCTCAAGGGCGAGCTCTCTAAAACAAATGCGGCATAAGCCGAATCTTCGCAGGTATCCCCGCGGGCGTCCGCAGCGTTTGCAGCGATTGCGCACCTGGTTGGGGAATTTCCTTCTTAATTCACGATATTCCATGCATTTCTTAGCCATACTGTTCCTTCCTGAAAGGCATGCCAAGCAATTGCAGCAGAGCTGCAGCCTGTTCATCCGTTGATGCCGTGGTCACAATGGTAATTTCCATACCACGAACCTTGTCAACTTTGTCATACTCGATCTCAGGGAAAATGATCTGTTCCCGCAGACCAAGCGTATAGTTGCCCCGACCGTCGAACGATTCGGCTGAGACACCGCGGAAGTCGCGCACGCGCGGCAGCACGATGTTCATCAAACGGTCAAGGAACGCCCACATCTTGTCGCCGCGCAGGGTGACCGCAGTACCGATCGCGCGGCCTTCGCGCAGCTTGAAGTTCGCGATGCTCTTGCGCGCCTTGGTGATGACGGGTTTCTGCCCGGTGATGGCGCCCAGGTCCTGCACTGCGGCGTCAAGGGCTTTGGGGTTCTCCATCGCCTCGCCCATACCGATGTTGATGACCACTTTCGAGATCCTGGGGATCTGCATGACGTTGGTCAAACCCAGTGACTTCATCAAAGCTGGCGAGACTTCATTCGTATATTTTTCTTTCATTACATTCATTCGCACACACTCCAGTACGGCTTATTCATCGATCATCGCGCCGCATTCTTTGCACTGGCGCTTGGTCTTGCCATCTTCGCGGATCAGCGCAACCTTGGTGGGTTTGTTGCATTTCCTGCAAACGATCGCCACGTTGGATATGCTCATCGGCGCCTCGAAGCGGATGATCCCAGGATTAACCGTGCGGCCCTGTGATTGAACCTGCCGCTGGTGCTTAGTGCGCGAGTTTACGCCCTGCACCACCACTCTGTTTTCATCCGGTAGAACTTTAATCACTTCGCCGCGTTTGCCTTTGTCTTCCGCAACGCCGCGCATGATTTCTACCTGGTCACCTTTTCGAATCTTTACTTTCATATTTCTCTCCTATCCTTCTGCCTACAGCACTTCAGGCGCAAGAGAGACGATCTTCATGTAACCGCGCTCACGCAATTCGCGTGCTACCGGTCCGAAGATACGCGTTCCCTTCGGATTCTGACCGTCGGTATCCAGGATCACTGCCGCGTTGTCATCGAATCGAATCGATGAACCGTCTTCACGGCGCCATTCCTTGGATGCCCTGACGATCACGGCTTTGACGATATCACTCTTTTTCACCGAACCCTGCGGGGTGGCGGATTTTACAGTCGCGACCACGATGTCACCGACCGCGCCGTATTTTCGTCTGGTTCCACCCACAACCTGGATGACGAGAATTTCCCGCGCTCCAGTGTTGTCTGCGACCTTTAAGCGAGACTCTTGTTGGATCATTCAACCGCCTCCTCGGCCACTTCAAGTGTCTTGCCTTCACGCTTGACAATGGACTCGACTATCCAGGTCTTTTCCTTGGAGATCGGAGCGCATTCCACAACCAGCACCTGGTCTCCAATGGCACAACCCAGCTCATCATGCGCTTTCAGCTTCTGCTGAGCGTGGACCACTTTGTGATACAGCGGGTGTCGATAGGTTCTTGAAACCTCTACTACAACCGTTTTCGTCATCTTGTTGCTGGTGACGATGCCAGTTAATCGACGTCGTTCGTTCATTTTCCACCTTCCAGATTCTTGCCTAACTCGCGTTCACGTAGAATGGTTTCCAGCAGAGCGATCTTGCGACGGGTGATTTTCAACCGGCTGGTATCTACCAGCTGACCGGTAACGATCTGGAACCGGAAGTTCATCAACTCGTTGCGGGTATCGGCGAGCTTGGTCTGTAATTCCTCAGTGGACAGTAAGCGAATTTCTGATATTTTCATGCTGACTCTCCTGCTTCCTGGCCGCGAACCAGGATCTTCGTCTTGATTGGGAATTTGTATGAAGCCTGTTTCAACGCTTCAATGGATTCCTCGGGACCAAGTCCACTGATTTCAAACATAATTCTGCCCGGCTTCACAACTGCAACGTAATACTCCACATTGCCTTTACCTTTACCCATACGGGTTTCGGGCGGGCGGTGGGTGTACGGCTTATCAGGGAAGATCCGGATCCATACCTTTCCATGACGTTTCATGCGATGAACGATCGCGCGACGGGCGGCTTCGATCTGGCGGGCGGTGATCCACCCCGGCTCGATCGCCTGCAAGGCGTATTCACCGGAAGTGATCTCAGCTCCACGCAAAGCCTTGCCGGTCATACGACCGCGCATCACTTTACGCCACTTTACACGTTTTGGCATCAACATAGCTGCTACCTCTTTCAAATTACCCGGGGAAGCCCGCGGGGTTATTTACTCACTAACGTACACACCCTCGGTGGCTTCAGCCTTTTCTTCCACACCGGGGATGATCTCACCCTTGTAAACCCAAACCTTCACGCCAATGCGGCCGTAGGTGGTCAGGGCTTCCGCGCGCGCAAAATCGATATCTGCACGCAACGTCTGTAGCGGTACGCGGCCTTCGCGCAGCCAAACAATGCGCGCCATTTCAGCGCCGCTCAAACGGCCGGAGACCGATACCTTGATCCCCTCGGCTCCCTGGCGCATCGCCTGCTGGAGGGCGCGTTTCATCGCCCGCCGGTAGCTCACACGCCGTTCTATCTGACCGGCGATGTTCTTCGCCACCAGATAAGCGTCACAATCCGGGGCTTTGATCTCTTTGATCTCGAGATCAATCTTTTTACCGGTCAGCGCTTCGAGGTCGGTGCGAATCTTCTTCACCGAATCGCCCTTGCGTCCGATCAGAATACCGGGTTTGGCGGTATGAACGATCACCTTCACCTTGCCGGGGAATCTTTCGATCTCAACCATGGAAATGCCGGCTTTTTCGCCTTCCTTCTGGATCATCCTGCGGATGACGATGTCCTGATGGAGTTGATCGCGATAATCAGACCCTTCGGCGTACCAGCGGCCTTCCCAAGGCTGGTTGATTCC
>JBCFBD010000072.1:0-13469 GCA_038562455.1 Anaerolineaceae bacterium | reverse complement strand
TCATCCAAAGAAACATAAACATTCTCTGAAGAAATTTGCGGTTGGCGCGGCCGCCGCAGAGTATCAATCCACGAAATAGGAAGGTTGTTCATTTCACGAGGATATGTAACCTTAGCCCAACGAAAAAAGCGTTTACTTGAGTCAATGATCTTCTTTTGGGATGCGCTGGCCAGGGTTCCTTTTCCTTCCTTACCTGGTAATGAAGATAGATAGGACGGAAGGGTCGGGCGAATTGTCTGCACCTGGCGGAAATTCTGATCATCCGCCCATAGCAATAGATGACGCAAATAGAAGCGATAGCGTTCAACGGAGGCTTGGTTCAACTGCAGAACTTCCTCGAGGTACTTGAGATGTTCTTTGACTTTAAGAAAGTTCTGGCGTTCGATCACGATGGGCTCCACGATTAATAACGGCTCCACAATTTGCACAAGTCCCTTTGATTAAGACCAGGTTTCCCTTGATCGGTTGAATCTGGGGAGAAAGTAATTTGGATACCTGGTTACAACGCAAACAATAGGCTTCATCTTCATTTAGCTTATTGGTTACTTTAGGTTTACGTTGGTTGTTGACCCATCTGGCAAACTCTTCCCCATTGATCCAGATCCTATTACGGTTGTCTCTTTGGTGGGGAACATCTATCTGTAACCAATCCCGCAATGTGCTTTCAGCAATATCCAGTTCCTCACAAATTTCACGCGGGGTATACAACATCGGCAATAACCCTGGTGCTTTGATGATGACGTTATGTGGTAATTTTGTCCGGTGATTTCTTACTTCCATCCAACGATACTCCTAATTAAATTTGGTCTCTGCTGAAAATTTGATCCATTTCCTCAGCTGCTTTTTGCATACTGTAGTCAATAAGCTGTCGTAACATGATCATTTTGGAAATAAGATCCGGATTTTTCTGATTATTACCCTTTCCAGTAAGGATCTTTAGGATTGAATCCGTTAATTCTGAGGTAAACATTTGCTCTTTCGAGGCATTCTTGTTGTGAGAATAATCACCGATCAGATTAAAGATGTCTTCATTCGTGACAGCCATTTCTGAAACAATATCGTCATCAATGTCAAACATTGACCGAATTTCCAAAAATTCGTTTTCAATAGACATCAATAACCGGTGAATTTCCTTGATCCTCTTTGCTGTCTTTGATCGGCACAATTTTGACGGCTCAACATCAGATAATTGAGATGCATAACCAGAAAGACGAACAAAATCATCTTGAATACTATCAATTTGCGAGAATGTTTTTGAATATGAACAATTTGGTCTACAAGTCATGTGGCACCTTTCAATACGAATTTACGAGTAGGATAACACTCAGGCTAGGCAACCTCAATCTATTAATTTCGATAGGGTCAAGCACCCTGATACCTATCGAAATTGATATATAGATTTTTCCTTCTTCTACTTGCACAATAAGATAATCTCGCCTATAATTTTACTGAACAGATGTTCTAAAATAAACCCTCAAATTTTCTACTGTTACCTCACTTGCGCATACGACTCTAGAATGACCAACTCCCACTTATACAATCAACCACAAGGTCCTCTCTGGATAGATGCACGCTTGTTCAGGGGGGATTTATGCGTTATGAGCCATTATTTCAGGTCAACATAGGGGAGGATTTCTTCGATGCCATCCATTGTGGTTATCAATGATGAAGGATCTGTTCTTTACCAAAATGTGGTCGAAGATGTTCAGGATTTGGTAAAGATCATCCGGGATGGCAGGAATGTACCTGGTTATGCATTGGATGATTGTCCTGAAGTGCAGGTTAATGGTCTGATTGTTCTCGCGGGTCAGTCACCTAAACCGAAAAGAAAAGCGCCGGCATTATCCGAGCGGCAAATGAGTGTTTTACAACTACTGGCGAGGGCATATACACCAGATCAAATTGCGCTAAAACTTGGGTTGACTGAAGCAACTATTCGATTACACATCAGTGCTTTGAAAAAGAAATTTGGCACAGATAGCCGTGACCAGATGATGGCGATGGCAGGTCAATTAGGTTTGTGCGATCCTTTTGAAACAAGCCCGGTCCATGATCAACAGGAGGATCAGGTACGGCCAAGATGATCTGATGAAATGAAGGGGGATTCGTTGTCAGATTGAAGAAAATATTATATGATTAGAGGCGAACATATTTTTCATATTCCACATCGCAATCCTTGAAAAGTAAAGCCACATGTCCAACTTTCCGGCCTGGTTTAACAGAGCGTACAAACGATGGAGCCGATCCCAGGCGGGAGAGGAAGATTTCATAGCCTTTTGCAATCTGTTAGGCTATCCACCTTCCAAGGTATTGGGCTGGTTGCACGGCGAGTATATTCCTGAAGGTCCAGAAATTCTGAGTATTGCGGGGACACTCGGAACTGAGGCTTATTCAACCCTTGGTCTTCCTGCAGTGGATCCTGAATTAATGAAGATTTATCATGCTTTCTCTCATTTGCATGGTGAGTTTCGAAGTCGTCTGGCTCAGGCACTTTGGGAAGCAGAAAAAGAAATGAAAGAGAAGGGTATTTCAGCTAGTTCGCCGGAAGCAGGGGGAATACTTAGTGCTACATTTACGAAATGGGGCATTTCGCCAAACCCAAAGCAATAATACCGAATTTCATTGCTTATTTGATTAGCAACTATCAATAATGAGTATATAATTTCTTTATACTCATTCTTTTGATTAAAAAGAAGGTACTATGGACGATTTTCCACAAGTACTAACGATTGAAGAAGCATCAAAATACCTTCGCATCCCTCTCTCCACACTTTATAAACTTGCGCAGGATGGAAAAATACCATGCCAAAAAGTTGGAAGGCATTGGCGATTTAGAAAAGAAACGATAGATCATTGGTTGGATGATCAATTCAAGAATGATTTGATAAAAGAGCAAAAATCCTAAGATTGTTCAGCTTAGTTATTGCCCATACTAAATGAGGAAATCAGTGGACCCCAATACACTAGAAAACCTTCTAAACGAGGATGAAAGTAATTGCATAGACTTCAAGCAAACCCAGTACCGATTTGCAGGAGCCTCTGACGAAGATAAGAGCGAGATATTAAAAGATATCCTTGCATTTGCGAACGCTTGGAGACGCACTGACGCATATATCCTCATTGGAGTAAAAGAGGTTAAAGGTGGGTGTAGCCAGGTTATTGGCATTACAGATCATTTTGATGACGCAGCTCTACAGCAATTTGTAAACAGTAAGGTTCAAAAACCCATTCAATTTTCTTATATAGCTTTTGAGTTTGAAGAGAAGCAAGTAGGCATTATTAAGATTCCAGTTCAAGAAAGACCATTTTATTTAAAACAAAAGTATGGCAAATTAAAGCCCAATGTTGTGTATTTACGGCGGGGAAGCTCAACTGATGAAGCCGAACCAGACGAAATTGCAAAAATGGGAATTGCGATGGTGAGCAGTGCACAATTGCAAATTCCGAAAGTTGATTGTGAATTTGCTAACCCTATTACCCGTACACTTTATGGCAAAGAGATTGAAGTAACTTCTACTGTTCTGGTTCTAGATGAACCAATTCAAAATTTCTCTCCCCGGAAAAACAATTTTGATTTAGCCAGTTTTGGAAGCTCACCCAATTGTAATTTTTATCGAGAGCCTTTTCAATTTTATGAATATCAAAGTGTACTAAAGAAAGTGAGTATACGACTAATAAACATTGGAAATGTTACCGCTTTCAACGCCCGGGTTGAAATAAGTATAGTTGAGGATGAATTATTGTTTGTGCATGAGAGTGAATACCCTGACCGCCCCCAAAAATATCACACTTATTTGGCTTCGATAAATGATAGAGTGTCTTTACCTGCAATTGCTCAAATTGGGTCTCGTTTATCAATCGATAAAAATGGCGCAGGTTGGTTGATTACAATTAACTTTGGTAACATCCAACCTAAAGCAGAGGATTGGCTTGAAGAACCAATCTTTATCGGTTCCAGAAAACCTCAAGATGTCCGGTTTGATGCAATCATATATGCCGATAACGCCCCAAATCCATTACATGTTCCACTTTGTATTCACTTTAGTACAAATGATGTTGTTCGTACTTTACAAGAATTAGAAGCAGACCATGAAAAGACTCTAGAACAAGAGTATCAGGAATTTTATCCTGATGAGGAATGATTCGTTTCAGTAATCTCATTTATCAAGGACTTTTATGCCCACTTTACATTGGCTCAATGATGACGAAGCCCGCCGCTCCACCCAAGGGGTGCCCTACCGCCTGCTTGAAGAAAACCCTGAACTATCCTATGGCGACACTCAAACCCAAAATTTGCTGATTCAGGGCGACAATCTGGCCGCCCTTAAATCCCTGCTGCCTTACTATGCCGGTCTGGTGAAGTGTATTTATATCGACCCGCCATACAACACCGGCAGCGCTTTTGAACATTATGACGACAACTTGGAACATTCCACATGGTTGACAATGATGTATCCGCGGTTAGATTTATTACGCGATTTACTTAGAGATGATGGATCAATTTGGATCTCGGTAGATGATACTGAAGCTCATTACCTTAAAATTATATGTGATGAAATATTTGGCCGCAGCAATTTCATCATCGATATTTCATGGCGAAAGCGAGATGGTGCTCCAAATGATCGAAAAATTGGTGGGATTCATGAACATATCCTAGTATGGGCAAAATCTAAAGAGAATAGTTCAAAACAAACCCTTGCAGAAGAAGAATTCAATCTCATGCCCAGAACGGATAAAGCTGACTCGATGTATCAGGTATTTCCTGAGCCTTCTGGTCTAGATCCTCGTGGTCCTTATCGAAAAATTGACACAACTGCTAACGGCAAAGGGGGAAGGTTTGTTGAAAGCCTTTATTATCCGATAACTAATCCATATACAAATGAACAAGTTTTTCCTCGACAAGGAACGTGCTGGCGCCACAATCGAGATGAAATGCAGCGATTACAAAATGATGGTCGTCTTTATTGGGGAGTCAAAGGAACTGCCAGAACCCCAATGCGAAAGTTATTCATGTTTGAAGCAAAAAAAGGTATGACTACTCCGTCAATCTGGGATGATGTGGGTTTAAACCAACATGCAAGTGCTGAGATAGAGAAACTGTTTGGCGCGAAAGCCTCCTTTGAAACTCCAAAGCCTGAAGGATTAATTCAAAGAGTTATTCATATTGCCTCCAACGCAGGCGACATCGTCCTCGACTCTTTCATAGGCTCCGGCACCACAGCAGCCGTAGCGCATAAGATGGGCAGGCGCTATATCGGCATTGAGATGGGCGAACATGCGGTTACCCACTGCGTACCGCGCCTCAAAAAGGTGGTAGATGGCGAGCAGGGCGGCATCTCCAAGGCAGTCAACTGGCAGGGCGGCGGCGGCTTCCGTTTTTACCGCCTGGGAGAGCCTGTCTTTGACGAGAACAACCACATCAATCCCCAAGTCACCTACCCGGCTTTGGCCGCTCATTGCTGGTTCAGTGAAACCAAAACCCCGTTATCGCCCACCGTCGCAGAAAAGACACCGCTCTTAGGCGTGCACAACGGCATGGCCTACTACTTGCTTTTTAATGGCATCCTGGGTGACAAGAACCCAGAGGGCGGCAACGTCCTCACTCAAAAATTACTGCGCATCCTGCCGCCCTTTGACGGTCCAAAAGTCATTTACGGTGAGGTCAGCCTGCTGGATGAAACCCGCCTGCGCGCGGAAGGCATCACTTTTAAGAAAATCCCCTACGAACTTTCGGTGAGGTGAGCATGTTCGAACCCAAAAATTACCAACGCGAAACTCTCGAATGGCTGCGCCGCTACCTGGAAGAAGCCCGTTTTTCCGGCCCACAAGCTGCCTTTGATACCATGCGCCAACAGAATCCGCAGACGGAACGCACGCCTTACCGTGTATTAGCCGGGCTGGAGGATGTGCCTTATGTCTGTTTACGCTTGCCCACCGGCGGCGGCAAGACCTATCTGGCTGCGCGCAGCATCGCTGTGGCTGCCCAGGCTTACCTGGAACAAGACCACCCGCTGGTGTTATGGATGGTTCCAACAAATACGATCCGCGCCCAGACACTTGCCACGCTCAAGAAACCGGGTCACCCCAACCGTCTTGCGCTTGAAGTGGTCTTTGGGAGCCAGTTACTGGTAATCGACATTGCCGACTTCACCCAACTTCGCCCGCAAGATATGCAGGATAAAGTTGTTATCGTGGTCGGTACACTGCAAACCTTGAGGGTCAACAGCACGGAAGGACGCAAAGTTTACGCCCACCACGAAGATCTGGAAGCGCACTTTGTCAGCGTGCCGCCCAACATCCCCGGACTGGAACGTTTTGAAAACGGTGCGATTAAATTCAGTTTTCGTAACTTGCTCACGCTCCACCGTCCGCTGGTCATCATCGACGAAGCCCATAATAATACTTCTGAACTGAGCGTGGAAGTATTACAGCGCGTCCAACCGGCCTGTATCATCGAATTTACGGCCACCCCCGCCAACAACAGCAACATCCTGCATGCCGTTTCTGCGCTCGAACTCAAAGCCGAAGAGATGATCAAGCTGCCCATCGTCCTGACCCAACACGAAACCTGGCAGGAAGCGGTGCGAGACAGCATCCTGACACGCCAAAAGCTGCACGATCTCGCCAAACTTGACCGTGATTATATTCATCCCATCGTCCTGATCCAGGCTGAAGAGCATGGTCACGAGGTTACATTCGATATCATCCGGCAATTCTTGATCGACCAGGAGAAGATCGAGCCGGAGCGCATTGCTGTCGCCACCGGCGCACAGCGCGAATTGGACGGGGTTAACCTGCTCGACCCCAGGAATCCGATCGAATTTGTCATCACCATCGAGGCGCTCAAAGAAGGCTGGGACTGCCCGTTTGCTTACGTGTTCTGTTCGGTGGCCACGGTACATTCCAAGAAAGATGTCGAACAATTATTAGGTCGGGTGTTGCGCATGCCTTACGCCCGCAAACGTCAGCAGGACGAACTAAACCGTGCTTATGCCCACGTATCAGCCAGCAGTTGGCCGCAAGCCGTCAGCCAATTGGAAGACCGCCTGGTTAGCATGGGCTTTGAGGAACAAGAAGCGGAAGAAGCCATCTGTCCGCAAACCAATCTCTTCCCTGGGGTTGGTGATCAAGTGATTCCTGACAATCGTCCGCCAGCAATAAGCCTGGTATTGAGTACAACTCCAGATTTGATTTATCTGAACGCTGAAGAATTGGCTCGGGTTGCCGTACGGCAGATCAGCGAAGGTCGGGTGGCATTCGAGGTCAAAGGTGAGGTGGATCAAGCCTTTGAATTAAAACTGGTTGAAGCTATAGCCCCAGTTGACCGGGATGCCATGCAAAAAACACTTTCTGTCTACCGGCGCCAACAACCGCATACTCCTGCTCAACGGGGGGAGCGTTTTGCAGTACCGCAGCTTTGCTTGTGGGCTGACGGCGCGCTTGAGGTGGCAGAAAAAGATTGGTTCCTCGACCCAGGCGGATGGAACCTGCTCGATTACCCAGCAGAGATGAATTCCGGAGAATTTAATATCCAGGAACGTGCAGAAAGTTTTTTGATCGATATTTTTGGTCGACAATTAACCACTAAATATCTGGGCACACAGATGCCGCTTGATCTTGAAGATGTGGATAGTGGATGGAATGATCTGCAACTTTCGCGATGGTTGGATGGCAAGTTATACCAACCCGATATCCGTCAGGAAGTGCTGCTTGAGTGGCTGCGTCGCTGTCTGAAATATTTGATCGGCCAGCGTAGTTTCACCCTCACTGGGTTAGCCCGGGGACGTTTCTTACTCGAAAAAGCATTACGAGAGAAAATCAAAGCTTGCCGGCAAGCTGCCTATGAACTAGGATACCAACACACTTTGTTTAATGCCGACGCACGAGTGGAGACCAGTCCCAAATATGCCTTCACATTCGATCCCAATAACTACCCAGCCCACTGGCCTTACACTGGGCGATATCAATTTGCCAAACATTATTACTCGATTGTGGGTGAATTAGAGTCCAGCGGTGAAGAATTCGAGTGTGCCCAAGCCATCGACCGTTGCCACCGCGTGAAGTATTGGGTACGCAATTTAGCCCAACAACCTCAATTTTCCTTCCGTTTACCATTGGCTAATGGCTATTTCTATCCAGATTTTGTGTGTGAGCTTATAGATGGGCGCATTCTTGTTGTGGAATACAAGGGCGCGCATTTGGAAGAATACGAAAGAGAAAAACGCAATGTTGGTGAATTGTGGGCTGAAAAAAGCCAGGACAAAACCTTGTTCCTCTGGGCTGTGAAGGAAGACAACCAAAACCGAGATGTATACCAGCAGTTGGATGCAATTTTATAAAGTGTATCGAATGACCCGAAGTAAAAAACATTCCTCTCAAAAACCAATGCCTCTACGTCCACGTCAACATGAAATTGATACAGAAGCTATCGATTTCATTAGAGGGAAACTACCTTCTCGTTGGACTAGAGAGGAAGTAAAAAATGATTATGGGAATGATCTATTTGTGGAAATTTTCGAGAATGGTGCGGCCACTGCACTTGAGTTTAGAATTCAATCAAAAGGACATGAAACTTTTGAAATTCGACACAAGGATCAAGTAATCCAACAGCTTGAAGTATCTCAGCTAAACTATTATGACCAATTGACATTGCCAGTTCTCTTAATAGCATATTCGTGTAAAGAAAAGCAGGCTAAATACCTATGGATAAAACAATATATCCTCGATGTATTAGATAAAGTAAAACCTAAATGGCGTGAACTGAACCGTAATTCAAAAATTAGCATACATATTCCTTTGAAAAATGTTTTTGACGAGACTTCATCCGTTAATATTTTAAAACATGTAGAATCTGAAATATCCAAAATCAGGCTCTCTAGCAGAAATGATCTTTTGGGTAAAGACAGATCAAGGCTTTTACGCAAGGAATTTTCCTCTTCTCCAAGAGTCATACGGCCTCGTATTGAATCATATTTATCCAGGCCAAGATTGACAAGAATCATTGAATCCGTATTGGACCAAAAAAGTGTTTTTATTCGGTCAGATGCTGGGTATGGAAAAACGTGGCTTCTTTACGATTACATTAGCTCGATCAAACCTCCGTTATGTATTTGGTATAGTTTCACAAAAGATCAATTAGATTGTTTACATTTTATTGGGGAATTAGCTACAGAATTTGAGCGATTGACCGGAAACATTGGAAGTGAAACCTTGCATTCGATTCAAGAAAGGAGTGAAGGGATAAGACCTGATGAAGCTATCGCAGTTTTGATCAATGAAATAATTTCTTCACCAATCACTTCAATATTATTGATCCTCGAAGATTTGCACAATTCCGATAATGCTGATGTCCAATTAGCTGTTAATACTTTGCTAATTTCACATCCAAAAAATCTAAAAATTATACTTACTTCTCGTCTTCCCCTGCAATATAACCAAGCTAGACTATCTGCCCAAGGGAATTTACAAACAATAGAACAATCTGAGATAGGCTTCACTCAAGATGAAATCATTGAATACAAAAAGTCATTTCTAAATCTTGATTTATCTCAAAAACAAGTGCAATTACTTGTTGATCGTACGAAAGGATGGATAGCAGCCATTGGATTAGCAATGAGCGTTTTAGAAATAAATCATATTACAAAAGAAAAGTTGTTTGATAATCTTTCAGGATTCAAAGGCAATATTTATGATTTCTTTGCCGAAGAGGTCTATAGAGCGTTACCAATTCATACTAGGGACATTCTAAAAAAAATCAGCATTGCTCGGTCAATTATTGGTGAAGTTGTCAATTTATTAACTGGTCAAGTAGACGGCGAACAAATTTTGAGAGATTTATCCAAACACAATACTTTTTTAATCGAGAATTTAAATGGGGTCGGCCATTTTCAACTACATCCTTTGTTTGCTGAATTTCTTATAACCAGGTTTCGAAACGAGGAAGGTATAGACACCATCCAGAAAACTCATCAGATTTTGGCCGACTTCTATCTTTCGCAAAGAGATTGGATTTTAGCTGTAGAACATGCAATTGATGCAGAGGGCTGGCAAACAGCGATTTGTGGTTTGGAAAATTTAGGACCAATTAGCGTTAGTATAGGTTACGGTTTTGCATTTATAGAATTGAGTAACCGGATTCCTGAGAAACAACGTTATAGCTCAGCCATAATTTGCGAATCGGTCGGGTCATCTGCTTTACAAATTGGTGATTTACATCTTGCAGCGCAAAATCTCTCACAAGCAACAAACCTTTATATACTAAAAAATGATAATTCTGCATTAAACCGACTTAAGTACCTTACTGCTGAGGTCAAACTGGAACAAGGATGTATCTCTCCTGAAGAATTCTTAAATGTGGTAAATTCCGTAGTCTCTTGGAGTTATCAACATAACGAAATTCTATTCGGATCTCAAGTCGAACTTCGATTGATCCAAGTAGGTCAAACAATTGCATATAAATATAGTAATCTATTTCGTGATTTATCAGAACGAAGTGAGACTCTGGTTAATAAATTAGCGTCTTTAGGAAAAAACTATGACCTTATTAGGGCAAAAGTATTAGCTAGCCAAGCTCATTTGGCAATGCAAATCGTTACTATTGGCTTCGAATATGACGTCAGCGCAGTGAAATTGCGAGAAAAAATTGGTCATCCTATTGAATTAGAAGAGAGGATCGAAAAAGCAAAGCGCGCTATCCAAGGATTCCATACGATCTTTGCCTTATACGATGAAGCTGAAAAAAATGCAAAAGAGAAAAGTGATATCGAATGGGCACTAATTCATCTAAGCCATATGCAAGATTTCGCTCAATATCTCTGCCAAGTTTTTATCACAGGTATCGGTCTTTCACCAAAGAAGTCAACAGAATCTGAAGCGGTAAATGAAATAAACCAAGAAACTATGGTTACAATTCTATATGAAATAGATAAGTGTGTCCAAATTTTTAGTAAGTACCAACTGACTTATGCGTTAGCGAAATCTTTATGTGATGCTGCTGATATTTACGATGTGATTAATGATCGGATTAACTGTGATCGATTAGTGAAAGTATCTCAAGGAATTTCAAATGAAAAGGGCTTTACAGATCTATCATTGAGGGCGGATAATATTCTACAAAACAAAGGTACATTTTCACAATTATTACAGTCGACAAGCAATGTTCTGGACGATCATGAATTAGCAAATTTTGACGAAAATAAAAAATCACAATATATCAATACATTCTTACGTATCTTTCAGAATGATCCTGAAATTGAAAAAATTCGAGTGGCTGTCACATCTGATGTTGAAGATATGATTGCCTCAGCAAAGCAGAGGACTGAATGGTGCCGGCATGTTCAGATAATCCAAGACCTAAGGCATACACAAAAAATTGAAACGATGTATAAAGATATTCCCAATAAATGGATAATATGCAATGAGTTAGGATGTCAGTCACAAAGTACCGGTAAATCATTTACGGCATTGTGGTATTTATTTAAAGGCAGTTATTGTCTTGGATGCAAAAATAGAAGTCTATAAAAAAGGAAACCTATCGCATCATTTAACGCAAGAAATCCTGGATATAAACCCAGGATTTCTTGCGTTAAATTCCAAATCCCATCTGACCCTCCGGAACTACTTCCTTTCTCCTTGTCCGTCTGACCATCACTGTCTTCTGGCTCACCCAATCATCCCAGGTCATCACTTTCGGACCAGGAATGATCACTGCGCTCGGGGTCGTCAGGCTGCCCATCGGATTGTGGCTGACTTGTAGATCATCAGCAAACAAGGTTTGTAGGTCAGAGAGCTTCGCGCCCTCCAGCACATCACGAGCAAGCTGAGTAAGAAAGTCACCCTCCTCCTCTGGAACAATCGCACCTCCGACCTCATCCCCGTAAACGAGCTGAGCAGCCTTCATCTTCCTACCCATAAGGGCCAGGGCTGTCGCTTCCATCGCTGATGTGTAAACCGAGAAAATCGCCTTGACCGGTTGGGTCTGCCCCAACCGCCACACACGTCGGACACTTTGCCAAAGTGTGTAGAGCGAATATTCGATCTCAAAAAACACAACGGTTGAGAATTGCACCAAATCGAGACCCGTTTCCACAAGCCGAGGGTTACAGATCAGTGCATCGATGGTATTCACCCGTTTGGCAATCCATTCTTCCCGCTTGCGCGGGTCAACATTACCGCCCAGGATGGAAACTCTCAGTCCGTTGGCTTGCAGCGGCATCATCACCCGGTCTTGAATATCCCGGGTGCCTGTCTGACGAACATAGATCAGCACTTTGCGCCCTTGCTGCTTCTCGATCTTGCAGAAGTCAGCCAGCCAGTTTTCCTTTGGTAGCCATTTGTGGCCATTCGGGTTGATTGCCGGCAACTCCATCAGCGGCACTTTTCGGATTGATTTCCCGTCCTCGTCATCTACCTCATCCACGAGCACAACCTCATCCCGAAAAGCCGAGTTAGGTCGCGCTAGGCTCCATTGAAGCCAGGTGGATAAGTAACGACTGGATTGGATCGCCAGTTGTTTCAGGCTCCTATCCATGCTGTGGTATTGTTCCCCCTGGTCGTCGAGCATATCCAGGGCAACCACCTCTTCTTTGTAAGCCGGCATCGCCATGTTCAGGTCCTTCAAACTCAGGAAGATAGTCGTGTCTAACAACCGACTCACGATGGCCGGGCTGACACCCGGCTGTTCTTTGGCCTGATTACGGTAGCGCCTGTTGCCGGTATACACACCATCCTCATCCGCGTCTTCGTTACGTCTTCTCCTGCGCGTTGTTTCGAGTACACCATAGAGTCGAGCCCAGCGTTTCTCATCATGAAAGGCAAAGTCACGTCGGACACCATGGTTCAAGCGATGAAGTAACCAGAAGATAGAGGTGCTTTTGCCGCCAAAGAATGTCCCAGTGAGCGTCAGCGTCCATTTCACCGCTGTTACCAGCTGATGAAACGCGACACCTCGATCTGACGACTTGGATTTGAACTGATGGACCTCATCGGCTATCAGAAGCTTGAAAGCGCCCTTAGCATGTTTGGTAATGTACTCCGAAATGCTATGTCGCCTCGCCCCGTTGAACTCAAAAAGAGGTGTCCCACATGGACGCGTGCCCCAAATCGAGTCACCGTTGGTATCAAGTTTCATCCTCCCGTCTGCATCCAACTCCCAGCCAGGAATTCGATTGTGACAGAATTGGCGTTTTTCTGCCAATTCAGAGGCATCGGTCACAGGAACGTTGAATCCGTCCTTTTCAACCATCACGACCTTACCACAACCAGAACAAGCACAGGCATCCACAATCTTTCCAGTCAGTGGGTCTCTCGCTTTCCTGGTGATAACTGCCGGCTGCCATCCTGCCCCGAACTTGGCAGAGGTGTGTGCTACCACTGCCACCCATTTTGGCTTTGGACCTCCTTTCATTTGAGCAGTGTCATACGCTGCCTTATATTGATCCAGGAATTCACGGACATCGTTCACATCATAA
>JBCFBD010000071.1:0-13476 GCA_038562455.1 Anaerolineaceae bacterium | reverse complement strand
GCCAGGCCGAATTGAATCTGGTGCAGAAGAATGACGCTGTTATCCGCGATCTGCGCCAGAACTGGTTCGAGCAGATGTGGGGATATTCAACCGATCACAAGCAAGACCTGATCGACGCGCTGAACGAAAGCAAGTTCGGCGATGCACCCTGGACCCCGCACGATGTGTTCATCAAGGTGCTGTACGAATATTTCCGTGACCGAATCATACCCGAAGAAGTTGAAGCGCGCATTGGCGTTGAGTTAGCAAGTTTCCAGCAAGAAGGTTTGAGAGAATCCATTCGCCTGATCGACCGGCATGGCGGGGTGATTGTTAGCGATGCGGTAGGGCTGGGCAAAACCTACATCGGCATGAGCCTGCTGGAGCATTATGTGTTGGGCAAGCGTCGCAAGGGGCACATCCCGCGTGGGCTGGTCATCTGCCCGGCGCAGTTGCGCGATCTGGTCTGGGAGCCCAAATTGGATGAGTACGGTATCAAGGCCGAGGTGATCTCCCAAGAACTGGTAAGCCGTGATTCGTTCGATTGGAAATACTACAACCGATACGATGTGGTGCTGATCGACGAGAGCCACAACTTCCGCAATCCGGGCACCAATCGCTACCAGAATCTGATGAAGATGCTGGCCACCGGCAACCCGGATACGAAGGTGATCCTCCTGACAGCAACGCCGGTCAATAATTCGGTGTGGGACCTGTATCACCAGATTTCTTTCATCACGCGCGGTCAGGATGTGTTCTTCCGCGAATATGGTATCCGCAACCTGAAGGGCTTCTTTCGCGAAGTGCAAGATGGCGGCGCGGACATTTTCACGCTGCTAGAGCAGACGATGGTCCGCCGCAGCCGCCAGGATGTAAAGCTGCGCCAGCAGGCAGGGGAGGAAATCCGCCTGCCGGGGAAGGGGATCATTCATTTTCCGGAGCGGTTGTTGTACAGCGTCAACTATGATTTGGAAGCCACTTATGATGGATTTTACGAGAAGATCGTGGCGCGGATCGAGAGCCTCTCGCTGATCAGTTTTAACATCGAGCAGTATCGCAAAGGAGACATCGACCAGGAAGTCGAGCGTGTGCGACAGTATTCGAATGCGCTGATTGGCATCCTGAAAACGCTCTACCTCAAGCGCCTGGAAAGCTCACTCGCTGCCTTTGAGGTTAGCATTCGTCGGCAGCAGCAGTTTCAACAGCGGTTCTACGATATGCTGGTCAACCACGAGCGCCTGCTTGACTCAGCCACCAATCGCCGTTTGCTGGCTCTGGAAGCGCTGGAAGACGACACCGTAACCGATGATATTGAGGCAATCATCGA
The DNA here is from genome assembly GCA_038562455.1 of Anaerolineaceae bacterium. Classification (GTDB taxonomy): domain Bacteria; phylum Chloroflexota; class Anaerolineae; order Anaerolineales; family Anaerolineaceae; genus UBA6107. Next base: position 12,170 of record JBCFBD010000071.1, on the reverse strand, counting down.
TTCACTGCCTGAGGCCGACATTCGCGACTATGATCTGCGCGCTATTCGCCGCGAACTCAGCCTGGATATGCAGACGCTCGATGCCATTCTTGATATGGTCGCGTTAGTCCAGCGTCTGGATGATGAGCAGAAACGCGATGCCAAACTTGCTGAGGTCAAACGGTTGCTGTCCGAGGATCTGCGTGGACGAAAAGTCCTGCTCTTTTCGTACTACCGGGATACAGCCCGATATGTCTACGAAGCGATTATTGGCGATCAAGCCTGGCAAGAAAGCTGGTCTACCCCGCCCGTAATTGAGGTTATCCACGGCGAAACCGATCCCCATAGGCGCGAGAATCTCGTCAAGCGATTTGCTCCAAAGGCCAATACCACCGAGGATAATCCCCCGCCCATTTCCGAAACTGATCCAGAGATCGACATCCTAATCTCAACCGATGTGCTCAGTGAGGGCCAGAACCTGCAAGATGCGGGTGTGATCATCAACTATGACCTGCACTGGACGCCGATTCGGATGATTCAGCGGGCGGGCCGTATTGATCGCTTGGGCACAGAATTCGGCACACTACATGTATTCAATTGTTTCCCCCAGACTGGTTTGGAGCAATTGCTGAGGCTTGTAGAACGATTACAAGATCGAATCCGGGATATCGACCGTACAGTGGGTCTCGATGCCAGTATACTGGGCGAAGTTGTCAGCTCACGTTCACTTGACCAGCTCAGACGACTGCACCAGGAAGATCAAAGCGTGATCGATGAATTGGAGCGGGAAATTGAGCTTGTCTCAACCGATGAAATGAAGCTCCCGCTTATCCTGTACTTGCAACAGGCTGGACTCGAAAAGGTCAAGAGCATTCCACTGGGAATCGGCTCGGGTATTGCGAAGTCGCTTCGCCCATCCGGTGTTTTCTTTGCCTTTCAGGCGGCAGATCGCCATTTCTGGCGACTTTATACGGCTGACGAAGTTATCAGCGACAAGCGTCGTCTATACCGCTATCTGATGGTGGGTCCGAATGAACCACGCTCAATTCCTGTCGGTTTTGAGGTCTATGATCTGCTTGACCAGGCTACCAACGACGTACTTCAAGAGATCAATTCCGCAATTCGTGCTCGCCGTGTCAAGCCCAAGCTTGGCAAGATCAACATCGAATTGGATGCGGCGCTACGGCAACCTACTTTGCTCACAACCGCTGAAGTTGCAGCGGCAGATGCCCTTGTCGCTCCAGAGGATCTGCGTCAGAAGGTTCAAGAGGTCATCCAGAACATCTCGCTGGACGCGTTTAAGCGTGATAAAACGCTGAAGGCAGTTTTGGCCAACTATCGAGACGATCAGAATCAGCGTGCGCTTGTGGAAGCCCTGGACGAGTTCTTTGTCGAGAACGAACTGTATCGTGATGTCATTATGCCGAAGACCACCCTTGAACAAATTCGCACCGAGGATTTGCAGTTGGTGGCATATGAGGTTTTCGGGTAGAGACTTTTGATTTTCATCAGTTATTGTGGGTGAAAATGGGTTGGAATGGGTTGGGTTGTCAAATCAGCAAATTAAAGTGCTATGCCTGTCGGCGCTAAAAAGGGGGGCTAGATGCAGATCGCACAACTCCATATTCGAAATTACCGCGCCTTTGCAGATTCGTCTCCAATTCGTTTCGGTCGCCTGGCGACGTTTGTTGGGAAAAATGATTCCGGAAAGTCGTGTATTCTATATGCTCTCCGACTTTTCTTTTCGGACAGAGTCCCCGATATAGGAGATTTTCATTTGATGCCTGCGGGAAACGGGGTAAAGCGCGCAACAGAGTTGGAGATTGATGTCGCGTTCAATTGCCCTAACGATCTTGAGATTGAATTGGAAGAAGGTGTAAAAACAACCTTTGCTGCTGAGCAAATGTTGGATACCAACGGTTGGCTCCATGTGATCAAAACTTATGCGGTTGATGAGAAAGGATGTGTTGGGGGACCAAGCTACAGTCTTGTTGTTAAGGGCTTTGAAGACGAGCAGTTGAGGAAGCTCTTTATATTGAAGGAAAAAGACCTCAACGTGCTTGGCGATCAATATGGGCTTGAACTCAAAAAGTCAGGGCCGGGTGTCACCAATAGAGATAAACGTCACACTCTTCGCCAAAAAGCCCTAGAGCAGGGATTAGCGATCCGAGAACAACGGGTGGAGATTACGAAGGTTTTCTGGGGCAGCATCAAGCGCCTTCTGCCGACATTTGAGTTTTTTCCCGCCGATTCGAAGATTGGCACAGAAGAAACAACGTTTCAGAATCAGTTCAATTCTGTCGTCGAAAAAGCTGTGTTGCAAGCTACCCCGCCTGAAGTTAGGGAGCAGGTTGAAGCGGCAATACGCAATGAATTAGATGCTGAACTTGCGTCGATTTCTGAAAAGCTGGTTGACCTGACCGATGCGATCTCAGAATTGAAGGCTGAACCTCGGCTTGAGTGGAAAAAGCTGGCAACTTTTGAACTAATGGGAGCAGAAGAGTTCGGCGTAAGTGTTTGCCTGGAACAACGTGGTGCAGGCGTGCGCCGCCTGCTTATGGTAGCCAATTTTCAATACCAAGCCGAAAAAGCTGAAACGGAAGAAACACCTCCTATTATCTATGCTGTCGAAGAGCCAGAATATGGGGCATTGTAGATTTGATTGTAAGTAGTATTAGTAGTATAGCCGAGAGTGATCCTAGTCCTGACATCATCATAATCGCGTTGACTCCGGAAATTGAGTCACAGGCTGATAGTGTGCGATTATCTGGAAATTTCTTTCTTAATCTCCGACGAGCCCTGAAGGCTCGAACAATGGGCCTGAAAACACCCCTGCCAATCCAATTGGTACGGACAAGGACGATTAGGGGGCGAGGGGATGTCCAGGAGGTTGCAACGCGCGCTTGGAACTTTTGTACAGCGCAATACTATAAGGCAGATGGCATTCCTTGGCGACCAATGACACTGGAACAAGATGCCTGCTACATTGGTATCAGCTTTTATATTGCGCAGGAATCGGATACATCTCTAACTATGCGCTCCAGCGTAGCTCAAGCGTTTGACTATCTTGGTCAAGGATTGGTCTTGCGCGGAGAACCATTCGAATGGGACACAGAAACACTCGGACGTACTCCACATCTGACTCGAGAGGCTGCACAGAAGTTAGTTCAGGGTGTTCTCAACGAATATGTCAAATTACGAACGATACCACCACGTCGAGTCATTATTCACAAAAGCTCGGAGTATTGGGGAACTGAACATGAAGCACATAATGAAATCGATGGATTTTACGAAGGAATCAGTAACATCTATCCAGGATGTGAGACGGACTTCGTAGCGTTACGACAGACGGGAGTTCGTCTTTTTCGAGAGGGGCGATATCCTCCTTTGCGCGGAACCTATTTCACTTTAGGTGATCAGCACTTCCTCTACACTATGGGCTTCATCCCTTATCTGGAAACATACCCTAAACCGTATGTTCCCGAACCCTGGCAAATTACTCAGCACATTGGGGGAAGTTCCCCGAAAGATCTATTCAAGGAAGTACTCGCGCTTACAAAGATGAACGTAAACAATTGTGCCTTTGCGGATGGCACGCCGATCACGTTATCTTTTTCCCAGAAAATTGGAGAAATTATGAAACACGTTCCAACGGATGGAGTAGTCCAACCAAGATATAAATTCTATATGTAAGGTTCCTCTTTAGGTCTGAAGAGCAGGGTCTCCTGATCTAGCACTGCTCAGGAGACCCCGGCGCAGTAATTGAAAACAAATAGCACGGATATCCGGACTCGCTATAGCTCCTACTTCCTTCTCCCTTGGACTATCTGCCACACCCTCTGCTCAGAAATCCCAAAAACCTCAGCTAGGGTAGCCCCAGATTCGCCTTTCTTGTGGCGAACACGAATCTCGGCATTACGGGCACATTTGGCTGGCGTTGAGTTGGAAATCGGAGTCTGGGGCAGTACCTGGCCGTAGTAACTAATCGCCGTCGCGAAGACCATCGCAAAGAGCAGTTTGGGGAATGATGGGACGTCAAGGCCCCTATGGGGCACTGGCTGCCACATGCCTTTAGAGCAGATGGCAGCTTTATTTTTACCTTCGAAGAGGCTGTTTTCTCCCTGGTGAATCGACTGTATCCAGGTTCGCCAACTCCCCAATCACCGAAATCTCAGAGTACTCCCAAAAAGGCAGATCGCAATGCCGAAATCCGGGCCCAGTATGCTGCTGGCATGAGCGTGCCTGACTTGGCCAGGGAGTATGGCATCTCGAAGAATCGGGTGTACCAGATACTCAGGGGGAAGAGGAAGTAGTTGTAGGGTATCCGATGTCTTATTAAGCACACATTCCTGAGCGGGACTTTAAGTCCCGCTCAAATCATTCCGCCTCATAGTGGGGTAACAGGTCCAGAATTTCCAGATGAGGATTTTGCTCAAATGCTTCACCAAGCATCTGCAACCCACTATTCACAAAGTGTTCTACCAACCGGTATGGGGTGGACCAAGTCGGAAAAAGGACCTGGAACAGATCGCGTAGTTCACCTGTTGGATCAAAGCTTCCAACATTCCAAACGGTTCCAGCCCCTTCAGTTTCATCAGGTTCAATGTTGCGATCAATCGCTAAAGCGAGAGCAAACTTCGCTGCCTCCATTTGATTTCGAAACCAGCCAAGTTCTGTTGTTATGTGCTCCACAACAGTCCGATTGTACTCTGTCAACCCAATCGTTGTTTTATCGGTTGCCATCACTCTACTCCAGATAAGGTACCAAAAGCGTGTGCCGGGCCGACTTTCGCTCCAAACGATATTCTGCTTCGAGATGACGACCAAGTATCGATCTTGCTCTATCAGGGTTCAGTTCTGACTTATATACAAGCAGTACGATCTGATCAGCCATTTCCGGGAGTGCCCCAATCACGTTGTCTGTGTGGGTAGCATCAAGTCTACCAAAAGGGGAGTCCATAATGATTGGTCCCTGTAACGGGGCGTTTTTCTGTAGTGCACCCATGAGTGATAGAGCAACAATGTGTTCAGCTCCAGCCGACCTAATGGGTATCTCTGAACCGTCCTCGTGGATTATGTGTAAGCCATAGTTCGGGCTTATCTCTAGTCGCCGGTATTCGGGTTCGCTTGTCAATTTCAAAAAGAGCTTAGTGGCGTCTTGCTCGACCTGTTCTCGCAGCTGGTCACGATAGACGTCCACACCCATTTCAAACAGCTTATACAGGGACAGATAGAGATCGCTCTTTCTCGTTTCTCTTATTGGATCTGCGCCTGTCGCCTGGCGGATCTTTGCTTCCAGTTTTCGAACATCTTCATTGATGGTTACGATTTTTCTGTCCGTCTCTTCTATACCATTTTCCAGGGTTCCGATTTCCTTGACCAAGCGATCATACGTGCTATACATAGCCCGAATTTCACTTTGATCGTAATCCGCAACATAACCTTCTAGTTCCTGAATGCGGTCTGTTTTTGAGGCTATTTCCACCACGATACGGTCAATATCGTTTGAAATATCGGCGATTGTGCGGGGCGACAACGGCTCGCTGAATTGCTGAAGAGTCTGGATCCTATAGGTTATGTCGCGAAGCGCCTCAGCTGCTTGCTCAGGGTCGAACCCGCCCTGGATATTATTCAGCTTTTCCTCAAGCTCCAGCTTGACACGATCCGTCAAGGTTTGCCCACAAACAGAGCAGACACTATCAGTGAGAGCTTGTTGAACCTGTGCTGCTATCGTTATCTGGGTTATCTGGTCTTGTATGGTACTCTGTTGTTGTTGCAGAACTTTCTGTTCCTGTGAGGCCCGCCCTGAAAGCAAGCGACGCCAAATAGCGCTCATTTCATCTTTGAGGCGTTCTCGTTTGTCGTCTAGGCGTTGAGCGAGCAATTCGCGCTCATCTTTTTCCTTTTCGATATCATCGAGGAATGTCTTGATCCTTTCCGATCTTCTGAGCTTTTGCTCCAGAGTCGCTTTTTCTGATTCCAATTGAGACAAATCATTCCTGAATCTATCGCGCTCATCTTGGAGGTGCTTTCGTTGTTCAGTGAGAAATTCGAGATTGTTTCCTAATTCCTGGGTTTTTTTGTTGTGTTGAGCAGCCTTTGAAGCTTGCCGCTGGGCATCAAAATGTAGCTCTCGAAGATCTGTGCGCGCGTTAATGAGAATCGGAACGCCTAGTATTCGCTCGATAGATTCAGTGATTCGCACACCCATCTTGCTATCGTCGCGGAGAAGTTCCTCATACTCTTGGAGCAATTCACCGTCAAAAAGAAAGAACCGGGACACCTGCTCGGGCATGATCAGGGAGATTTCCCGATCCCTTTCCTCTGGGCCGAGCATCACATCATCTCGTTTGAGGAAAAACTCCTCTACGTAGTCGTTTTCGTTGTTTGGAAGCGCAACACCCCGCTTGGGGACAAGATTTCTGGTGAGAACATACTGCCTATCATTGTTGACAAAATGCAACTTGACGCTAAAACCAAACACTTCCTCTTTGGCTGCTTCCCAGTTTCCAACTTGGTATAGCGGCTCTTCTCGCGAGCTTCGCGTCAGCACCTTCCCGAAAAGCGCATATCGCACCGCGTTGAGAAGCTTGGTTTTCCCACGCATGTTCTCACCATAGATGATGGTGACGCCACTTGGGGGAAAAGTCAGCGTTTGAAACCCTTTGAATGGTCCGAAATTGTCGATTTCGAGTTTGGAAAGGCGTAGCATTACTGATCTCCGTGGTCTATATACTGATCCACCATTTGATCGAGCTGCCTGCGTATCTGCGCTCGCATGTCGTATCGGTCATCCACCGATTGAGCTTCGAGTTCTATGATCTCCGCCAACAAATCCTCAGGGATCTCGATTTGCTCCTCATTCTTGATGTTCAGGATCGTGCTCAAGATGCTTTTGGGACTAATCGCTCTCATCTTCGAAACCCTCATCAATCAGTGTGCCAATATCGAGTGCATATCGATCAGCTATTCGCTGTAATTCGGTTATTGCACCTGGATTTAGAGCCATCTTTCCAAACTCAATTGCCCGAGCAAGTTCTCCTTCAAGAATAGCCGTACCTGAGGGAGTGCCCTGTTGTATAGAAGCATTTTCGCCTGGCAATACGAGAAGATCATGTATGAACGCCAGATGTTTACCTGGAAAACGTCGGAGTACCCGCCCGCGTCGTTGGATAAATTCCCGTGGATTCTTTGAAGAAGCCAATATCAGTGCATGGGTAACTGAAGGTATGTCTACCCCCTCGTCAAGACAGCGTATGGATACGACAGCACCTCCATTGAGTTCAAAATCCCGCAGGGTGCGTTCCTTATCACCCTGCATTTGGGAATGATATTCCTGAGCATCAATGCCTCTTAACTTCAGCATCTCCAGAACCTCGTCGAGTTGGTTTCTGGAGTCACAATAGACTATCCACTGTTGACGCTTTCCAGGCTGGAAATGCTCGGCAACTATCGCTCCGGCAATACTCGCTTTTTCTTTCGCACCTTTTACTATGCGCGCGCGGCGTATCAACAGCAGGTGTGCTTTCTCAAGGAGGTGGGCATTCCCAACCGGATTATCTCCATACTGAGCATATATCTGCCTGATCCGGTTCGTATATTGATCCCACCTCTTTTGTTCCTCGTCAGAAAGCAACATCGAATGGACATAGTAGATGTATGGTGTTAAGGAGCCTGCGGCTATGGCATCACCCAGTGTAAAGGGCGGGGGAATCACACCTGAGAAATAATCAAAAATGGCTTTCGTCCCTTGAGGATCACCGGCTCTTCTAGGTGTGGCACTCAGACCAAGACGTGGTCCCGTCTCAAGCTGTAACAGGTGTTGATTGCGGGTACTTCCAAGGCGATGGACTTCGTCAACCACAAGGAAAAGATGCTCGCCTTGGCTGACATTTGCGATGAATTCGGATGAAGCTGCGGTCTGAAGTGTAGCAATGATAATCCGGTGATCTTCAGATGGCTTAGTCCACCGATACAAAAGGTTCTGCTGCTTCCACTGAATGTGCCCAGACCCACAGCGGAGTATTTTCAGATCAAGGTCTTCAAACGTATCTTTGATTTCCTGGTACCACTGCTCGAACAACAGGCGACTTGGAACAAGTATTATGGGAACTTCCTTACGCAGGAGAGCGTCTCGTATGGCGCTCAACGCGGTATAGGTTTTTCCACTACCCGTAGCATGTTCAAGAATTCCACGTCTACCTCGTTCGAACCAAGTCTGAAGAGCATTCAGTTGATGAGGCCGGAGTCTTCTCCCACCTGGTTTCTTGTCAGCCGATAGCCTGGTATTCTCATCGATCCCAGCACAGATTTGGTCAACCATATCCTGCCAGTTCGAAGTATCAGCGGCCCTGATAAGCTCTTGAAGAGCAATTTCTGGGAATTTCTCTACACTGAGAGAGGGATATTCGTTTGCCCACAACTTTTCAAAATACTCTTTTTCACTGCGTACTCTCTGCGCATCCCGATCAGCAAGCCACGATACGTAGACATCTACAGACTCAAGGTTCCCCGAAGAGGAAAGCCCAGACCAAGTTTCATTCATTGATCCCTTAAAAACCACACTATTGCCGAGCTCATCAGAAAAGATACCAACCTTGTCATGAAACAGGCGACGATAGCGCGCTTCCTGAAAATCCTGGGGGTAGGCGATCCTAACTTCCACAATGCCAAGGGCAACAAGACTCGCCAAAACACGAGTCGGTTGTCTCAAGAATGGATTTGCAAGCAATTTCTGAATTTCTTGACGAAGCCTGTTCCCCATTTCCAGATCTGTTCTGGCAACATAACCTTCATCAATCGCGTGTATGTCGTCAGGTGACAACATCGGTGAGCAAATGATGCGCATTGCGCCACTGCGCTCGACAAAACCACGCAGGCTCTGCCAGGCAATAACATAAATTGAGCTACTAAAAAATCCGACTGCTCTGTCATAGCGAACAGCACTTGACATGCAAGGCAGATAAAAATCCTCAGCAATATCCTCAGTGCCCTTATGATAGGAGGGCTTCAACTGAAGCTTGGACAGATTTCCCACTATTTGTCACCGCCTACTAGGCGCGCTATTGTAAGTTGGGCCCTTAACTGAAGGGCATCTTTCAGTTTTTGAGGGGGTGCCGCAATGACTTTCTCAATACCCTGTCCTCTCAAACGCCGATCCTGTGTCACTAACCGACCAGATGCAGCGGCATAGACAGTCTCAGGATTGACCTGAACATTCCGGGAATATGAGAACTCCGGGTACAAACCGGCATCCCACAAGACAAATACATCAGAGTCTTCACTGTATCCTGCAAGCACAACCAACCGTCCATTGGATTGATCGAACTGGCCAGTTTGCCCTCGTTCCTGGCCAGGGACTATGAGTTGGATTTTGTGTTCGCCAGGAGTTCTTCCACCAGGCGGATGGGTGATGTTGAACATGTACAGCCGGATCCTCATTGGGAGTGGTAGGCACAAATCGGCAAGCAGCGGCTTCGATTCAAGATCAGATACTGAAGCCACCCCACCATCAAGTGCTGAAATGAACAGCTTATGAAGATCGCAAGCATCTAGCTTGTTTTTTGGCATGTTGCTTTTTTGCTGCTCGATATACTCACAATCAGCTAGCGTGTTTATTCGACGGAGCCAGGGAATAATTTCGGAAATCGCCCCTTGGAACCCTCAATGTATACCTCTTCAGGTTCGATAGCTATCCAGGAACGCTCAAGTGCCTCTGCGGCTGCCCCTGTTGTGTTGCTTCCAGCAAACGGATCTAAAACCAAATCTCCCGGGTCTGTTAGGAATTTGACAAAGAAGTCGGCAACTTCTATCGGCATACGGGCAGGATGGGACTTGAGATTGTTGGCGCGACAGTAACGCAGGTAATCTGAGCTGGCACCTGTGTTAGCGACAGAAATGACGTTGGGGGGTATGGCTCCCCCATTGTCGGTAAGGAACGACGCCTTTCCAATATTGTGTTCTGACGGTCTTGAACCAGGGTTGTATTTCTGCGTCTTCAGGAGGTTTTTCATTGAGTCGCTGTAAGTCTGAAGCACTTTCCGGTTATCCGCTTTTGGCCGCTCCGTCGTTGACATCCACCACAAGTGTGTGTACGCATCCTTAACGCGAATGCGCTCCACATTAACCCACTGGGCAGGTGAAGGTAACTTTGCCGGGTTAAACCAGACGAACTGTTGGCAAAGGAAGAAACCCCCTCGATCTAGGAGTTCCAGAAGCGATCTTAGTGCCAGTGTTGACATAACGGGGCTCCCTGGTTCCCAGGAATTGCCAAGCTCAATCACGATAGAGCCCTCTGGTGACAGCAACTCGCGGAATACAGGGGCGAATGATGCCAACCAGTCAATGTACTCTTGCCCTTGATAGTTCCCGTACTTTTTCTTTCTATTTAGGGGGAATGGAGGAGAGGTGAATAACAGGCTCACCTTGCGGCTATACCCCTCATCAATCAACACGGCCAAAGCATCCTCGGCACGTCCCTTTATGAAACGACCAAAGTTAGTCGAGTATGCAATCTCCATTACAGTATCAACCCCCGCATCCGAGACGAAAACCCTATTCTCTGGTTGTAGAAGAACGACAAGATGACGAGTGAAATTCGATGAATCATTCCTACCTGCTAAAGGGATTCATCAGGCATGTAAAAAAACAAACTCTACCAACCACAAGACGGAGCTTGTGACCGCTATTCTTAATAATCAACTATGACAAGTATACCCAACAAGATCAGATTGGGTAGCTGATCATCCGGATAGGTATGACAAATCAATACTCGTTCCCACGTAAGATTGGAGGGCGGGAACAGATATGACATCAGTGGTTTGGCTAATTATCTACGGTCTCACCTACGGTAACGAGTAACCGTAGTTTTCACCGGAAAACAGGCTGAAATCCGCCGAAAAACGTAGCACACTCCCCCTCCGCACCACCCCCCACTACTATGTGTATGAGGAGAGAGGGCGGATTTTTGATTCAGCGATGATTTCGCACTTTCAAATTCGTTCCAGTGAGTGTTTTAGGTCTGCTCTTCAACGACTCAGCTTCACATCTACCAGGCTTCGGTCTGGAAATCTGCGCCCACCTCTATAACCACCTCCCAGCCTGTTGATGTCAGCCATTCACAGGACCTTGAGACGTATATATTCCATTCTCAACGGCCCTGAATGCGAAACCAAAAATGCGGATACAAACGGGCCATTCCCTGAATTGCCCCTTGTTTGTTATACGTATTGATATATAATATTAAGTAACAATACATATAATAGATGACAGGGGGTAAATGACACAACAAGAATTACTCAGATGGTGGGAGCTACTCACTAACGAAGACATTAAAAATAAAACCGTGGGTTTTGAGAGCGACTACCGCGAACTTATCCAACTCAATCACCGAGTAATGGAACAAGCCCACGAAATCCACAATAACAACATGCTACGGAAGGAAAAATAAATATGACCATGGAAGAACAGATGATTTTTGTATTTAAACACGCAGAGAAAATACTCGAATTAGTAGACAATGCCGAAAATTTCACCAGAAGTGATGTTCAAGGTATAGCAGATGCGATAGTTCTGAGAATTCTTCACGAATTAAAAAAAGGTAGTCATTTATGAAACCATCTGAATTACTGGAATGTCTATTTAAGCAGGCGGTCCGCGACATCCCCTACGAACTACAGCGCACCAGCATCACGATGGGCGAGCTTGAGCCAGACAGCAGCGGCTCCGTTGAGTACTCCGAAGAATTCACGTTCGAGGTGGGGCAGCTCTTTGATATGTCCCTCGTCGCCGGTGGCTGGGTCGAGCTACGCCAGGAAAACGGCGAGATTTACATCTCGGCTTTTATGAGCATTGCGCGCGATGGCGATTGGGAAAAGGGCCGCATCCTGCCCGATGATACGGCTCTACAGGGTGCTTATGACCTCGAAAATGAGACCTGGGAATTCTGGATTGACCAGTACTAAGGCATCCCCAAATACGGACGCCTACGTACTGATGCTAAACTATACGGATGAGCCAAACATCCAACCAGACAAACCCCACGCCTGAAGTCATCTCCTCGACCCAACTCCAGCGCAACATCGGTGACACGCTGCGCCGGGTGTTCAAAGACAAGCAGCACCTCATCGTCGAGCGCGATGGTCTCCCCGTCCTGGTTATGCTTCCCATCGCCGACTACGAAGCACTCAAGC